>DATJAQ010000089.1:0-15719 GCA_035516075.1 Terriglobia bacterium | reverse complement strand
CGCCAATACTCGTAACTCAGCACCAGGACGGGCGGCGCGCCGGGCTGCTCGTCGGCGGGCAGAAAGGTCCTTCCCAGGAGCGGCCTCACCCCGAAGACATCGAAGAAATTCGCGGACACCACGCCGGTCTGCACGCGTTCCGCCTCGTCGCGGCCGAAGAGGGTGAATTGCATGTGGTGGTACTCCACCACCGCGCTCAGGGTGTGATTCTGCTGACGGTAGTCGTTGATCTCTGCGACGGAATAGGCAAGGTCGGGGATGCCCGCCTTGAGCGCCTGCTGGCGCAGCATCAGCAGTTCGTCGCTCCGCACGTAGGGCAGAGGGCGCAGCAGGGTGCCGTGAATCATGCTGAAGATCGCCGTATTCGCGCCCACCCCCAGCGCCAGGGTCAGCACTGCCACCGCCGTAAAGCCCAGGTTCTTGCGCATCATCCGCAGCGCGTAGCGGGTGTCCTGCCGCAGCATCTGCCAGTGTTCGCCGGGCGCGATACGGAAAATGCCGGTGAAGGTTTCCAGCCAGAGCCGCAGGAGGCCCATCCGGCCCTCGCGCCGCTCGGCCTCGGCGGCCTGGTCGCGAAACGTCTGCTCCATGTCGCGGCCGAAGTCGGAGCGGAAGTCGAAGGGCAGCACCCGCAGCAGCAGGCGGTAAAGACGGTTCGCGCGCGATCTCGGTGCTTCTTCCATAGCGTGCCTCCCCGCCGCCGTGAGCGCGGCTCCGGGGCGCTCATCAGTTCGCGAGACGATGGGTCGTCGGTCACTCGCAACGAGCTGTTCTTCTTACGCCATCCCCGGCCTGCGCAGCACGTTCTTGAGGCGCGCCAGGGCCACGATCTTTGCGTGCCGTTCGGCTTCGGCGGCCGCCACCTGCAGGCCGAGCGGGGTGAGATGGTAATAAATGCGGCGCTCGTCGTCGCGCTCCGCCGCCGGGCGCCGCCTCGACTCCTCAATCATCCCGTCGTTGAGCAGCCGCTTGACGATGCCGTAGAGCGTCCCCGTGCTCAGCCGCACTTCGCCCCCGGTGCGCAGGGCGACGTCTTTCAGAATGGCGTAACCGTGCTTGTCGCCGTCCGCCAGCGCCAGCAGCACGTGAAACAGCGCCGGCGTGAGCGGCAGGTGAGACTCGACTTCGTTTGTAGCGTTCATTGCTCCGTCTCCTCCGGTCCCGCTTGATACGTCGTGACACGATACAGCGTGCCACAATAGATTGTCAAGCGACTTTTTTGGGCGGTAGCGGGGAGGGCGATTTCAGGGTTTTCGCGGGCGGAGTAAGTGCGGGATTGTCCGCGAGGTTGCGGCCGCTTTGCGGTCAGGATGAGGCTGGTCTTTGGGGTGCGCTCCCGGTCTGCTGGAACTGCTGGACGAGGTCTCGTATCTGGCGCGCGTCGGCCTTGTAATGTCCGCGGCTCACGATGGGATCGGTCCCGCCAGTGGAATCAATCTGGACGGTGGCCCAGATCAGCCCCGTCCGGATGCTTACGGAGGCTACCTGCGAGATCGAAATGCTCTCTTCGGTGGAACCAATCAAGTGCGGCTTCACCCTCGAGACGTGTTGCGGAGTGACTTCAATGCGCAAGGGAAAGAAAAAATTTCCGGCGGTCCAGCGGCTGGCTTTGAAAACGTATCGCTCTCCGGGCATCAGGGCAATCGCTCCTCAGACCGATGTCATGCTGCTCGTGAGGGAGCATACTACGCCGCAAGACTTGCTGTCACGTCCGGAGGGGTTGGCGGCGCTCCGCCTCGACGAGATGAGCGTGTTGGCCAAAACCGCGTCAGGCGGGCCGCCCGGGAGCCGCCGCGTCTCGGGAGTCCGCCACGGCCTGCAGCGCCTCCAGATACTTGTAGCCGCTTCCGGTGAGGAACAGCACCACACTTTCGTACCCGGCCAGAAATCCGTCGGCCAGCAGGCGCTTCAGCGCCGCCAGAGTGGCGCCGCCTTCGGGGGATGTCACCAGACCTTCGGCTTCGGCGATTTCGCGCACCCCATCCAGCATGGCCTGGTCCTCCACGGCCACGGCCGTGCCCCGGCTTTCTCGGAGGGCGCGCAGGATCAGAAAGTCGCCCACGGCCGAGGGCACGCGCAGCCCGCTGGCGATGGTGGCGGGGTCCGCCCACTCCTCGGCGCGCTCGGCGCCGGGGGCGAAGGCGCGCACCATCGGCGCGCAGCCCGCAGCTTGCACGGCGAACATGCGGGGCCGGCGGCCGCTGGTCCAGCCGAGGTCTTCCATTTCCGCGAAGGCCTTCCACATACCCACCAGTCCCGTGCCGCCGCCGGTGGGATAAATCATGGCGTCCGGCACGCGGCCGTCGAGCTGCTCCACCACTTCGTAGGCCATCGTCTTCTTGCCCTCCACGCGGTACGGCTCCTTGAGCGTGGAGACGTCGAACCAGCCTTCGGAGCGAATGCGCGCGCCCAGGGCGCGGGCGCAGTCCTTGATGCTGCCCGGAACGAGGCTCACTTCAGCGCCCAGGATGTTGCACTCGAGCCGATTGACGATGGGCGTTCCTTCCGGCATGTAGACGAGCGCCGCAAGGCCGGCGCGCGCGGCGTAAGCCGCCATGGCGCCGCCTGCGTTTCCCGCGGACGGCACGGCCACCTTGCGCAGGCCGAGCTCGCGGGCCATGCTGATGGCCAGCGCCTGGCCACGCGCCTTGAAGGAGCCCGTCGGGTTCACACCCTCGTCCTTGAGATAAAGGTTCGGCATGCCGAGCTTCTCGCCCAGCCGCCGGGCGTGCAGCAGGGGAGTGAAACCCTCACCCAGGCAGACGATCGAAGCCTCGTCGCGCACCGGGAGCACTTCGCGATAGCGCCACAGATTTGGGGCGCGTGCCGCCACTGCACTGCGCGGCATGGCGCCGGCGTCGAGGCGATAGCGCACCAGCAGCGCCGCACCGCATTCGCACAGATTGTAGACGCGGCCCGGCTCAAGCTGCTTGCCGCAGCGGGAGCACTCGAGGTGCGAAAGGCGATTGGCAATGGGCATCTTCAGGAATGGACCTCCCAGGCCGGTTCGACGCGGGATTCGCAAGTCTCGTCTCGCGCGCCGGAAGGCGCGCGGGCGGAGACTCGATTTTTTAGCACAGCCACCCTAGAATCGACAATGACGGACTCGCCGAATGCCGATTCGCCTGCTAGCGGTAGACCTCGACGGAACCCTGCTGAACGACCGGGCGGAAATCTCCCCCGCCAACCGGGAAGCCTTGACCGCGGCAGCGGCCCAGGGCGTGGAAGTTGTGATTGTCACCGGCCGCCGTTTCCACTCGGCGCGTCCTCTGGTGGCGTCCCTGGCCTGCCCGCTCACCCTGATCTCCTCGAACGGCGCGCGCATCGGCAATCTCGAGGGCGAGGCCTACCATCGGGACTTTCTTCCCGCCGCCGTGGCTCTGGCGGTGGTCCGAGAGGCTTCAAGCGTCCGTCCGCACACGGTGCTGATCTACGACCAACCGGGATGCGGCCAGGTGGTGATGCAGCACGGCGCTTCGCTGGAGGGTCCGCTCGCCTGGTACCGGCGAACCGCACCCGAGGCGCTGCTCCAGGTCGAAGATCTCGAAGCGGCCGCCCGCGCCGGCCCCGAGGACCCTATCCAGGCGATGTTTGGCGGACCTCCGGGGGTGATCGAGCCGGTCGAGGACCTCCTTCGACGCGGGCCCACGGCGGCCCTGATGCAACTGACCTGGACGAAGTACCCGGCGCGCAATACCGTGATCCTCGACGTGATGAATCGCCACTGCACCAAGGGCGCGGCGCTCCGGCTGTGGGCCGCGCGCCGCGGGGTGGCGGCGGCCGAGGTGATGGCGATCGGCGACAACCACAACGATCACGAGATGCTGGAATTCGCCGGGCGCCCGGTGGTGATGGCCAACGCCGAGCCCGGGGTGGGCCGCGACGGCTGGGCCACCACGCTCTCGAACGTAGAGCACGGTGTGGCGGCCGCGGTGCGCCGCTACGTGCTCGAAGGGTGAGAAGCCGGCCGGCGGTCTATTGTTCGATCACCTCGGTTCCGGCCGGCGGCGCGAACTCGAACAGCGCCGGAGCGACGGGCACGTTTCGCGCGATGCGGTCGAAGGTGAACTTCATCACGGTCTCGTCCGGGTAGGTCACCACCAGCCGGCGCACGTCGAAAGTTGGCGTCAGCTCCACCAACACCTCGCGGTACTCCTGCTCGAAGCCCTTCTTCGGATAAGCCCGCAGAACGCGATCGTTCGGCTCGGCCGGGACCACGTCGGAAGCGAATTCGATCTTCGAGAAAGCGCGACGAACCTTGAGACGCGACACCAGAAGCTCGAGGGGCACGCGCACGTCGTCGCTGGATTTCACCGGCGTCCGCGTGAGCTGCTTTTCCGAAGGCACGTAAAGCAAGACGTCTTTTCCGTCCGAGAGGAAGAGTTTACGTTCCGGCGCCTGATATTCCCACCGCATCTTGCCGCCGCGCTCCAAGTACATCTTGCCCGATTCCACCCGGGTGTGGTTCCAGGCAGTGTACTCCTGGGTGAAGGTGGCGCGCAGCGTGTGCACGTCGTGGTAGCTGCTCTCAAACTGCTTGACGTAGGCGTCAAGCGATGGCGACGGGGCCGCGCTGCCTGCCCGGGAGCCCGCTGGCTGCGCGCGTCCCGCCTGAGGGAAACCCGCGGCGAGCACAAGCGCCGCCACGGCGCGCAGCAGCCAAGTCCCGCGGGGCTCAAGGGTGCGCGGGTTCACTCGGCGATGAGGGGCCGGCGGCCCCGTTGGAATTTTCATGCGAAATCTCCGCCTTCAGTTTTTGAATCGCGGCCAGGGCTTGCGGGTTGGCCGGATCGATCTCGAGACCGGCCTGATATTCGTTGACCGCTTCGGGATAGCGCCCTCGCGCTGCGTAGAACAGGCCCAGGATGAAATGGGCGCGAGGGTCCGCGGGAGCGAGCGCCTCGGCGCTCTTGAAGTCGAGCTCGGCTTCGGCAGTGTCGCCCTGGCGCCATCGCGAAAGCCCGAGGCCGAACCAGGCCGAAAGAGTTGGTTTGAGAGCCAGCGAGGCGCGGAACTGGCGATCTGCGCCGGCGTAGCGCCCTTGATCGAAGTATTGTTGCCCGAGCTCGTTATGTGCGAAAAAGCTGAGAGGCGCCAGGCGAACCGCGGTTTCGGACTCGCGCTGGGCGTCCTCGGGCCGGCCCATCTGGTCGTAAGTCATGCCGAGATTGATGTGCGCCGCAGCGTCGCGAGGTGCAATCCCGATGGCCCGCTGCAAATGGGCCACGGCCTCGTCGTAGTGATGCTCGGACGTGTCGAGAAGACCCAGGTTATCGAGCACCACCACGGCGTCGGGCGCGAGCGTCGCCGCGGCGCGCCATTCCGCGGCGGCCAGCTCAGCCTGGCCCGACTTCCAATACACCTCGCCGAGATTGTTGTGGATCACGTAGGCGTCCGGCGACACCTCGAGCGTGCGGCGATAGAGGTCGAGATTGTCTTTCCAGTCCCGGTTGCGCGTGACGATGCGCGCCACCGCGAGGAGGGCCAGCAAGACCGCGGCTGCGGCCAGCGCCAGGCGCCGGGCATGCCCCAGGCTTCGAGCGGCGTTCCACAGCCACAACCCGGCCCAGGCGATTACCCAGCAGAGTCCTGCCGAAGGCAGATAGAGATAGCGCTCGGCGAACGCGGCGGCGGGCATCCAGCCCACGTTGAGGACGGGCGCGAGCGTGACGAGAAACCACACCAGGCCGAATGAAACCCGGCGAGCGTAGTGCCAGAGCAGGAGGAAGAGCAACGCGCCCATCCACAGGGCGGCGATTCCGCCCAGCACCTCGGGCAGCAGCCGGTTCCATTCGGTAGGGAAGACGTAGTAGAGGCACAGGCGCACCGGCCAGAGAAACTTGGCCGCGTACTGCCCGAGCAAGGCGCTCGCGGAGAGCAGCAGAGCGTCGGGGCTCAAATGGGGACGGCCGGACGCCGCCGGGGCGAGGCCTCCCAGAAAGTGCGCGCGCACCGCGAGGTAGACCGGCACCAGCAGCCAGGCCGGTGCATAGCGCGCCACCTTCTCTGCGAGGCGGGTTTCGCCGCGGTCTTCACGGTAGACGTGCTCGTAGAGCGTAAGCAGGATCGGCAAGGTGAGCGCCTGCTCCTTGGCGAGCAGCGTCAGCGCCAGGTTCGCTACTACGGCCAACTGCACCGCCAGCCAGCGCGGCCGCGAAGCGGAAATGCGTGGCAGGCGAAGATAGAACCAGAACGCGGCCAGGTAGAATAGAGTGAGCTCGAGGTCGGTGACGCCGCCGATCCAGTCAACCGATTCGCTGTGCGCGGGATGCAGCGCGAACGCCAGGGCCGCCAGCAGCGCCAGGCTGCGGCCACCGAAAAGACGAGCGCTTACCTTGTAAAGCAAAAGCACGACGGCCACGTTCACCAGAAGATTCATCAGGTGAAACGCGAAAGCGCCGGGACCGAAAAGTTGAAAACACACCAGGTAGCCCGTTGTCATCAGGGGACGGTAGTAATTCGTCGCGGCGGCCGACCCGCCGAGGTAAGACCAGGCCGAAGTGGTGAAGATCTGCGGAAGGTAGTGAAAGCTGCGCAGGTAGGGATTGTCCGATACCTGGTTGAGGTCGTCGTAAACGAAGCCGTTGGCGAGGGAGTTGAGGTAAGGCAGGGCGGCGGCGAGAGCCAGCGCGGCCAGCGTCACCGCATCGCCGAGACGCGCAGGCTGGGCGCGCGTGGGCCGGGCGGCGGGCGCTGCGCCCGCACTGCCGGAGGCGATGTTTTCGGAACCCATCCCCGCGTCAGACATCGGCAAGCGAATTGGGCGGGCTTACCCCGGCTGCCCGCGCCGGAGATCACACGAGCCGGCGAACCTCGCTCACTATGGTCGCATGCCCGGGGAGGGGCCGCCAAGACGTGCTCAGTGAGTACTTCGCGATTGGAGTTCGCGGACGGCCGCTTGCGCGGGGGCGTCGGTGGGATCGTCGAGCAGGCCGGCCTGGTATTGGCGGAGGGCCTCGGGATTTCTCCCGGCAGCGGCGTAAAGCCGGCCGAGTCCGAAGTGCGCTTTGCTGTCAATTGAATTGAGTACGAGCGCGGCCTGGAAGGCTCGCTCCGCCGGCTGCGCGTCGCCCCGCCCGAGGGCCAGTTCGCCGAGAAAGTCATAGGCTACGGCCGTCGGTTCACTGCTGACGGAGGCGCGGAACTGCTCCTCGGCCCCGGCGAGACGTCCTTGATCGAAGAGAAGCCGGCCGAGCTCATTGCGCGCCCGGGTATTGAGCGGCGACAGCGCCACGGCGGCTCGGAGCTGAAGCTCGGCGGGGCCCGTGAGGCCCAGGCTGCGGTAGGCCTCGCCCAGGTTGAGATGGGGGTCCGTGTAGTTGGGCTTCAGGCGCATGGCGCGCCGGAATAAATCAACGGCCGCCTGGTGCCGCTGGCGCCGCTCGGCCACCAGGCCGAGGTTGTTCAGCACGATGGCATTTTCGGGGTGGAGCGCCAGCGCGCGCCGCCAGACGCGCTCGGCCTCGTCCACCGCGCCGTTCTGCCAGTAGACCGTGCCCAGATTGTTGAGAATGGGATAAGCGTCCGGCTGGAGCGCGAGGGTTCGATGGTAGAGCACGATGTCGTTGCTCCAATCGCGATTGCGAACGACGATTCGGGCCGCGAGCAGAAGCGCCAGCGTTGCGCCGGCCGCCGCCACCGCGGGTCGCCGCGCGCCGGCCGCGCGAACCGTCCGGAGGCCCGATGCGGCCCACAACCTGGTTCCGGCGAGGCCCGCCAGCCAGCAAAACCCCACCGAAGGCAGATAAAGGTAACGCTCGGCGAAGACGTTGGCGGCCATCCAGTGCGAGTTCAGCACGGGAGCGAGCGTGGCCAGAAACCATACGATGCCGAACGAGGCGAAGCGCACCGCCGGTTCGCGGCTTCGCCAGAGTCCGGCAAAAAGCGCCGCCAGGGCAGCGAGCGCCAACAGGCCCGCGAGCACTCGAGGGTCATGGAACGCCGTGCTCGGATGGAAGACGTAAAATGCGCAGAGCCGCCAGGGCCAGAGCAGCTTTCCAAGATACTGGCCTACGAGCGCCAGCGCGGAGAGCACCACCTCGGAGGGCGTGACGGCCCGCATCTGGTGAACGGGTGCGAGCGCTCCCAGGAACCGAATCCTGAAGGCCAGATACGCGGTGGCCACCAGCCACAACGGGCCGTAACGCGCCAACTTCTGCACGGCGCGCGTCCGGGCGCGGTCGTCGCGGTAGAAATGCTCGTACACGGCGGCCAGGGCGGGCAGGGTGAGGGCCTGCTCTTTCGAGAGCAGAGCAAACACAAACGCGGCCACCATCGCAGCGATCATGCCACTCGAGCGCTGCCCGTCCGGACGTGCGGCGCCCACAAACAACCCGAAGGTCAGAAGGAAAAAGAACGTAAGCTCGAGATCGGTGACGGCCGCGATCCAGGCGACGGACTCGGTGTGGACGGGATGGAGCGCGAAGAGCGCGCCCGCCACGAAGGCCCACACCCGGTTGCCCGTGAGGCGCTCGGTGAGCGCAAAGACCAGGCACACCACCAGAACGTGGAGCAGGAGGCTGGCGAGATGGAATCCATAGGCCAGCGGGCCGAACAGGCGGTAACAAGCGAGGTATCCGAGCGTCATCATGGGGCGGTAGTAATTCGTGACGCCCTGCGCGCCAACGTACGACCACACCGTGGTAGTGAAGATGTCCTTCAGATGGTGGACATTTTGCAGGTAGGGATTATTCGTCACCTGGGTGTGATCGTCGTAGACAAAAGCGTTGAACAGCATGTTGAGATAGGGGAGCGTGGCGCAGGCCAGGAGTGCTGTGATGAGGAGGGAGCGGCCGCGAACCGCGCCGGACGCAGGGCGGGCGGCGGCTTGCGCCCGGGGCGCTTCGGGCTCTGGCCTGGCCCCGGCCCGCCGCCTGCCAGCCAGCCGGATGCGGGCCTCGGCCGCGACGTCCGGCGCCCGCGTAAGGTGGAACATCCTCGAGAGTACCTCCCGCCGCGACGGCTTCTCCATGCGATTCATCCCGCGCGGCCGGCCGAAGGCCTGAGACGGCGGATGCGCTCGGCCCAGCCGGCCGGCAGCGGCAGGGCCACGCGCACCTCGCCAAAGCGCGCGAACAGCCAGTTGGCGACGGCGTAGCTCAGCGGAGCCAGGAGGAAGCCGGCTACGCAGTCGATGAGGTAGTGATAGCGCAAGTAAACGGTCGACACCCACAGGCTCAGAATGAAGGGCGACAAAATCCAGAAGAGGCGCTTCGAGTTCCGCCAGGCGTAGAGCCAGACCACGAAAGAGATGGCCACGTGGAGGCTGGGAAAGACGTCGCGCCGGATGCGGGCGAAATCCATGAACTCCATTTCGCGATTGAGCACGCTGAGCGGAGTGCTGAGCGGCACGGTGTACTGGCTGTGCAGAGTGTACAGGGGGCCGATGGCGGGAACCAGGACGTAGCCGAGGAGACCGAGAAAACTCACCACCAGCAGTCCGGCCATCATTTCGCGAAAGCGCGCGCGCGGACGGCAGGCGTAAATGAAACAGGCCACGATGGGGATGTTGAAAAGATGGAAGACGTAGGAGAACTCCATCCACGAGGTGAGCGCAGGCGTGATGAAGCGCTGCAGAGCCACGCTGGCCTGGACGCCGAAAAGCCGCTGATCGATCGCCATCAGATTGGAATCCCGGTCCTGGGTGACCAGCAGGTGGGTGGCGCTGCCCCAGAGCGAATAGTACATGAGCAGGATGACCAGGAATGGCATCCAATCCCGCACGATTTCCCAGTAGGGGCGCACAAACTGGCGCAGATCGCCCTCCGCGCCGTGCCCTCCGCCGGCGACGAAGTAGTGCACCAACTCCTTGGCCAGCAGCACCGCGACCGCCGGGATGATCACCAGCACGTCGGCCGGGCTCAGGTTTTCGCCGCGCAATTGGCTGAACACAAGCTGGAGGAGGAAATTGATCGCGAAAAAGGCGAGGGCCACCACGTCCTCGAGCCGCAGTCCGAAAGTAATCTTCCGCTCACTGTCCATAGAGAGCCATCAACGTTTTGAAGCGCTCCCGCTCTGCCGGCGGAAACGCATAGTGAGACGTCGCCTCCAGCACGGCCCGGGCGCGCCCGGCATCGCCGCTCAGGAAGTAGACGTGTGCCAGACCCTCCACCGCATCGGCCTGGGTGGGTAGAATCCGGAGCGCCGTCAGAAAGTCGCGCTCGGCTTCCGCATACTGCCGAAGTCCGGTTTCGGCGAGGCCCGCAAGCACGTAAGACTTCGGGTAAGCCGGGTTGCGGCGGATGAACTCGGCGGTGAGAGGGATTACCTGCGCGTACTCGCCCACAAAGTAGCGGGCATAGGCGAAACGCACCAGGTCATCCTCGTCCAGACCCCGCGGGCTGAGGGCGCGAAACGAGGGCTCATCGCGCAGCAGGGAACCGAACTGGTGGAGGTCGAACTTGGCGCTCGCCAGCAGTTGCCAGTAGCGCAGAACGCCGGGCCTGAGCTCGACCGCACGCAGACCATTGCTGTACGCGGTGGCGAATTCGTGGCGGTCGAGGTTTTTCTGGCCGGCCCAACCGTAGACTTCGGCGGCGATATCCTGCCCCAGCGCCCGGGCGCCGAGCGCCACCAACGCGAGGATGACTCCGTAGAGAACCAGGCCGGGCATGCGGCCGCCGCCCCCCGGGCGGGCAAACGCCCTCGCCGCCTTGACCGCGAGGAGAGCGACCACCACCAGGCCGAAGGCCTTCAGCGCTTCCCAGAAGATGAATTCGAATGGCTCCAACATAGGCGATCACGCGTCGGCGAAGCCGCGCGGCGGTCGATGCCGAACAATCCCGGAAAAGCGCTACCGGGCCAAGCGCAGGTCGATGGGGCTGCCGGCGCCGAGCGCGGCCTTACCTTCGTTGTTGATTACGAAGGGCACGCCCGCCGGATCCAGCGGCTGGCGGGTGAGCAGGCCCACCTTCACGAGATCCGCGAACGAGGATGCGGGCCGCCCCGCGCGCTTTTCGAACGCCGCGAGGGCCCGGTTGAGTTGCTCCAGGGCTTGCGCTGCTTCGATCGCGGCCAGGTGTTGGACGGCGCTGCGGCGAATACTCTCGTTCCCCGCCTGGCGGTAGACCTCCGACCACAACAGGAGGGACGTTGAAAGCTCCCCGCCCTGAGCAGCTACCGAGGCCGCCATCGTCTTCATCCAGAGATCGGCGCCTGGCTGCCGGCTGCCCTCCTCAAAAGCGCGGGCGGCACCCGCGTAGTCCTTGAGGTCCCAATAGTAGATGAACCCCAGGTCCTGCCACAGCCGCCAGTAGGACGGATTGGCGGCAATACCGCGCCGGATCAGGGTCAGCGCTTCATCGGGCCGCCCTGCGCCCGCCGGCGGCTTCTCGGCCAGAAAAATGGCGCCGAAGCGATAGGCGATCAGCAAATGCGGGTCGAGCGTGGTGGCCACGCGAAGCAAGGGAGCGAGCGTCTGCAACTCGCTCCGGCCCGCCAGGCGCTCCCGGCCGAAGTATTGCACGGCGCGCGTCCAATAGACATCCGCCAGCAGCCCGGAATACCCAAAGCTGAAGCGTCGCAGTGTTTCGCCCGACGTCACGTAGACCACCGGGCTCAGGGCTCCCGGATTCTGGGCTCCCCGGTCGATGCGCACCCGTATCATCCCAGCGCCCAGGAAGGCCAGGGCCAGCGTCAGCGCGGCGACCCCCTGCGGGTTCAGGCGGGCGGGGCGGGCGATCGCGAGGTTCACAGGGATGCCTTCGAGGCTCAACTAAACTCCCGGCGCTCGAAAACCAGAATCGCCGCCGACACGAGCGCGGAGATGTAGAACAACGCATACAGAGAGTTCGACCATAGGACCTGGCGGGAAATCAGCTCCCCGTGCGCGGCCTGACTGATGGCGTTGAAGGCGCCGAAATCCGGAAGGGCCCAGGCGAGCCCGTGTAAAAGAGCTCTGAGCGCCGCGTTGCCGGCCTGGTCCCCGAAGCCGCGCAAGTCTCCGAGCAGGTTCCCGATCACGAAAATGCCGACGGTGAAGACTGCCGAGAGAACGGGGGTGGAGAGAGTCGAGAAAAGTAGAGCCACACCCACCAGCAGCGCCAGTTGGAGCAAAATGAAATAGACGGCCTCGAGCGGAGCCGCGTCGGCCGGGCCGAAGCGGCGCTGTTCGTAGAAAAGCGCGGCGTAAAATCCCGCGGTCATAATGGCGGCGTTCACCGCCAGGGTCAGCACCAACCCCAGATACTTGCCGAGAATGAACTCGTGCCGGGCCACCGGCTTGGACAGAACGTTGTACACGGTACGGCGCTCGATCTCTTTCCAGACCAGGCTGATTCCTATGAAAATCGCGATCAGCAGGCCGAAGACCGAGATCGCACTCAGTCCGAGGTTGATCAGTGCGATTTCATTGATGCCCACCGAGACGCTTCCCAGCACGATCCCCGCCCCGATCATCAGCAGCGCGAAGGCCACCAGGTTGTAGAGCACCTTTTCGCGAACCGACTCCTTGAAAGTGTGAACGGCAATGGCGGCGATGCGGGTCATGGGCGTTGGGACTCCACCCGGGCGGAATGCGCCGCCGGCCCCGGCTCCACTGCCCCGGTTCGGTTAGACCCCAGCCGGGGCGCGAGCGGTCGCTCCGAAGGAGTGCCAAGCCGTGCCATGAAGTAGTCTTCGAGCGACATCTTGACGGGGTTGAACGAGACGATGCTCGCTCCGGCTCCGAGCGCGGCTCCAAGCACTGTGCTCGCATCCGCGTTCGCGGCAAGTTCCAGCCGCACCTGGTCGCCCGTGCGCACGGTGGCCGACGTGAATCGGGCCAGGGCCTCGAGCGTCTGAGGCGATGGAGCCTCCAGCACCAGTTCGTTGGAGGCCACGCCGCCCGCCAGAATCTCCCGGAGGCTGCCCAAGCCCTGAAGACGTCCGCGATGGAGGATGGCGACCCGGTCGCACAAAGTTTCGGCGTCGGAGAGAATATGGGTGGAAAAGAAAACGGTTTTGCCCCGCTTCCGGAGGGCCAGGATGAGGTCGCGAACCTGGCGGCGGCCCAGCGGGTCCAGGCCCGACATGGGCTCGTCCAGGAAAATGACCTCCGGGTCGTTCACCAGGGCCTGCGCAATTCCAAGGCGCTGCACCATGCCTTTAGAAAACTTGCGAATCGCCAACCCGGCCGCTTCGGCGAGACCCACCTGCTCCAGAAGATCCTGTGCGCGCGCCCGGCGTACGCCGGGATCGAGGCCGCACAACCAGCCGGCGTAGTGCATAAGCTCCTGCGCTGTCAGGTGGTCGTAAAAGGACGGCGTTTCGGGAAGATAGCCGACACGCGCGCGCGCCCGGACGTCGCTAAGCGGGCGGCCCAGAATGCGTCCCGAGCCTGAAGTGGGAAAGATTAGTCGAAAGAGCAGCTTGAGGGTAGTGGACTTTCCGGCGCCATTCGGGCCCAGGAGGCCGAAGACTTCCCCCTCTTCTACGGCGAGGGTGAGGCCCTCGAGGGCCCTCTTCCGCCGGTTGCGCCAGAAGCCGAGCCGGTATTCCTTGGTCAGTTCCGTGGTTTCGACAGCCCACATGGCCGAGGTAGTCCTCGCCGCACTCGCCGACCCACTCCAGGCCGCCGCCCGGAGCGCCCCAAAGGCGCGCCGGTGCGGCGGAGCCAAGCCATCAACACAGCTCAGCTTGCGGGTCAAGCGAAACCCGGCGGCCGCCCGAGCCAACTCGGGCGGAGTGCTCACAGACTCGTCCGGCCAGGGGCTAGCCGCCGATCGGCGAGTCGGACGCGGTAGCCGACGCCGACGTGTTCTGTCGAATCACATTGCTGGCGTCGGTGTAATAGTAGTTCGAACCGGTCGTCCCCACCGCAACAGGGGTGGCATTGATCGTGTAATTGGGCGTCGACCCTGCAACGGCCGCCGAAGCGGAGTAGGTGAACCCATAACCGCTCTTGGTGCCGGCCGCGAGCACGCTATCCACCAGCCCCGCAGCCGACGAAGTGGCGTTGCCAGACGCGGGTGGTCCGAGCTGAAGCAGGGTCGAGGTGAAGCCCTGATTGTACGTCGAGCTGTAGGTCACCTCACATGTGTTCAGGGTGCGCAGCGAAGCCACCGCAGACGCCTGGTTGGCGGCGATCTTGGACTTCAACAGGTTCGGAATGGCAATCGCTGCGATGATCAGAATGATTGCCACCACGATGAGCAATTCAATCAGCGAAAAGCCCTGGGTATCTCTCTTCATGTTCTCCTCTTATCCGGCGACCCTGAAGGCCACCCCATCACCATAACCGTGAGACGCCCTCGGGCGCCATCGGTTTCAAAGCCGTGCGCGGCGCCCGCCGGCCCTGCCGGACGTTCGCCGCGCTCAGATCGAGACAAGTTGCGGAAACAATCCCGCTCGCTCAGCCGCCGATGGGAGAGTCGGAGGCCGTTGCCGTTGCCGACGTATTCTGCCGAATCACGTTCGTCTCATCCGTGAAGTAAAAGTTTTGTCCCGTCGTGCCTACACTCACCGGGACTGCCGTAAACGTGTACCCTGGTGTCGATCCGTTGACTGCCGCTGAGGCAGTCATCGTGAACGTGTAACCGCTCTTGCTCCCGGCGGCCAGCACGCTATCCACGAGGCCGGCAGCCGAAGACGTGGCGTTGCCGGACGCCGGCGGCCCGAGCTGGGCGAGCGTGGAACTATACCCTACGTTGTAAGTGGAGCTGTACGTCGCTTCCGAGGTGTTGAAGGTGCGCAGGGATGCCACCGCCGAAGCTTGGTTTGCAGCCATCTTCGATTTGAGCAGGTTGGGAATTGCAATCGCGGCGATGATCAGGATGATCGCCACCACAATCAGGAGTTCAATCAATGAGAATCCTTTGTCGTTCTTTTTCATGGCCTGTCGGGCCTCTCTTTCTGACCCTCCGACGGGTCGCTGCCGGATGGACGCCTACGTAAGGGCAGGCCCGTTACCAAAAACTCCTTTGAACACGACTTACGACCGTCACGGGCAACGTCTTCAATATCAGCCACTTAATTGAAACTCCTCAGACGGCCCGAAAGCCGGCGAGGCCGGTTTTGCGTCCGGATTGCCCGTTTTTGTCAGTTTGAACTGACAATTTAGGTCACTTCGAGCCTCGGCACGAGCTGACGGCGATCAAACTCCATGTTTCTCCGCGAAGTGCCGGTAGGAGCGATAGCTCATGTGCAGAAGCTCTGCGGCGCGGGTGCGGTTTCCGCCAGCGAGTTTAAGCGCTTCTAGAAGATAGCGTTTTTCCTTCGTATTGATCGCAGCCTCGAAGTCAATCCCGGCCTCCCCAAGCTCGGCCTCAGGCTCGACGCGCCCCTGGCCTCCGCCGGCAACCGTGCTGGGCAGGTGCTCAAAGCGTACCATCCGGTCCTGCGGAGTGCTCACCGCGACAGCGCGCTCGATGGCGTGCTCCAACTCCCGAACGTTGCCCGGCCAGTCGTAGTTGAGGAGCGCCGCCAGTGCTTGGGCCTCGAAATCATGCACGGGCTTCTGCATGGCGGATCCGAAGCGCTCCAGGAAATGGCGTGCGAGGCGTTCGATGTCGTCGCGGCGCTCGCGGAGCGGAGGCACCTCGATGGGAATCACGCTGACGCGGTAAAAGAAGTCTTCGCGGAAGGTCCCTTGCTCCACCATCTTCTTCAGGTCGCGATGGGTGGTGGCGATCAGGCGCACGTCGACCGGTACGTCGGCATTGCCGCCGAGCGGCCGCACCCGGCGTTCCTGGAGCACGCGCAGCAGCTTCACTTGCATGCCGAGGCTGGTTTCGCCGATTTCA
>DATJAQ010000088.1:0-5513 GCA_035516075.1 Terriglobia bacterium | reverse complement strand
CCCGCTATCACCGCCAGCTTGCCGACGTGGACGGCGAAACCGCCGAAACCGCCTCGCTGTTCGCCAAGGGCGGCTGGGCGAAGAAGTTCAAAGCCGAGGCCGAGCGGGCCGCGCAACTCGACCCTCGCAACCTCGAGGCCCGCTTCGACCTGCTCGAATACGACCTTCAGGCGCCCCGGCTGATGGGGGGCGGCAAGGACAAAGCGGCGGCCCTGGCGGAGGAAATCGCGAAGATCGATCCGGCCCAGGGCGACGTGGCGCAGGCGCGCCTCGCCCAGGACCGGAAAGATGCCGCGGGCGAGGAGTCGTGGCGCCTGAAGGCGCTCGCGGCCCGGCCGGGCGACTACGACCTGCTGGTGGACCTGGCCCACTTCTACACGCGCCCGCCCCAGGCCCGGCCCGACCGCGCCGAGCCCTACGCCCGCCAGGCCATTCAGGCGGACCCGGGGCGCGCGGAGGCCCACGCCACACTAGCCTCGGTCCTAGCCTCGGAGGCGCGCTGGAGCGGCCTGGACGCCGTGCTGGCGGAGGCGCACAAAAGTGTGCCCGACGACCTCGACCCGTGGTACCGGGCGGGCCTCGCCATCCTCGAGCGCAGCGGCGCGTCCCCTGCCGAGCTCGCGCGCGCGGAGGCGTATTTTCGCAAGTACCTGGGCTCGGAGCCGGAGGGCGGCGAGCCCGCCCTGGCGCACGCCCACTGGCGGCTGGGCCTCGTGCTTGAGAAAGAGGGCCGCAAGGCCGAGGCGCTCGACGAGCTGCGCACGGCCGTGCGCCTCAAGCCCGATCTCGGCCAAGCGAGGAAAGACCTGGAGCGTCTGGAGTAGGCGATGGGTTTTGCGGACAGATCGCGCCGGCGGCGGGCTCCCGGCCCCAGCGGGAGGCTAGGGGGCGGTGCCGCCCTTCACCGCGGGCAGAATGTATTGGGTGATGAAGTCGGCGTACTGTTTGCGGGCGGCATCGGTGATGGGCACGCTGTGCAAGGGCCCATCGTCGCCCGCGGCGAGAAACAGATCGCCCGTTTGCCCGAAGGGTCCAGGGTCCGTCTTCATGAACTTTTCCTGGTCGGATTCACCAAAATCGAAAATCTGTTCGGGCGTGTAGGTGGCAAGCTGGTCGGACGACATTTTCCCGACGCTGCGCACGTAGAGCTCGAGGCGGCCGAAGGCCCGGCCCTTGTCGTACTCCAGGCGCAGCACGTGGCGGTACTCCGTGCCGCTCGAGTCGGTGTAAACGTCGGCGAGCACGCAGAGGTGCTTCACCACGCCGCCGCGCGTCGAGTCGAGAAGCTGGTAGAGCTGGTAGGTGGGATCGTTTTCGTCCACCCTGCCGCGGCTGCCCGAGGCGATGCCGGAGCCGGCCGTCCCCAGCACCAACCAGACGCCCAGCGCGGCGCTCACCCGGGAATTCCTGGTTGCGGATTGCATCAATCCTCCGGCAAACTCCTGCCCACTCCTTCGGGCGGACGGAAAGCTACGGCGAAGATACTAACCCGGACCCGGCCCGCAGCACAAGACGCCGTGCGCGCGGGCGCCCGAATCGCCGGGTGCGCCTTAATACAAAAGGTACCGCGCCCGCATGGCGCGGAACGCCTGAAGCTGATCCTGCTCCCAGTCGTAAGCCAGGCGGCGCGGATCGCGCCCGCGGCGGATGCCGTCCAGCACGGCGCGGGAACCCACGAGCGCGAGGGTGGCGTCGAGCTTGAAGTCGTTCGGGAAAAGCTTGTAGAGCGCGGCGGCCAGCTCGGCGCCAAGCTCAGGGGAGTCCAGGGCGTCGCGGTCCACCAGATCGATCTGCACGCCGTGGCAAAGCTCGCCGCCGTAGCGGCTGCTGGACGGCGTGAAGTCCGCGGGCTCGAAGCGCACGCCCTGAATGCGCCGGGCGTTGAGGGCGCCGGCCAGCTTCGCCGAGTCCATCCAGGGCGCGCCCAGCACCTCGAACGGGGTATCGGTGCCGCGGCCCACGCTGACGTTTGCCCCTTCGATCATGCCGAGGCCGGGGTAGAGGGTGGTCTCGGTCAGGTTGCGCAGGTTCGGCGAAGGATTCACCCAGGCGAGGCCGGTCTCGTCAAACCAGTCGGTGCGCCGCCAATCGCGCATCTTGATCACGCTGAGCTTCGCGCCCAGGTGTTGCTCCGCATTGAACATCTGCGCCAGTTCGCCCACGGTCATCCCGTGCCGCACGGGCAGAGGGAAGTAGCCTACGAACGAGCGCTGGTCGGCGTCGAGCAGAGGGCCCTCCACGTTGAAGCCGCCCACGGGGTCCGGACGGTCGAGCACGACATAGGCCAGGCCCTTGCGGGCCGCGGCCTCCAGGGTGTAGCCGAGGGTGGTTTCGAAGGTGTAGAAACGCACTCCGGCGTCCTGGATGTCGTAGACGAGGGCGTCGAGCCCGGCCAGCATTTCGTCGCTGGGGCGCTCGGTGTCGCCGTAGAGGCTGTACACCGGGAGGCCCGTGGCCGGGTCGCGCGTCGAGGCCACACGCGTATCCGCCGCGCCCGCCAGGCCGTGTTCGGGACTGAAGATGGCCGCCAGCTTCACCCCGGGAGCGCCCGCCAGCACATCGATGGTGCGCCGGCCGGCGGCGTCGCGGCCGCTCTGGTTGGTCACGAGGCCCACCCTCAGCCCCTGCAGCGGCGCAAAGTTCTCCGCCTCGAGCACGTCAATCCCGGTCTCGGTCCTGCCGTTGCGCGCCGGTTCCATCCGGTAGCTGTTCTCAAGCTCGGTGTGGGAGGTCAGGCTCAGCCGGGCCTCGAGCTCGCCCGGCGAAGGCGCGCGGCCGAACGCGGCCGCCGCGATGTTGGCAATCTGGCCGCGCAAGGCGATCACATTGCCCTCGCCGATCGGATGCACTGCATTGGCCAGCACGATTACGTAGGTGTTCGAGAACGGGTCAATCCAGATCGAGGTGCCGGTGAAGCCGCTATGGCCGAAGGAGCCCACCGGAAACAAGTCGCCCCGGTTCGAGCTGAAGGGCGAATCGATGTCCCAGCCGAGGCCTCGCACCGCGGTCTTCCCGGGCGGCGTCTGCGGCGTGGACATTTTCACCACGCTGGCCGCGCTCAGAATGCGCGCGGCACCATGCCGGCCGCCGTCCAGCAAGGTTTGAGCATACAGGGCCAGGTCATTGGCGGTCGAAAACAGCCCGGCGTGGCCCGCCACGCCGCCCATGTCGTGCGCCGTGGGGTCGTGAACCACACCCCACAGCAGGGGGCCGGTCCTGCCGTTCTCGTACTGGGTGGGTGCGATGCGGGCGCGCAGCGAAGCCGGCGGCAAAAACCCGGTGGTGCGCATTCCGAGCGGTCTGAAGATATGCCGGGCTGCATAAACATTCAGCGGCTCGCCCGAGAGGCGGCGCACGAGCTCGCCGAGCGTCTCGTAGTTGACGTCGCTGTAGATGAAGCGCGTGCCCGGCGGCACGATGGGCGCGGTCTGCTCGATCATCTTCATCGCCGTTTCGTAGCCGGTCCAGGCGGGCTTGAGCTCGAGATCGGGAGGCAGCCCCGAAAAATGGGTCATCAGCTCGCGCACGGTGATTTCGTCCTTGCCGTTCACGCCGAACTCGGGCCAGTAGTTGGCCACCGGGTCCTCCAGCCGCAGCTTGCCCTGCTCCAGAAGCTGCATGACGGACGGAGTGGTGGCGATGACCTTGGTGAGCGAAGCCAGGTCGAAGATGGTGTCCACCCGCATGGGCAGCCGGCGGGGCACGAGGGCGCGGTTGCCGAAGGCGCGCCGGTAAACCACCCGGCCGTTATGGCCGATCAGCACCACCACGCCGGGGGCCTTGCCCTCGCGAACGGCCTGCTCCACCACCGGCGCGATGGCTGCGAGCTTTGCCGCGCCGGCACTCTTCGGGGCGGCCAGCGCCTGAGTGGCCCGGCGCGCCGCGTGACGGGCAGGCATCTGGGCGAACGCCGCGCCGCCCAGCCCAACCATCGCAAGCGCCAGCGCCACTGCCACCGTCGTACCCGGCCGCCCGGACCTCGTCATGCTTTCTGCCTCCTGTACGGCCTCGCGCGAGCCCCTGGGTTCCATGAACCCCGTGCGGCGCAAAATTTCAGTTCGCGCGTGGAGAATCCTTCTTCCGCGCCGGGCTTTGCTATATACTCGCGCGTGCTCGCTCGAAGCAGAAACAAGTCTATCCGAACCGAGGCCCACATCGCGCGATGAAGATCACACTGATCGACTGGCTGGTGGTCGCCGCCTATTTCACGGTCAACCTGCTGATCGGGCTTTACTACCGCCGAAAGGCCAGCGCCAACACCAGCGAGTTCTTCATTTCGGGGCGCGAGGTGAGCTGGTGGCTGGCCGGCACGTCGATGGTGGCCGCCACCTTCGCGGCCGACACGCCGCTGGTGGTGACGGGCTACGTGGCCACCCAGGGCATTGCCGGCAACTGGATCTGGTGGAGTTTTCTGATGAGCGGCATGATGACCGTGTTCTTCTTCGCCCGCCGGTGGCGCCGGGCGGAGATCATCACCGACGTCGAGCTGGTCGAGCTGCGTTACGCCGGCAAGCCGGCCGCCTTCCTGCGCGGGTTTCGGGCGCTCTATTTCGGCGTACTGATGAACTGCCTCATCGTGGGCTGGGTGAACCTGGCCATGGAAAAAATCCTGGGCACCGCGCTCGGGGTGTCCCGCGTGACGGCCATCGGCATCATCTTCGGCATCATCGCCGTCACCAGCTTCTACACCTTCATCTCCGGCTTGTGGGGCGTGCTGTGGACCGACCTGATTCAGTTCGTTCTGAAAATGACCATGGTGACGGTGCTGGCCTACTACGCCGTCGAGGCGGTGGGCGGCATGTCGGCCCTGAAATCCAAGCTGGCGGCGGTGGACGCCGCGCGCCACGCCAGCGGCGGCGTGGGCTCCATCCTCGACATGGTCCCCGACCCGCACTCCGCCTGGATGCCTCTCCTGCTATTCTGCCTTTATCTGGGGGTGCAATGGTGGGCGAACTGGTATCCCGGCGCCGAGCCGGGCGGCGGTGGTTACGTGGCCCAGCGCATCTTCAGCGCCAAGGACGAAAAGAATTCGCTCGGCGCCACCCTGTGGTTTAACATCGCGCACTACGCGCTGCGGCCCTGGCCCTGGATCCTGACGGCACTGGCTTCCGTGGTGCTCTACCCGGACCTGAAGGACAAGGAAATAGGCTACATCAAGGTGTGGGTGGATTACCTGCCGCACGCCTGGAGCGGGCTGATGCTGGCCGCGTTCGCCGCGGCCTACATGTCGACCATCGCCACCCAACTCAACTGGGGCTCGTCCTACCTGGTGAACGATTTCTATCGCCGGTTCCTGAAGGCGGATGCCGCTGAAAATCACTACGTCACCGCGTCCAAGCTGGCCACCGCGTTCCTGGCCGTGCTCGGAGCCGTGATCTCGCTCTTCATGTCGTCGATCGGCGGGGCGTGGCAACTGCTGCTGGGCGTGGGCGCGGGCACCGGGGCGGTCTACCTTTTGCGCTGGTATTGGTGGCGCGTCAACGCCTGGTCGGAGGTTTCAGCCATGACCGCCG
>DATJAQ010000087.1:0-2558 GCA_035516075.1 Terriglobia bacterium | reverse complement strand
GGGCGGAGTTCATTTGCTCCGACCCCTGGCGGCGCGCGATTTCACGCCCATGGGAACCGGCGATAAGCCAGTACGGCCTCATGCGGCGCCGGGATGGCGACGGGTCGAGGCCCTCACCCGCGACAATCGATTGCACGAAGGACTTTCGCGAGGCGCCGACCAGCACGGGAAGACGTAAATCGCGAAGCTTCGCGAGGCCGGCAAGGATCTGGTAATTCTGCCGGCGCGATTTGCCGAAACCCAGGCCGGGATCAAGGATAAGCTGCGAGCGCTTCACCCCGGCGGCGAGGGCGCGGTGAATGGACGTCTCAACGCCGTTGGCGAGCGAGCGCCAGATGTCGCGCGCGAAGGGCTGTTTTTGCATCGTCTCGGGCCGGCCGCGCATATGCATCAGGATCAGCGGGGCCGCGGAGCGGCGCGCCACCTCCGCCAGGTGGCAGTCAAAGCGCAGGCCGCTGACGTCATTCAGAATGCTCGCCCCGGCGTCGAGCGCCTGTTGCGCGACTTCCGCCTTGGTGGTGTCAATCGAGATGGGGACGCGGCGCAGTTTTCCGTGCAAGGCACGAATGACTGGCATCACCCGGCGTAACTCCTCCTCCACCGCAACCGGCTGAGCGCCCGGCCGCGTGGATTCGCCGCCCACATCGATCCAGTCAGCCCCCTGGCGCGCCAGCTCGATACCGCGCTCCACGGCTCGATCCGGGTCGAGGTAGCGGCCGCCATCCGAGAACGAATCCGGAGTGACGTTGAGCACGCCCATGATGAGCGTGCGAGCACCCAGCACAACCTGGCGCCCGCCGACTTCGATCTGGAATTCACGGCGTAAGTTCATGGTGCTATGGACGAGCAATGAGGGTCAAAAGATCGAGGCGACTAAGCTCCAAACAGTTTCACGTATGCGACAGCCCCCGCCAGGCCGCCGATGAGCGGTCCCACCACCGGCACCCACGAGTAGCTCCAGTCGGACCCTCCCTTGCCGGGAATGGGCAGCAGGGCGTGGGCCAGTCGCGGCGCGAGGTCGCGCGCGGGATTAATGGCGTAGCCGGTGGGCGCCCCGAGAGAAAGCCCGATCGCCCAGACGAGAAAACCCACCAGCAGCGGGGCCAGGCCGCTCTGGGTGGGGGCGGTATTGGCCCCAATGGCGAGCACGCCGAACATCAGGACAAACGTTCCGATGGCCTCGGTGAGCACATTCAACGGCAGCTTGCGAATGGCCGGCGCGGTGGAGAAGACCACCAGTTTGATGGCCGGTTCTTCCGTTACGGGCCAGTGGGCCAGGTATGCCAGCCAGACGACTATCGCGCCCAGGAAGGCACCCAGAAACTGCGCCGCCAGGAACTTGGGCACGTCGCTCCAGGGGAACTTGCCGATGGCTGCCAGGCTCAGGGTGACGGCCGGGTTCAGGTGTCCGCCGCTAATGCGAGCCGAGGCATACACGCCCATCGCCACCGCGAGCGCCCACCCCGTGGTGATGACCATCCACCCGGCGTTCTGGGCCTTGGTTTTGTTCAGGACTACCGCCGCGACTACTCCATTTCCCAGGGTGATCAAGAGGGCCGTGCCCGCCAGTTCCGCCAGAAACGAGTTCATCTGCGACCTCCCCCATGCGCACTGGATGCCTGCAAAGTTCCTAAGAGTATAGTTCGAGGCGAGCCGAATGGGGCGAGGAAAATGGCCAGGCGAAGGAAATGGAGGAAGCAGTGAGGCGAGAGAATTCAGGGGCGTATGACGGATGCGACGGGCAGGGCGAAGTCCCGTAAGTGAGGGGTGGGCACCGAAATCCAAAACTGCTAATCCAAAATCCCAAACGCCTCACGCTGGCTGCGGGCGCTCGCGCGGCGGCAGGGCGGAGGGAGAGGAGGGCTGCGCCTTGAGCACCTGCACGGTTTCCGGCGCCGGCGGCTGCGGCTTGACGCGCACGAATTCCGGCAGCGGCTTGCCTTCGATCAGGAGCTTAATCTCGCTGGCGTCCAGACTTTCACGTTCCAGCAGGGCCTCCGCGATACGAATCAGGACTTCGCGATTGGTCGACAGAATCGCCTTGGCCCGCTCATAGGCGGCCGTCACAAAGGTCTTAACTTCCTGGTCAATTTTGATGGCCGTGTCTTCGCTGAAGTCGCGTTGCGTGGCAATGTCGCGCCCCAGGAAGATTTCCTGCTGGTTCTTGCCGAAGGCCAGCGGTCCCAGGTTCGACATGCCGAATTCGCACACCATGTCGCGCGCGATCTGCGTGGCGCGCTCAATGTCGTTGCCGGCGCCGGTGGTCATGTGATTCAGGAAGAGTTCCTCGGCCACACGTCCGCCCATCAGCACGGCGAGTTGCGCTTCCAGGTATTCCCGCGTGTAGGTGTGCTTGTCGTCCAAGGGAAGCTGCTGGGTCAAGCCGAGGGCCCAGCCGCGGGGAATAATCGTGACCTTGTGCAAGGGGTCGGCCTCCGCGGTGTTGGAGGCCACCAGCGCGTGCCCGGCTTCATGATAGGCCGTATTCTTCTTTTCGCTTTCCGACAGAATCATCGACTTGCGCTCGGGGCCCATCAGGACTTTGTCTTTGGAGGTTT
>DATJAQ010000086.1:0-11631 GCA_035516075.1 Terriglobia bacterium | reverse complement strand
CTGGTGCACTGGACCCTGCTGTGGCTGCTGACGGCCTGTGCCATCGGCGCCGTGGAGGAAATCGCGTTTCGCGCTTACCTGTTGCGGACGCTCGGCGACGGCATCGGATTCTGGCCCGCCGCCGTGCTCTCGCTCCTCTTCGGCGCCCTTCACTATTTCACCAAGCCCTACGAGCGCTGGGAGGATTTCGCCTGCACCGGCCTGCTGGGCCTTTTTATGTGCCTCAGCGTGCGCCGCACCGGGACGCTGGCCTTCGCCATCGGATGGCACTTCGCCTTTGACTGGGGCGCGATCTGCCTCTATTCGGGACGCAACGCCGGCGAATTCGCGGTGGGGAAACTGCTCAACACGCAGTGGACGGGGCCCGACTGGCTGACGGGCGGAATGCTGGGCCCCGAGGCCAGCCGTCTGGTGTTCGTGGTGATCGCCGCGCTCTTCGTGGTCTTCGCGCTGCGGTATCCCGGCGGCACGGCGCGACGCGCGCCTACGGGCGCTTAAGCATACGTGAGGATTTGAACGTTGGAGGCGCGGGGCGGAATCGAACCGCCGCATAAAGGTTTTGCAGACCTCTCCCTTACCACTTGGGTACCGCGCCGCTTGATGAGCCGAAGGTAAAAGTTCTGGAGCGGGAAACGGGATTCGAACCCGCGACTTCGACCTTGGCAAGGTCGCACTCTACCACTGAGTTATTCCCGCTCGCTTCAGTTTTGAGTATAAAAACCGGGCGAAAAGTTGTCAAGCGCGAGGGCCCGTTCCGGCCGCTTTTGCGGGGCGAAAGTACTCGTGCTGTAAGCGAGTTAGCGCGGCGATGGGGTGATTTTGGCAGTGCCATTTCCGGCGGCCGGAAGGCGGCGGACTGCGGTATACTGCCCGGCTACCTTGGAAACCAAACCCGGGAGCATTTCAGATGAGCGAAGCACTTAATCGTCGGGACTTCTTCAAGCGCGCGGGCGCGGGCACGGTGAGCGCCGGCATGGCGCTGGCGGGCGCCTCGGCGCTTTCGCCGCTCCGAATCCTGGGCGCCAATGACCGCGTGCGCGTGGGTGTGGTGGGCACCGGGCGGCAGGGCATCGACGACCTGCAGGACTTCCAGCGCCAGCCCGACGTGGAAATTGTGGCAGTGTGCGACGTCTACGAGCCGAACTTGCAGAACGGACTGGCGGCCACCCAGAACAAGGCGCAGACGTACAAGGATTTCCGCCAGGTGCTCGAGCGCCAGGATATCGACGTGGTGGTGATCGGCGCGCCCGACCACTGGCACGCGCTGGTGGCGGTGGAAGCGTGCAAGGCCGGCAAGGACGTCTACGTGGAAAAGCCCATCTGCCACACCGTGGACGAAGGCATGGTGATGGTTGAGGCGGCGCGCAAACACCAGCGCGTGGCGCAGGTGGGGACGCAGCAGCGCTCCGCCCGGCATTTTCAAGAGGCGGTGAAGCTGGTGCAGCAGGGGTACCTGGGCAAGGTGAGCTTCGCGCGCACCTGGAACTACGCCAACGAATATCCCGAGGGCATCGGCCATCCCGCGGATTCCGCCCCGCCGGCCGGCCTGGACTGGGACGCGTGGCTGGGCCCGGCGCCCAAGGTGCCGTTCAATTCCAACCGCTTCGGCGTGGGCGATCGCTGGTCCACCTTCCGCTACTTCTGGGATTACGCCGGAGGCTTCATGACGGACTGGGGGATACACCTGATGGACATCGTGCAGTGGGCGATGGAAGTGGAAGGTCCGGAGGTGATCACCGCGCTCGGCGGCCGGTTCTACATTGAAGACAACGCCGACACGCCGGACACGCTGCAGGTGAGCTATCAGTATCCCCACTTCGTGGCCACTTACGAGAACCGGTGGGACAACGCGAATTCGATGTACAACCACGGCTACGGCATCGAGTTCCACGGGACGGACGCCACGATGTTTGTGGACCGCGGCGGCTTTGAAGTGTTCCCGGAGACGCGGCCGGGCGGGCGCAACGGCAGGAAAGAGGTGGACCGCGCGGCGTCCATGAAGATGGACAGCGTCAACGACGACCACTTCGACCATATTCGCAACTTTCTGGATTGCGTGAAGAGCCGCCAGCGGCCGATCAGCGACATCGAGATCGGGCACCGCTCCACGAGCGCGTGCCTGCTGGGCAACGTGGCCCTGCGCAGCGGCCGGCGGCTGGCATGGGACGTGGCGAAGCAGCAGCTCAAGGAGGGTGGACCCGAAGCGCAGCAGTATCTCACGCGGCACTACCGCGCGCCGTGGGTGCTGGCTGCGTAAGGAGGGACAACGCATGACCGCCGAGGCGCCCATCGACCCCGCCCTCGCGGAGCACTACACCTGGGGCGCCGAGGAGAATCCTTGCGACGGCTGGCACTTGGTGCGGACGCCGGAACTCAGCGTGATTCTGGAACGCATGCCTGCGGGCGCTTGCGAGGTGAGGCATTATCACGAGCGGGCGCGGCAGTTCTTTTTCGTGCTCGAAGGTTGCCTTACGATCGAGCTCGATGGGCGCGAGTTTGCGCTCGACGCCGGCAGCGGTCTTGAGGTGGCTCCCGGCAAGCCCCATCAGGCTTTCAATCGCGCGACCCGGGATCTGCGGATGCTCGTAATCTCGCAGCCGCCCAGCCACGGCGACCGCGTAACTGCGGCCGCGCATGAACGTTGACGGGAAAGCGGCAGCCGTCCGGCTGCATGCCGCACGCCGACACTCCCCCGCACCCGCGCCGGTCTTTCGATAAACCCCCTTGCGCGCCTCCGCGATGTGTACCATGCTGGCTTACAGGGTTCGGCCGGCAGGCGGCCGGCCGAACAGCTGAGTGAGGGTGAGATCCATGGCCCGCGCGGCCGGCAAAGCTCAATCCGGAGCACCTCTGAAAAATCTCGAGGAGTGGGACGATTTTGTTGCCACCCGCTATCGGCCCGGAAAATCGCAAGAAGAATTTCGGAACTACCAGCAGGATGCCAACCCCACCGTGACGGAGTTTTACCGCCAGAATCACGCCGGACAGACACTCGATTTCGTGCTCGCCAAGAAGAAAGAGTTTGGCGGGCTCAAGCGCGATAAGAAGAGCGTCTGGGAGATGGCGGCGTTCTTGGAGACGCTGGTGGATGACAGCGACCCCGACACCGACCTCACCCAAATCGAACATCTCCTGCAAACGTCCGAGGCCATCCGCCGCGACGGGCACCCCCGCTGGTTTGTGCTGGCGGGCTTCATTCACGATCTTGGCAAGGTCCTCTGCCTGTGGGGAGAGCCGCAGTGGGCGGTGGTGGGAGATACGTTCCCGGTAGGCTGTGCTTATTCCGACCAGATCGTGTTTCGGGAGTTCTTCGCCGCCAACCCGGACAGCAAGGTTCCCGAACTTCAGACTCCGTACGGCATCTACGAGCCGAACTGCGGTCTTGATAGGGTACACCTCTCCTGGGGACACGACGAATACATCTATCTTGTCGCTCGGAACTATTTTCCCGAGCCGGCGCAATATATCTTGCGCTACCATTCCTTTTATCCCGCGCACAAGCATGGCGCTTACCGTCACCTGATGAACGCTCGCGACGAAGAATTGTTCCAGTGGGTGCGCAAATTCAACGCTTACGATCTTTATTCCAAGGGAACGGAGCGCCCGCGCTTCGAGGAAGTTCGATCATATTATGAGGGCTTGGTCTCGGAGTTTATGCCTGGCCAGATCCCCTGGTAGCAGAAACGGTGCGTCGGGGCGGCTACGCCAGCGGTCCTGAACAGGCGGGACGGAGCGGGATTTCCGTGAACCGTACAGACGCTCAACCCGCCCGGTGGACCCGCCGCGGAATCGTTTTCATCCGGCTGTCGGTAGGTCTTGTTTTTCTCACCCAGGGAATCCTCAAGTACACCGATCCCAACATGGGCGTGATCCGCTTTACACGAATCGGCTTCCACTACCCCTATTTCACCGCGCACTTTGTGGGTGCGTTCGAGGTTGTCTGCGGCTTGCTAGTGCTGATTGGCCTTCTCACCCGCCTGGCCTCGATTCCGCTTTTGATCGTCATCTCCACCGCCATCGTTACCACGAAAATTCCCGAGCTGCATCGTGCCGGGCAAGGCTTCTGGTACATGGTGAGTGACGCCCGCACCGACTTCGCCATGCTCACCAGCCTCATTTTTCTGCTCATCGCGGGCGCCGGACCGATTTCGCTGGACGCACGCCGCGGCGCGAGATAGCCGCGGAGTGTGCACTTCACTCCATGCTTTCGGTCTACTGGTAATCCCGGGCGATGTCCGCCTGCCAGGTTTTCTTCCGCACGAGCTTGCCTTTCTCTGTGAGCGTGCGCGTGAACTTGTAATGGAACTGCTGGGCGTCGCTGCTGAGCGCGAGGTCCACGCGCCACAGCAGATTGCGCCCCTTGAGATCGACACGCGTCCAGGCCACACCCTCCACCGAAGAACGCTCTGGGTGATCGTCCTGCACCTTGTAGGTCATCTGCTCGTGGTCGGCCTCGCGGCCCCAGGGAAACTGGCTCCAATCGTCGCCGCGCCAGTCCACTTGAGTGGAGCGGCCCGCCACGTCGCGGTGAATGAACCAGGGTCCCGGCCAAGTCGCGCCGCCGGACCGCACGCCGGGAATTGGCTCGGGCGGCGCCGGCGTCTTGAATCGGGACGCCGGCAGCGCGCTCTCAACGGGCACGACCGGTAGTTCGATTCGCGAGCCGTCCGCGCCGCCAAGCTCGAGCCTGGTGGTCATCGTGAACGGAGTGGGCCAGATCATGGGCCAGAGGGCGTTCGACACCGCCACCCGAATGCGATGCCCCGCCGGGAACACCCAGGACGTGAAGTGCAAAGGAACCGCGAGGCTGTAGACCTTGCCGGCCTCGAGGTCCGCCGGCCGGCTGGCGGAGTTGCGTTGCGCCCCGTTGAGGCCGCCGCCGGTGATCAGGGTTGCCGCGCCGTCCGGCGCCACGTCGGAGAGCCTCACAAACCAGTCGGCGAGCGGCGCCGTGGCGCTCGCGCGCAGAAACGCGCGCGGCAGGCCGAGAATAGCGACCGGTTGGCTGAACGGTGCCGAGTCGTAGGCGAGGCTGTAGGCGTCCGTGGGCCTCTGATCGGGTGTGAGATCACCCCACCAGAAGCCGGCTTCGGCGCCGGCCGAGGGCGCGTAGCCGAGTTCCTGCCGCACCACTGCCGGTGAAGTCGGGCCGAGGGTGTGATCGGGCTCGAGATAAAGCGTCTCGGGCTTTAGCTCGGGCGGCGGCCAGCCCGGTTCATTCCTCCATTCGCCCGGAATCTCGGCGGTGTCGATGCCGGGCGCATACGCGTGGCGCATGTATACGATGAGGCGCGGCTCGTCCATGATGCCGTTGTTGATTCCTTTCAACCAGTGGTCCCACCACCGCACGGCCTCATCGCGCCACTCGATGGCCGGTCCGGGCGCCGCGTCGTGAGGATAAGAATGGTTCCACGGCCCCACCAGGGCCTTCACCGGCGCCTGTACGTGCTCGAAGAAGCGCGGGATGCTGTCGCGGTAGCCGTCGAGGAAGCCGCCGATCATGAACACCGGAATCTGGAGGCGCTCGTAATGGGGATCGAGCGAGGCGCGGCGCCAGAAGGGGCCGTCGCGCTGCTCGTGCAGGTAGAGCAGGAACCACGGCGGGTTGTCGAAGCGAGGCGCGAGGGATTGTTCGTCCGTGGGAAAATCCGGGGCGCGGGTGAGCATCTCCTGAAGGTCCATGGAGAGCTCGAATTCGTCGGCGTGCATCATGCCGTCGATGGTGTGGATGTCGTCGTGGAAGAGTTCCTCGGTGGCGTCGGCCGCGATAATGGCCTTGAGCGCGGGAGGGTGACGGGCGGCAAGCTGAATGGAATTGAATCCGCCCCACGAGATGCCCATCATGCCTACAGCGCCGCTCGACCAGGACTGGCGCGAGAGCCAGTCGATCACCTGCAGGCCGTCGAGTTGCTCCTTTTCGGAGTACTCGCGGTCGGGCGGACGGCCCTCGCTCTGGCCGGTGCCGCGAATATCCACCCGCGCCACCACGTAGCCGCGGCGCACCGTGTAGGAGTGGAGTCGAAGATCGCGCTCCACGGACCAGTCGTCCTTGCGGTAGGGAAGGTACTCGAGGATTGCAGGGAAGCGTCCGCCCGGCTTGGCGCCGCCCGGCATAAAGAGGCTGGCCGCCAGGCGCACACCGTCGCTCATTGGAATCCACGCGTGCACGACGTTTACACCGGGGAGGATTGGCGAGGCCACCTCAGGCGCGCCAGGCGTGGCCCAGGACGCTACCGCCCGCAGAGCACAAATACAGAGCGTGGCGGCGGCGATGGATGCGATGGCGAAGTGTGGACTTAGCCGACGCCCCTTCCTGTTGATGAGGGCCTCCGTTCTCAATTGTCGGCGAATGTCTAACCTCGGGCAGCGGTCCTACCGAGACCTCGCTGCAGATCCGCCGCCAGCAGCCGGTGGAAGAGGTGCTCCCCGGCTTCGCGGCGCACCGAAAGGCGCCCCGCGCCGTAAGCGCGCGAGCGCAACCCGCGCTGCACGCTTTCGCAGATGGCGGTGTCCTCCTCCTGCACCTTGTCGCTTACCGCGATGCTCTGCCGGTTGTACTCCCTGCGGGCTTCGCTGATGTCGTCGAAATAGAAGTCGAAGATCACCAAGCACCGGTTCACCGGGTCATCACGGTCAGGCTGCACCAGATTGGTGTCGAGGTAGCCTTCGTACCAGTTCAGCATGAAGTTCGGGTATTGCCACAGGTAGTAGGAGCGGTCGCCCAGGCGCGTGGCGGCTGCGTCCGGGTCGGAGCGCGACGAGCTGCGCACGGGGCTCGACTGGATGCAGACGCGGTCCTCGTTCTCGATGGTGTAGTGGGTATAGTCGAGCACGCTGTTCAGGCCTTTGTGCATGTGGGGCACGTGATAGCCGCCGTCCAGGTAGTTATCCACGTAGACTTTCCAGTTGCATGGCACCGGATAGATGCGGCGCTCGAAGAAGTGAAGCGCGGCCAGCCGTAGGGGGCGCACGCGTTCCATCAGACGCCCCAGAAACGCCTCGAGCGCCGGCGCGCCCGGATCGAGATTCACCCAAACAAATTGTTCCCACTCTGCCACCCGGGCGGGCACCAGGCCGTGCGTGGCGCGGTCGAAGCCCTGCACGTCCTCGAATTCCGTCATGCCTTTGAGCGCCCCGTCCAGGCCATAAGTCCAGCCGTGATACGGGCAGCGGAACCGGGTGGCCGTGCCTTCCTTCTCCCACGCCACCGCGGTGGCATGATGGCGGCAGACGTTGTAAAAGGCACGCAGTGTGCCGTCGTCTCCGCGCGCCACCAGAATCGGCTCGCCCGCCACCTCCGCCGTGAAGAACTGGCCTGGGCCGGCCACCTGATCGAGGCGCCCCACCACCTGCCAGGTGCGGCCGAACACCTGGTCGCGCTCAAGCTCGGCGATGCGGGCATCCGTGTACCAGGTGCCGGGGATGGTCCAGGCCTCGGCGAGCGGCGCCGCCGGGTTGTAGCCCGCAAGAATGTCGAGCAGGGATGCGTCCATAGAGTGCCTTCTTTCCACGATTGCGGCGGGATGCCGTCGAGACCGCGTTCGGCGGCGCTTTGCAACAGGTCTCGCCGGGTTGCCTGGAGCTCATTTTTTGACGGTGACCGGCCGGAGGATCATCACCTCGGTCGCCTTGATGAGCGCCGCCGCGGTCTCGCCCACCTTCAGGCCGAGGTCGCGGCAGGCGTCGCGGGTGATGATGGCGGTTACGAATTGGCCTCCGACGTCGAGGGTGACCTTGGCGAGCAGCCCCACCACCTCGAGCGCCGTCACGTGGCCCACAAGCTGGTTGCGTCCGCTGATCAGGTGCTCGAGGCCGGAGGCGGACACCGTCCGGCCGGGCCGCGGCTTGCGGCCGGTGCGGGCCGGCGCCTTTTTGTCGGCCGCGAAGAGCAGCCGGTCAACTTCCGGCCGCGGAATGCGATGATGTCCGCCCGCGGTCTTCACAGAGCGGATCTTCCCCCGATAGATCCATTGCTTGAGGGTGGGGTAACTGATCCCGAGCTCCTGAGCGGCTTCGGCAAGATGGAGCAGTTCCATAGGAATTCAGAAAGCAGTAAGCGGCAGGCGCGCCCAGCCGTCGCCGGGCGCCGCCCCAGGGAACAATGCCGCAGACTCCCGGCTTCCGTCTGCCTAACGTCCCGGCCCGGCGGGGTACGCCGGCAGGTCAGGCGGCCGCGGCGGCAGCGTCTTCGGGTGCTCGCGGATCTCCTGCATGACCACCTCGATGGCCTTCTCGAGTTGCGGATCGCGTCCGGCCATCACGAGGTCCGGCCGGTTGTCCACCTCGATGTCCGGCGCCACGCCGTGGTTCTCGATCAGCCATTGGCTGTCGAGGCCGTAGAGCGAGAACTCCGGCCGCGTGATGTAGCCGCCATCCATCAGGGGAACTTCGCCGCGGATCCCACGCACGCCGCCCCAGGTGCGCTCGCCGATGAGCGGGCCCAGGTTGTACTTCTTGAAGAAATAGCTGAAGTAATCGCCATCCGACGCGGCGTAGTGGTTCGTGACGCAGGCCATGTACCCGTAGAAGACGGGATCGGGCTCGGTGCCACTCTCAAAGTTGCGCGCCGCCCCCATGCCCGCCAGAACGCGGCGGAGGCGCTCGAAGATGATCTCGTCCACGAATCCGCCGCCGTTGTACCGGACGTCGAAGATCAGTCCCTCTTTGCGGATCTGCGGGAAGTACTGCTTCACGAATTCGTTCAAACCCGAGCCTCCCATATCGGGCAGATAGATGTAGCCCACTTTCCCGCCGGTGGCCTCGTCCACCTTGCGGCGGTTGGTGTCAATCATGTCCTGCTCGTGCAGTCCGAAATCGTTGGAGAGCGGCTTCACCACCACCTGGTGCGCCCCTTCCTCGGTGGGCTTGCTGTTCACGGTGAGGGCTACGTTCTCATTTGCGGTGTTCACAAAAGCCCGATAGGGATTCTGCGGCACCTTCAAGGGCCGGCCGTTCACCGCCAGCAGATAGTCGCCCTCTTTCACCTCCACGCCCGGCTCGGTGAGCGGGGATCGCAGGCCGGGGTCCCAGTTCTCACCGGGATAGATCTTCTTGAAGCGGTAAAGGCCGTGCTCGGTGTCAGCTTCAAACTCGGAGCCCAGCAATCCCACGTTGACGGGACTCAGATCGGGCGTGTCGCCACCGCCCACGTAGGTGTGCGAATTCGAAAGCTCGCCGATCATTTCACCCAAAATGTACGTCAGGTCGTAGCGGTCGGCCACGTAGGGCAGGAGCTGGGCGTACTTGTCGCGCTCAGCCGCCCAGTTTACGCCGTTCATGGAGGGCTCGAAGAAATAGTCCCGCTCCTGACGCCAGACCTCGTTGAACATCTGCTTCCATTCGGCGCGCGGATCGACTTCCATTTCCAGGTGGGCCAGATTCAGCGCTCCGTCGCCCACCTTGTGGGCGGGCGCCGGGCCGTCGGGTGTCTTGGCATCCACAATGCCGTAAGTGGCCCCACCTTCTCCGCCCGGCCCCGAGTAGAGCAGTTTGTCGCCGTCGAACGAGAGGGCGTAGTTGTTCGCCTTGTCCACCAGCACGTGGTCTTTGCGTTCCTTCAGATCGAAAACGTGGATGGCGGGTGTCTCCTCCGGAAGCGGTCCCGAGAGTCCGAAGATGGGCGCCGAAACGTAAAACACGCGGCCTGTGGCAGCCAGCAGGCCTCCGTAGTTGCCGTAAGGCACCGGCAGGGCCACGATGCGATTGCCGATACCGTCCAGGTCGATGCGGAACGGCTCCTTCTTGGCGGCCTCCGGCTTGCCACCCTTTTCTTCTCCGGGAGCCTTGGCCGCGGCTGTGCCCGCCGGTGGCGCTGTCCCGCCCGGAGGAGGCCCCGGCACCGGCGTGGGCGTGGCCGGCGGCTTCACGGTCACTTCATCGCTCTGGGGTGCGAACGGCGAGGGCGCGTCGGCGCGCAGAGTCACGGCGTAAATGCGCGTGGCCAAGGGGTTGGAGAATTCGAGATCGTACACTCCCAGCACCTCGTTGTAATCGCGCTCGGAGAGGAAGTAGAGGTATTTCCCGTCGGGATCGAAAGCCGGGTTGTGGCTGCTGAAAAAGTCGGTGGTGAGAGTAGTGATCTTGGCGTTGTCGAGCGAATAGAAGTAAATCACGGCGTTGTGGTTCGCCGTGGTCTTGCTGTAAGCCACCCAGCGGCTGTCGGGCGACCAGACGTATTCGTTCAGGTCCGAGTAACGGCCCTGATCGATCTGGACGGGCTTCTTCTGGTCCACATCCACGTAGAACAGCCGCAGGCTCTTGTCGGCATAAAGCAGCTTCTTGCTGTCGGGCGACCAGGTGGGCGGCAGGCGAAACATGGTGCCGTCGGAGGTGATGCGCCGCTCCGGGCCCGAACCGTCCTGGGGCGCGATATAGAGCTCGTACTCCCCGGTGCGGTCGGAGAGGTAAGCCACCCAGCGGCCGTCGGGCGACCAGGCGGCGTCGCGCTCGTTGATGCCCGGCGTTCGGGTGAGGTTGCGGATGCTCCCTTCCTTGGCGGGCACGGTGAAAACGTCCCCGCGCGCCGAGAACAAGGCGCGCTTGCCGTCGGGCGAGATGTCGAACGCCGCCACCAGCTTCGAAACGTTGGCCCAGTGCCTGCGCGCCAGGTCGCGATCGCCGGGCAGGTAGATGGTGAGCTTCTGCGCCTTTTCGGTCTCGAGATCGAATACGTAAAGGTAGCCGCCGTTTTGGAACACAATCGCGTCCGAACCGAGGCTCGGCCACTCGACGTCGAAATCCTTGAAGTGGGTAAGCTGGCGGATTTCCTTGGTCTTCAGGCTGTAGCTATACAGGTTCAGCCGGTGCTCGGGGCCGCGGTCGGAATCGAAATAGATCGTGTCCCCGTGCCACATCGGAAAGGTGTCGGTCCATTCGGTGTGCGGCATCTGCTCGATGTGGTTGGTTTTGAAATTATAGATCCAGATATCCTGCGCCATGCCGCCGGTGTAGCGCTTCCAGGTGCGGAAGTTGCGGAAAATCCGGTTGTAGGCCATCTCGGTGCCGTCCGGCGAGAACGACATCAGGCCGCCCTTGTCGATGGGCAGCCGCACCGGCAATCCGCCCTCGGCGCTCACCACGAAGGGGCGCCCGAACCAGTCGTTGAACGTGTCGCGCCGCGAGAGAAACACGATGCGCTTGCTATCCGGATACCAGGTGAGCACTTCGTTGTGGATGCCCATGCGCTCGCTGATGGGAGGCCCGCCAGGATGAAACGTGAGTTGTTTCGGATCGCCGCCCCCGGCCGGCATCACGTACACGTTGTAATTGCCGTCGTATTGGCCGGTGAAGGCGATCGATTGGCCGTCGGGCGAAAACTTGGGAAAGAGCTCGAGGCCGGGATGGCTGGTGATGCGCCGCGCCGTCCCGCCCTGGCGGCCTACCAACCACAGGTCGCCGGCGTAACTGAAAGCAATTTGATCTTTGGAAATATCCGGAAAACGCATCAGCCGGCCCTCGGCCTCTTGCGCAAATGCCGCTGAAGCGGCCACCGCCATCGCTGCCGCGAGACAGGCAGCGAGCGCACCGATCTTAAGGCTTTGATTCCGTCGAATCATTCCTTCCCCCTTTTCCGGTGCGGCCGGCCCCCGCGCCATTCGAGAAGGGGGATTATATGCCATTTCGGGCGCACCC
>DATJAQ010000085.1:0-16033 GCA_035516075.1 Terriglobia bacterium | reverse complement strand
GGGTACTGGCATATCCAGGAGGGCGAGGAGCCCGAGCGCCGCACCGGCCGCCGCCCGCCCGTGGTTTTCCCGCCCCGCAACCAGAATCAGGAGTGGGTGGAAACTCCGCTGCTGCGCCGGTCGAAGGATGATCCGGCCGGCTACGAGCTGCCGCTGGTGAGCCTGATTCGCGAACGCGTCGAAGCGTGGCGGGCGGCGGTAAATGCGGACGGGGCCTACGGCGCCTGGCCGTACGCGCTCGCCAAACGGCCCACCGAAGTGCCGGGGCTGATCGGCGAAGCGGCGGGCGCTCGGGGGTAGCGCCGACCAGGTCCGTCACCCGAGCGAGGGAGCGGCGCTCGACGAGGTGCCTGACTCCGTGGTGAGGTAGGGCATCCTGGCGTCCAGCACCTCGGGCGCAATGGCGTGGTGGCATTCCAAGAGCAAGGGTTAGTGGCCGGTGGCTGGTGGCCAGTAAGTGCCTGCTCGACTCGCCCCAAAAAGATTCTCATTTCAGGTTCCCAGGCTGGGCCCGAATCCGGCCGCCCCGAAGGGCCCGAGAATGTCGCTGTATGAAAGCAAATCTCATTCGCAGAACGGCCCATTTTGTCGTTGTATGAACGCTTCTGTCCAGAAACGCTACACTTTTGCTTTTGGGAAGCCCCCTCCTGAGCAGCACGGAAATTATTGAAAGTAGCTTCGAGGCCGCTGGCGGTTCTGCACTCGTAGGTTGTTGAAACTCGGTTCGGGGACGGCGTGCGAGCTGCGGCGGTAAGTCCTTTAGATCGGCTCGCGGGCCGTCGCCTAAAATGTCGCTGTATGAAAGCAAATCTCATTCGCAGAACGGCCCATTTTGTCGTTGTATGAACGCCTCTGTCCAGAAACGCTACACTTTTGCTTTTGGGAAGCCCCACCCTCAGCTTCTCGTAAGTTATTGAAAACAGGTTCGAGGCCGCTGGCGGTTCTTTACTCGTAAGTTGTTGAAACTTCGTTCGGGGACGGCGTGCAAAGTGCGGCCGTAAGTCCTTTAGATCAGACTCGGGCCCCGGGCCGCTTCGGGGCGTTCACTGGCCGATAGTAGCAGTTTCGCACAGGGCGCTAGGCCGCCGCACCCGGAGCGCGTTTCCGCCGCTCTGGGAATCGCCCGCGAAGATCAGCGCAGGCCGGAAGCACTACTGAAGCGGTTGGCGGCAGCTTACCGCGCGCGGGCGCGATTCCGGTAGAAGTTTGTGGCGGATCCGAAAGAATATTCTTCGCAAGGTGCGGGGAGGGAATGAGGGTAGGGATCAGGTGTCGTCGCGATGCACCGTTTCGGGCGAGAACGCGGGCAGGCAGATGGCGACGTACTCCGCGCCCTCCGGGTGCGGGGTGCTGTACTGCACCCACTCCCCTTTGCCGACAAGCACGGCCTGCCCGGCGGCCACCTCGAGTTCGCGGTCGTGCAGCTTCACCCGCAGCGCGCCCCTGAGCACGAGGGTGTACTCGTCAAACTCGGGCCTCTGCCCCGGCTCCGCCCAGCCCGAGGGGCTCTCCATGCGCGCAATACTCACGCCCGCCGTGCCGGAGTTCACCCGGCCCACGAACTCCTCAATCCGCTTCGGCTTGTTGCCCGCTGATTGCACCACGGCTGGTTTTTCGATCAGAACGGCCATTTCCTAAGCTCCCGCCCGCCGCGCGCCGCTTGCGGCGAGCGCCTCAATCGACGCGCTCGCAGAGCATCACGCGTTCTTCGTGGTCGATTTCCCGCAGCCGCACTTCGATGACTTCGAGGTCCGAAGTCTGGACGTGGCGGCCGACGTAATCCGCCTGGATGGGCAGCTCGCGATGGCCGCGGTCGATCAGCACGCAGAGCTCCACGCGGCGGGGCCGGCCCTGCTCTACCAGCGCATCGAGGGCCGCACGCGTCGTGCGTCCCGTGTAGAGCACGTCGTCCACCAGCACCACGGTGTGGCCCGCGACCGGGAAGGGCAGCAGAGATCCCTTCACCACAGGCTTCTCATCGATGGTGGAAAGGTCGTCGCGATAGAAAGTAATGTCGATGGCGGCCACGGGCACCGGGTGGCGCTCAATCTGGCTGACTTTCGCCGCCAGGCGGTCGGCGAGCGGAGCGCCGCGCCGGCGGATGCCGACCAGCACCAGCCCGCCGGCCCCGTTATTCCGCTCCACGATTTCGTGCGCCAGGCGCGTAAGCGAGCGCTCAATTTCGGCCGCCGAGAGCAGTTGAGCCTTCTCGCGTAAGCCGGGCTTGTGGCTGAGCGGGGCAGCAGGTGGATTGCCCATCTGAGACACCTCGAGGTGCGCGCCGCCGCGGGCTAGGTCTTCCCCTGATCATGGAGTGGCAATTTGGCCAGCACGTTCGGCGGGCAGCCGTCCCATTCCGCAAGCATCTTGTTGCCGAGGTAAGGCAGGTCGTCCACGCCCATCTTACTGCTGTAAAACCCGCCCAGCACCAGGTTGCGCAGATGATTGAAGAACACCACTCCGGCCGCGTCTTCCGGCGCCGCCGTTTTGGGGTAAGCGATGCGGTCGAGCAGCTTTTTTTGCTCGGCCTCGGAAGCGTCCCCGAAGTCGTGTCCGAAAGCCCGGTTCGATTCCAGGTCGAGCCAGACGATTCCGCCCCGGATCGTGTCGAGCCCCCCCGAAAAGCCCAGCCAGTCGTCGATGAACTCGGGTACGCCGGCGCTGGAGGCGCTGCCGCTGCGGTCGTCAGCCGGCACGATGAGGTCGCTCAGAATCTGGACGGTCTTGTATTCGTGCGCACTCAGCGTCTTCGGCTGATACGGGCCCGCCGCGGCCTTCGGCTGCCCCGCTGCCGGCGGCATCCGCATCTCCGCAGCCCGCGCCGCCCCGCTGGGCAGGAGCGCAGCCGCAGGCACGGCGGAGAGCACTTTCAACAGATCGCGCCGCCCCACAGTGTGTTCACGTTTTCGGTCCTTCTCCGTTCCAGTCGCGTCCGGCATGGCATTCGCCTCTTTTCCTTTTTCTTGATTCTGACTCCTGACTCCCGACTCCTGACCCCTGCTTCTTCACACGTTCAGTTTCTTCACCTGGTCCGCCGCGTATTCCGAAGTTCGCCAGGCCAGCGCCATGATGGAGAGCGTGGGATTCTTGTCGGCGTTTGAGACGAAAGGCGCACCGTCGGTGATGAACAGGTTCTGGCAGTCCCACGCCTGGCAATACGAATTCAGCACAGACTTGCGGCGGTCGTCGCCCATCTGCGCGGCGCCCACCTCGTGGATGATTTCGCCGCCGCGCGAAATGCCCCAGTTGTTCGCCGGGCCGGAGGAGTCCAGCACTTCGCCGCCCATGGTCAGAATCAGCTCGCGGAAGGTCTCCTGGGCGTGGCGCGCCATCAGAATTTCATCCTGACTCCACTTGAAGTGGAAGCGGAGCACCGGAATGCCCCACTCGTCCACGGCGTCGGGATCGATTTCACAGTAACTATCGTTGTTCGGGATCATCTCGCCGCGGCAGGCGAAGCCCAGGAAAGAGCCGTAGAGCTTGCGCACGCCGCGCTTGAGTTCCAAGCCGTAGCCGCCGCCCAGCATCCGCTCGGAGCCGTCGAAGTCGGTGGGGCCCGGCATGCCGCGGCCTCCGCCGAGCTCGATGTGGTATCCGCGGGCGAAGGGCAATTCGTTGCGAAGCTGGCGCTGGTAATTCCACCACGGCATGTAGACGTGCATCCCGCCTGTGCCGTCGCAGTTGTGCGGCGGCAGGTCCATCAGGGCGGGGACGAAGCCGCCGCCATCCGTGCCCACCGTGTCCATGAGGTACTTGCCGACGAGGCCGCTGGAATTGGCGAGGCCGTTCGGATGCCGCGGGCCGCGGGAGTTGAGGAGCAGCCGCGCCGATTCGCAGGCGCTGGCGGCCAGCACCACGATCTTGCCGCGCGCCTGCACCTCCCGCCGGGTTTTCTTGTCGACGTAGGAGACCCCGGCGGCCAGACCCTCGTCGTTCACCAGCACTTCGCGCGCCATGGCGTCGCAGCGCACTTCAAGATTGCCGGTGGCCTGCGCCGGCGGAATCAGCACGGTGGGCGAGGAAAAGTTGGACGACGTCGCGCAGCTTCGGCCGCACTGCGCGCAGTAGTGGCACGCCGGCCGGCCGTTGAGCGGGCGGGTGAGAATTGAAAGCCGTGAGGGCACGCAGGGGATGCCGAGTTTGCGCGAGGCCTGCTGGATCACCAGTTCGTAGCAGCGGGGCTTGGGCGGCGGCTGGAACTTGCCGTCGGGAGTGTTCTCCAGGCCCTCCTCCGAGCCAAAAACGCCGATCAGTTCCTCGGTTTTGTCGTAATAGGGCGCAAGATCGTCGTAGGTGATGGGCCAGTCGAAGCCCTTGCCGTCGCGGCTGTAAGGCTTGAAGTCGTAGGGCCCCATGCGCAGCGAGATGCGGCCCCAGTGATTGGTGCGGCCGCCCAGCATCCGCGCGCGCCACCACATCCAATCGCTTCCGGAGGCGTTGGTGTAAGGCTCGCCTTTCACCTGCCAGCCGCCCACGCACGCGTCGAGCACGCCGAAGGGCTGGTCCGGCGTGGAGGCGCCCCGGTGCGGAGCGTCGTAGTTCCACTCCATCATCTTGGATTCTTGGGCGGTGTTGTACCAGCTTCCCGCCTCGAGCAGCAGGCACTTGGCGCCGGCCCGGGTGAGCACGTAGGCCGCCATGCCGCCGCCCGCGCCCGATCCCACGATCACGGCGTCATAGACTTTCGGACTGCGCATCACCTGCGGCATCGCCTGAACCCCCGGGGCGTCAACAAGAATCAGCGGAGTCTACCACAATCCGCCGGGCATCTCAGCCATTCTGTACGATGAAGAACTCCGGTTGGAGGTTGATCTTGGACGTGATGGAGTTGGAGATGAAGCAGTTCTCCTCCACCTTGCCCATGATCGCTTGCGCCGCCGCAAGATCCGCTTCCGCGTTCACCGCGATCCGGGGCCGCACCGTCACCGACGTTATGCGGTACCTGCCGTCGGCGTGTTCCAGCAAGCCCTCGGCGCTGCTGTCGTAGCCCGCGACCGCCATGCTTCGGCGCTCGGCGAGGCTCAGAAAGGTGAGCATGAGGCAGGTGTTGAGCGAAGCTACCAGCAAGTGCTCCGGCGCCCACACCCCTTCCTGGCCGCCCTTAAATTCAGGCGGGCTGCCGACCTCAAGGTCGGGCAGTCCCGGCGCCGAAGCGCGGCCTCGCCGGCCGCCCTGCCACACCACGGTGCCGCGGTACTGAAAAGTCTTGTAAGCCTTCTTCGCCTCCATCCGTTGCCTCCTGTGGCCGCGGCTCCGAGAACGCCGAAGGGCCATTCAGCAGAATACCGCTCGGCTGCAGGCCGCGCCAGCCTCCCGGCGACGGCGTGACGTCCACGGCGCGATAGTATAGAAGGTTGTAACTGCTTGGCGGAAGCCGGAGGGCTGTCGTAAAATAAGGTTTCAGCACACGGGCGTGTTTTTCACGGCCTACGGGTCGCGAGCCGGCTGCAACGTTGTAAGCGAGAGGTCGCGCTCAGCGGCCGGAGAGCGTCTCACCGCATCCAGGTGCGCTTCCCGGCAGTGCAGTGTACTCAGGAGGAGTAATGCGTAAGGATTCTCAGGGGTTTTCGTGGCTCGAGATCATCATCGTAGTCGTCGTCATCGTCCTGGCAGCGGGAATCGTAATCCCCAGCCTGTGGAAATCCAAGAGTGACATCAACGATGTGGCCGCCGTTCGCTCCATTCGAACCATTGTGCTGGCGGAAAAGAACTACTCGCAAGCCTACGACAAGGGATTCTCACCCTCACTGTCGGTCCTCGGCGTGCCACCCGACGCCACGCCCACGGCGTCTCTGGCGGGTTTCGTAGACAGCGAGCTGGCGGCCGGTGCGAAGGAAGGCTACACCTTCACTTATCGGGCGGGCACCCCGGACGAAAACGGAAGGATTCAAACGTATTCCCTGACGGTCAGCCCCACCAAACCCGGCGATACCGGCAGCGTTTACTACTTCGTGGACCAGACGGGAGTGATTCACGAGAATACCGCTCACCCCGCAACCGCCATGGACAGCCCCTTCGGCGGTTAGCGGCCTCGCTCCGCCTGCCGCCCTGCGGCGCGCGCCAGGACCTGTCTCCACCTGGAATCGGCCCGTCGTGCCCCAAGCCGCGCTCACCCCTGCGCAGACGCCGGCGCGCGGACCTCTTCCCGGCGCAGATGGACCACGTGGTTGAGCACCCACAGGGGACCCACTACGAGATGCGCCAGATTCTTGTAGAAGGCGGGCGATCTCTTCTCGTAGGCGCCGTGCCCGATGAACTGGAAGACCCAGCCGAGCACGAAAATCCCGGCCGAGATTTGCCACCCCAGCAGGCGGGCGCCAAGATAAATCGCGAGCGAGATCACGAGCATCAAGGCGCCGAGCCGCGCGTCGAGCGCGATCTCGACGGCGCCGAACACCAGCACCAGCAGCAACGACGCTTCCACCGGCCAGCCCGCCACATGGGCGATGGGCAAGGCCAGCAGGCCCAGCAGCCCCGCCATGATCAGAGGAATGCCGATCATGTGGCAGGCCCGATTGCCCGCCGTCCGATGGTGTTCCTGGTAGTCGGACCAGAGCCGCTCCACGGTGTTTGCGTCCATCACACCCTCCGGGGTCGCGCCGCAGTTCTGCGCGATTCTAGTGAAACAGCCGGCAAAAGTCTATCCTGAGGCGTGGGTGAGCCGTGTGTGCGGCGCGCGCCGGTTGGCCCCACGCACGGACGTGACACAATGACCGCACCCGTCGATGACTTGCGCGCGGCGATTCAACGATCCCGGGCGATTTTGGCTTTGACCGGGGCCGGCATTTCGGCCGAGAGCGGCATTCCCACATTTCGAGGGCCCGGCGGCCTCTGGCGCAGCTACTCCCCTGAACAACTCGCTACGCCGGACGCCTTCGCGCGCGATCCCCTTCTGGTGTGGACGTGGTACGACTGGCGGCGCGGCATCATCCGCGGTGCGGAGCCGAACCCGGGCCACCGGGCCCTCGCGGAGTTGGAGAAACTGAAGGGCGCCGGCTTCACCCTGGTCACCCAGAACGTTGATGGACTTCACGAGCGTGCGGGCAGCCGGCGGGTGGTGAAACTTCACGGCGATATCTGGAAGGTGCGCTGCACCGGTTGCGGAGCTTCGTCTGTGAACGACGAAGTGCCTTTGCCGGAACTGCCGCCGCGCTGCTCGTGCGGCGCCTTGCTGCGGCCGGGAGTGGTTTGGTTTGGCGAGTCTCTGCCTGAAGACGAGTGGGAGCGGGCGGTGGAGGCCAGCCGCGGGGCGGAGGTCTTCCTCGTGGCCGGCACTTCGGCCGCCGTCTATCCGGCTGCGGGCCTCGCAGCGCTTGCCCGGGCTCGCGGCGCGAAGATCGCGGTGGTCAATCCCGAGGACACGCCTCTTGATGGGCTCGCCGATTGGGTTTTACGAGGGCTCGCCGGAGAAGTTCTGCCGCGGCTCGCCGGGTAATGCCCAGGGGGCGGCCGGGTGGTGTCGGAACTGCGGAGTCGAAAAAAGGCCGGAAGGGCGCGATGCGTGCGGCGCCCTTCCGGCAAGCGAGTGGCTGCAAATTCCAGGAACTGCACCGGGCTCAGGGTTTATCAGGCCTGCGAGCGTGGAGCCAGCTTGCGCCGTCCGATCCAACCGAGGGCAAGGAGTCCCGTGCCGAGCAGTGCTAACGACGCGGGCTCGGGCGTCGACGATTTGTACAGGAACTCCTGGGGACGGCTGTCTGCGACGTTGAACTGTAGGTTGCTCGCCGGCACCAGAATCTCCCAGCCCTGAAACTGGCTGAAGCTGAGATCGGCGAGGTCGGCCTGACTGCGGAACGCGGCCGCGCCTGCGTCGTAGTTCGAGCTGCTCAGGGCGTCGGAATCAAACAGCCCCCAGATGGCGTACTGAATATCGTTGTACTGCGAGGTCGGGTGATTGCCGAAGAGGCTATCCAGATACGCGGCTTCCAGATAAAGCTGATCGGCATTGGGTTCGCCCCCAAAAAGCGCGGAACTTATTCCGGCCGCAGTCAATGGCACCACGTTCGCCTGCCAGGTCTGGCCGACTGAAATGCGATCGAAATAATCGTCACAGTCCGCACTGATCGCATCGCCATTCACTGTGAGCTGGTAGGGGCCCACGTACACGCTGTGGTCGTTGGACGTCACCGAGCCCGCGCTGGTCAGCTGTACCGTCACCGTGCTGGCGCTGGCAGCCGTGCCTAGAGCGAGCATCAGGATTGAGCTCGAGCAGATCGCAAAGGCAATTTTCCTCATAAGTCGCTGAATCTCCTTCTTCTCCGTGTTTGGGTGCCGGCCCGAAGGTCCGAGCACCCTGGAAAAGGCAGGCGAGATGCCAAACGATCTGCTTCTCTACGACGGGATTCACTGGGGTTCCGAGTCCCGGTTATTGTGGGGTTGACTAACTGGGTGGAAAAGACTTTCCCAATCGCGCTCGGATTGGGCAGGCAATGACTCACATGGGGGCCAGGCCGCGATCGGAGCGTCGACCCGCCGGGTGCCGAGCCCCGTATGCTAGAGTTGTACGCCTGCGGGCCCTGGCCGAGGACCGCCGCCCGAGCCCTCCGGCCCCGTGGAGCGAGTGCTATGCGCCTAGCCTACCTCGATGGCTCATCCGGCATCAGCGGGGACATGTTCCTGGGCGCTTGCCTCGACGCCGGCCTCGAGGCCGCCGTCTTGCTCGCGGAGCTTGCCAAACTCCCACTGGGCCCCTACGAATTCAAGTCCACTCGAGTGCTTCGCTCAGGATTGGCTGGAACGCACGTGGAGATCACCGCACCCGCCCAGCAGCCTCCCCGGCACCTCGCGCCCATCGAGCACATGATCGAGTCAAGCGCGCTCTCGCCGGCCGCCAAGGCGCGCGCGCGCCTCATCTTTCGCCGTCTCGGCGAGGCCGAAGCCTGCCTGCACGATCAACCCATCGAAAACGTGCATTTTCACGAGGTCGGGGCTGTGGATGCGGTGCTCGACATCGTGGGCGTTTCGGTGGCGCTGGAGCTGCTCGGGATCGGCGAGTTAGTGGCCTCGCCGCTGAACGTCGGCTCGGGACGCGTGACGGCCGCCCACGGATCGCTTCCCGTGCCGGCGCCGGCCGCCGCGGAGCTGCTGCGCGGCGTTCCGGTGTATTCGTCGGGCGTTGAAGCTGAATTGGTCACGCCCACCGGCGCGGCCATCGTCTCCACGCTGGCGAGCGGCTTCGGCCCGCTGCCGCCCATGAAGGTGGAGCGGATCGGCTACGGCGCGGGCTCCCGCGACCTTCCCGCCCACCCCAACCTGGCGCGGCTGTTCATCGGCGAGCGAACCCCGGGCCCCGAGCCCCGAACTTCGGCGCAGGGCGAGACCGTGAGCATCATCGAGACCAGCGTGGACGATATGAGCCCCGAGTTTTACGGCTACCTTGCGGAGCGGGCCCTGGCGGCGGGCGCGCTCGACATCAGTTGTACGCCTGTCGGGATGAAGAAGAACCGGCCGGGCCTCGACATTCGCCTGATCGCGAAACCGGAGCGGGCCGAAGCTCTCGCCGACCTCGTTTTCGCCGAAACCACCACCCTTGGCCTGCGCATCCTGACGGCCGAGCGCCGAGTGCTGGAACGCGGGCAGGTGAGCGTGAACACGCCTTACGGCGAGATTCGGGTGAAGGTGGGACGGCGCAACGGCCGGGTGGTGAACGCCGCGCCCGAATACGAAGACTGCCGCCGCGCGGCGCTCGAACGCCGCGTGCCCCTGAAAGAAGTGATGCAGGCGGCGGTGGAGGCCTTTCGGAAAATTGGGCCATCGGGTGATTGAGTGAATGAGCGATTTGCGGGCCGTGCTTTTCGCTTGACATCCGGCTTTTCGGTAGTATATTGTCAATACCACCGTGTTTAACGAATCGAGTTGTGCGCTTCCTCTCCCGCGCGAGCGTCTGAATCAGAGCCAGCGCAGGGGGGCGAAGCCATACAAAGCCAATGGGTTTAACTCTCGCCCTTTCAGCCAGATGCCGCGAATAGGGCGAAGGCGAAGCCAATTCGTCCATCCCTCTTGTTTTCAGGCGGTTACTTCGAAAAAACGGCCCCAAAATGGCAAAATGCTAAGAGTGGCCTGCCTCTCAAGGAATTGGCCTTCCCGGCGGGTCGTTCGTCCGTTGTCCCCGGCCAGTTTCCATCCGTCCTCGCCCGCCATTGCTTTTCGGTCCTTGCTCGTGATGAGTTTGCCGGCGCTGGGCGGCGGTTGCCCGTTATCGGGCCGCAGGCGGCGGTTCGGATCGACGAGCGAAGCCGCAATGTTCATGAAAATACAAGGCTTAGAAATATGTCATGAAAAAGTGAGAAAAATGAGAAGGGCCCGGGACCCCCGGTCAATATCTGGGGAGTCGGGGCGCACGGGAGCAAAGCCGGAGCTGGGGGCTCCGATTGGGGGGCTTGGCGGCGGGTGGAGGCCGCAAAAGAGTGGGCGGAACGAACCTGGAACGTTGCCTGAAATCAGTGACTTACAATGATTTTCCGGCGCAGCGCTTTTGAGCCGGTCAACAACTGGGGGTTGGTCGCCGGACCCTTGCCCCTAGCTTCTGGCCTATGGTTCGTGCAGCCCCGGCGCCCAGAGCGGGCGGCCGGCCGACATCAAATGTCTAAACGCCGTCACCGACGCACGGACCCAGTATCATAAGTTGAGGCCTGGAGCACGGTCCGGAATTTGATCCTGGAGCAGGGAACGATGTCTGACAAACCCCAAAACCGGGGCACGTTTTATCTCACCACGCCGCTTTACTACCCGAACGCGCGGCCGCACGTGGGCTCCGCCTACACCACCATCGTCTGCGACGTGCTGGCGCGCTACAAGCGCATGGGCGGTTACGACGTGGCCTTTCTCACCGGCACCGACGAGCACGGCGAAAAGCTGGCGCGCGCCGCGGAAGCGGCGGGGAAATCCCCCGGCGAGTTCGTGGCCGAACAACGGAAGCTCTTCGTAGAGCTCTGGCGGAAGCTGGGCCTCGTGTACGACTACTTTGTCTACACCGACCAGCCCGATCACGTCACCTCGGTGCAGCGCATGCTGCTGCTGGCCGAGAAGAACGAGCCCGGCGTGGTCGAGAAGCGCCGCTACGAGGGCCGCTACTGCATCTTTGACGAGCGCTACGTTTCCGATTCCACCGATCCGGTGAATTGCGACATCTGCGGCCGGCCGGCCGAGCTTATCAGCGAAGACAACTATTTCTTCAAGCTCTCGGCGTTCGAGGATCGGCTGCTGAAGCTCTACCGCCGTCATCTCGACGACCCCACTGAGTATCCGACGCCGTTCGTGCAGCCCGATTTCCGGCTCAACGAGGTCACCAGCCTGGTGAAGGGCGGCCTGCGGGATATTTCCATCAGCCGCCGCCGCATCAAGTGGGGCGTGCCCTGGCCCGGCGATCCCGAGCAGGTGTTTTACGTCTGGTACGACGCCCTGATCGGCTATATGACGGGCATCGGTTACGCCGACGGCGAGCGAGGTAACGCTACCTTTCAGAAGTACTGGCGCAACACGGAAGGGATAGAGGGGAGTCAGAAGTCAGGAGCCAGGAGTCAGAATGCCCAGCCTGGAGCCCCGAGCGCCGGGTCCCAAGTGGCGAGCCCCGGCGAGTTCATGCACATGATTGGCAAGGATATTCTGCGCCAGCATGCCGTCTACTGGCCGGCCTTCCTGATGGCCGCCGGGATGCCGCTGCCCAAAACCGTCTTCGCCCACGGCTACATCAACTACGAGCAGGACAAGATGAGTAAGTCGAAGGGCAACGTGGTGTACCCGGAGCCCATCGTGGACGCGCTCGATTCCTTCGGCGCTCCCGGCAACGACGCCCTGCGCTACTACCTGCTGCGCGAAGCGCCCTTCGGGCAGGATATGAGCTTTTCGTATGACGCCCTGATCCAGCGGTACAACTCCGATTTGGCGAATGATCTGGGGAATTTGGCGAATCGGACCATCAACATGCTCAGTCGCTATTTTGGCGGCGTCGTACCGCGCCCGTTGAGAGGCTGGGAGCACCTGGCTACGCCTTACTCAGACGCGGATGGTGAACAGGTGACCGAGACAGCAGGACTCCCGCCGGAATGGGATCCGATTTTCCAGCCAACGGAGAGAATAGCCATTGAGGCAGAGCGCCTTCGCATATCTCTCACCACTAGATTTGAAGGGTACGACCCGTCCCAAGCCTTGGCGAATGCGTGGGGTTTTGTGGGCGACGTTAACAAGTACCTTGTCCAGCTTGAGCCATGGGTCCTGGCCGAATCCAATTTCAACAGCAATCAATCGAAGGTTGCGACAATACTCTGTACGGCAGGAGAGGCTCTAAGATTCATAGCGGTACTACTGGCACCCGTCGTTCCGCGCAGCGCCCAGCAGATCTGGAGACAACTTGGCTGTGAGGGCAAAGTTAAGAACCGGCGCATCGACCAGCTCAAGTGGGGCGGCCTAAAGCCCGGCACCAAAGTCGGCAAGCCTGAGCCCATCTTCCCGCGTCTCGACAAGGCCAAAACGCTGGCCCGACTCCGCGAACTGGCCGAGGCCGACCGCGAGCGCCATCAACCGAAAGGAGCAACCATCGTCGTGCCAGAACAAGAGCCATCAGCCGTCAGCAATCAGCACTCGGCACTCGGCAATCAGCAATCACCAGCGGGCGAGCAATCGCCAATCACCAATCACCAATCACTAAATCCGAAGATCACCATCGATGACTTCACCAAAGTCGATATGGTGGTGGGCCAGATCGTCTCCGCCGAGGCGATTCCGGGCGCCAAAAAGCTGCTGAAGCTGCAAGTGGACATCGGCAGCGAAACGCGCCAGGTGTGCGCCGGCATCGCCGAGTATTACAAGCCGGAGGAATTGACCGGGATGAAGATCGTGCTGGTGGCGAACCTCGAGCCCAGGAAGCTGCGCGGCGTGGAGTCGAACGGCATGGTGGTGGCCGCGTCGGCGGGCCCCGAAGGCAAGCCGGTGCTGGCGACTTTCAAGGAAGACGTGCCGAACGGAACCAGGCTGAAGTAATTGACTCATTGACTGATCGGGTCATTGAGTCATTGGCGCCGCGGCTGGGGGTTTGAGTCAGTTTGTGCCGCGATTGAGTCAATGATCCGATGACTCAATGAGTCAATCCGATGAGTCAATCGCCCGATCACTCAATCAACCGATGGCCCAATACGTTGACTCTCACGCCCATCTCGACGCGGCCGAGTTCGATTCCGACCGCGAGGCCGTGATTGCGTGCGCGCAAGAGGCGGGGCTGCGCTACATCATGCTGATTGCCGACCTCGCCAAGCCGGAGAGCGTCCGCACAGTGCGGGATCTCGCGGACCGGCACCACCAGATTTACTGGGCGGCCGGCATCGATCCGCACGAATCGGGCAAGGCGCGCGAAGAGCACTTCGAGACCCTGAACGCCATCGCCCGGCATCCGAAGTTTCTGGCGTTGGGTGAGATCGGCCTCGACTACCACTACGATTATCCGCGCGACGCGCAGAAGGCGGTTTTTCGCCGCCAGCTTGGCCTGGCGCGTGAGCTGGGCAAGCCGGCGGTGATTCATTGCCGGGACGCCTGGAGTGATCTTGTCGAGATCCTGCGCGCGCAGGCGGCGCCCGTATCCGAAGACGCTCACAGCACCGAGCCGCCGGCCGGCGCACGCTCCGGAATCCTGCACTGTTTCAGCGGCACCGCCGAGGACGCTTGCGATCTGATGGCGCTCGGCTTCTACGTTTCTTTCGCAGGCAACGTCACCTTCAAGAAGTCGGACGGTCTGCGCGAGGCGGCGCGCTCCGTTCCCCCGGAGCGCTTGCTTTCCGAGACCGACAGCCCGTATCTCGCGTCCGTGCCCCATCGCGGCCGGCGCAACGAGCCGGCGTTCGTGCGCGAAGTGACCAAGGAACTCGCGACCCTGCACGGAATGACGGAAGACGAAATGGGCCGGAAGCTGGTGGAGAATTTCGCGGCGCTTTTTAAGCTGGGCAGCTTCTAGCGCGGCGGCGCGCGAACTTTGGCTTTTCTTCGCCGCGCCGTTTGTGGGAACATGACGCTTCGGGACACTCGAAGCGCTGAAGCGGGTCAGGCGGCCCGGGCGGAACCTTCGCTTCGGGACTGGGAAAGGTGGAATGGCGTCCACGGGCAACATCACGGTGAAGGAAGTTTTCGACCTAGTGCGCGAGGACCTGGCGCGGGTGGAGAAAGAATTCGCCCGCCAGACCGTCTCCAGCGTGCAGCCCATCACCGAGATCGGCCAGTACTTGAAGGATGGCGGCGGCAAACGCTTGCGGCCGGCTCTGGTGCTGCTGGCCTCGAAGCTGTGCGGCTACCAGGGTCCCGCCGCCGTGCAGCTTGGGGTGGTGGTGGAGATGATCCACACGGCGACGCTGGTGCACGACGACATCATCGACGAAGCCGACACGCGGCGCGGCCGCCCGTCCACGAACTCGCGCTGGGGCAATCACCGCAGCGTGCTGGCGGGTGACTGGCTTTACATGCAGGCGTTCAGTCTGGCGCTCGCCCGGCGCGATTTTCGCATTCTCGACCTGCTGATCGCGCTCACCCAGGTGATGGTGGAGGGCGAAATGTTGCAGCTCACCCTCCTGAAGCGCCTCGATGTGACGGAGGACGACTATTTCGACCTGATCTACCGCAAGACCGCGGCCCTTTTCTCCGCCTGCCTGCGCCTCGGAGCCCTGGTCAGCGGGAATGACGATGCCACCGAAACGCGCCTGGGTTCCTGCGGGACGCACTTGGGCCTCGCCTTCCAGTTGATCGACGACGTGCTCGACTTCAGTTCATCGGAGGAGCGCCTCGGCAAGCCCGTCGGAAACGATCTGCGCGAAGGCAAAATCACGCTGCCCGTGATTTATCTCTTGCAGCGGTGCCGGCCCGACGAGAAGCAGAAGGTGGCGCAGGTGCTGGCGGACGGGGCGTTCGCTGCCGTCTCACTGGCCGAGATTCAGGATCTAGTGGAACGCTACGGCACGCTGGACGCTGCGCGCGCCCGAGCCCGCGAATATGCTCAACGTGCCGCGGAGGAGATCGAAGAGTTCCCGCCTTCGCGCTACCGGGATGCTCTGCGCTCGCTATCCGATTTCATTGTCGAACGGCAGTCCTAGCCGCGGAGAGCCGGCGCCCCGGGGCGCTCGCGCGGCATGGATCGATGGGCGGGTGGACCGCGCGCAACAATCCCGTGCCGAAGCACCGCCTGACGCGCCATGCGCCGCGAAATCGAGGTCAAGCTGCCGGTTCACGATGCCCGCGCGGTGCGGCGGCGCCTGGCGGAGATGGGCTTTCGGCAGGTCGCGAGGCGCAGCTTGGAGCGCAACGCGCTGTTTGATTTCCGGGGCCGGCGCTTGAGGAAGGCAGGCAGCCTGCTACGGCTTCGCCTCGAGCGCGGGCGGAGCCTGCTGACGTTTAAGGGGCCGCGCGTGGGAGCCGGACGCTTCAAAGAAAGGCCGGAAATTGAGGCCGGCGTGAGCGACGGCGACGAGACGGCGAGGATGCTGGAGGCTCTTGGGCTGCGCGTCGCCTTCCGTTACGAAAAGTACCGCACCCTGTACCGCCGGCGCGAAGATCCGGGCCACACCGAGGCTGCCTTCGACGAGACGCCGATCGGAATCTATCTGGAGCTTGAAGGGCCGAGGGCCTGGATCGACAAAGTGGCGCGCGGGTTGGGATACCGTCAGCGGGATTACATCACGGCCAGCTACGGCCGCCTGTATCTCGGCTGGTGCGAGGCCCACGGCCGCACGCCCGGCGACATGCTGTTCCCGGCCACCGGCCGGGAGGGCGCGCGCGGCGCATGACGCTTGGCCGGCTTTTGGGCTATACTGATGGATGGCACGTCCCCCGCGATATGATGCGTGGCGCGCCGGGAGTTTGCGATGGAAGGGTTGTTCCAACCGACCCACTTGCTGCTGATCCTGCTGATCGTCCTCATTCTCTTCGGGCCCGGGAAGCTGCCGGACCTCGGGCGCGGGCTCGGCAAGGGCATTCGAGAGTTCAAGGACGCCCTCAAGGGTGGCGTGGCAAGCGACTCGCCTAACCCGGCCGAAAAGACGACCGAGGCTGCCAAGACCCA
>DATJAQ010000084.1:0-2569 GCA_035516075.1 Terriglobia bacterium | reverse complement strand
CCGTGCTTACGGAATCACCTCCGCGTCTTCGCCCTCGATCTTTTTAAATTCCCTGGCCGTCACGAAGCCAATGCTGCGGCCGGCCTGCTTGGTGACCAGAATCCATGCGGTTTTTTCCATCCCGCGGAGGTCCGACTGGCGCCGATCCGAGTAAACATTGCATTCGCGGATTCTAAACGGCACGAGTTGCGGAGTATCCCACCGGTTGTAGGTGCAATGGATCAGCTCTTCACTCTCTGCGTAGTCCTTCTGGACTTGAGCAAAGGTGCAGGTGCGGCACAGCCAATCGCCTGTGACTGGAGTTCCAGTTTGAACTCCTCGAGTACCCATCATTCGTTCGCCTCCCTGTGACGAACAGAAAGTCGAATATGGAAACGCAAAACTTATTTCGCCGGGGAACTCTCGGCCCGGGTGAAGCTACGAGCCCTCACCGCCCGGAACCTGGCGCTTCGGAGCTGCGCTCCCGTCCCGAACGGGTCTTGATGCTCGCCGGGGCAGCCTGCCCCGCGCTTCAACGTGGCGGCGAAGTAACCCGAGCCTTTCGCCACCGGCGAAAGGTACAGTTATCAGCGACAAGTGACGAGTGAAGAGCAGCCGGCTCACATCGCCGAGAGCAGCTTGGGATGCAGCGGCGATCGGGCTGCTCGTCACTTCTCACTCGCCACTCGCCACTGCTTTAAGGGCTGGGGGAACAATTGACAACGGCGTTGCGACACGTCAGGTCGATGGATCCGTCATCGACGCCACCCAGCGGTCAACGTGTTGAAAGGGAAAGGCTTAGGTAAAGGGCGCCGGCTGCTACCGGGCGCTCAAGAGGGTTTCCGGAAACGCCCGAAGTCCGACGGCGCCGGTGACCGGCTGCCTTCGACCCCGCTTCGAATTGTCCGTAATCTTCACCATAACGGGCGCTCTTCCGAACGTATGCGAGTTTGCCATAGACTACGTTTAGGCGCAACAAGAAAATCGCGATCGGTTGAAAATCAATTTCCAACTGTGCGAATTGAGTTTCGAGCTGTCAAAAACCAAAGGTAGCCAGTTTCATCACGTTTGTGCCCTTCCGCGAGCCTCCCGTGCTCAGGTCCATTGCGCCCAGGCCAGCGCGCTCCGGCCTGATGAGTCACCGCTTGGTTCGCGGCGGAAGAGGCTGTAGGATGAGAGGCTCTGGAAGGAGACTACCCTATGGAGAAGCTCACCGACGCGCCGGTGCGCGTAGCGGCGGTGCAGGCGGCGCCGGTGTTTCTGGACCGCGCCGCCACCCTCGAGAAGGCGTGCGCGCTGATCGCCCAGGCGGGTGCGGCGGGCGCCAAACTGGCCGTCTTTCCGGAGTGCTTCGTGCCGGCCTACCCGCTCTGGGCCTGGCACCTCCCCGCAGCCGAAACCCACGCCCTGAGAGAGCTTTACGCGGAATTGCTGGCCGAGTCAGTGGCCATCCCGAGCGCCGCCACGGACCAGCTTTGCGCCGCGGCGCGCAGGGCTGGCGTGAATGTGGCCATCGGGGTAAACGAGCGGAATCAGGAGGCCAGCGGCACCACCCTTTACAACACGCTGCTCTACGTTGGGGCGGACGGAGCCCTTGCCGGCAAGCACCGCAAGCTGGTGCCCACCGCCGGTGAGCGCCTGATCCACGCCCAGGGCGACGGCAGCACCCTGGCGGCCTACGACCTGCCCATCGGCCGGGTGGGCGGCCTCATCTGCTGGGAGAATTACATGCCTCTGGCGCGCTACGCGATGTACGCTTGGGGCGTGCAAATTTACGTGGCGCCCACCTGGGACCGCGGCGAGCCCTGGCTCTCCACCCTGCGCCACATCGCCAAGGAGGGACGGGTGTACGTGGTCGGCTGCTGCAGCGCCCTGCGCCGCGACGATGTGCCTGATTCTTATGGTTTTAAGGCTAAGTATCTGTCGGCCGGCCAGGAGTGGCTGAACCCCGGCGACAGCGCGATTGTGGGCCCCGACGGCAAGTTCATCGCCGGGCCCGTGCGCCTTAAGGAGGAGATTCTTTACGCCGACGTCGACCTGCGCCAGGTGCGAGGTCCGCGGTGGCAGCTCGACGTGGCGGGGCACTACGGGCGGCCGGACGTCTTCGAGCTGACGGTTCATCGCGACGCCCGGCCGATGATGCGAATCGTGGACGGTCCCGCGCCCGAAGCGGCTTCCGACTTGAAGCCCGCGGATGAGCCGGAGCGGCCCTGATTGGGCTCGCAAGCGTCAATCAATTCTAAAGGACTTACGGGCGCAAATCCCGCGCAGGTCCGACACGACTTTTCAACAACTTACAGACGGCGTCGAGAAGCTTTTACCCCAACGTATCTTCGACAACTTACAGCATGTGGCAAGAAGTAAAAAGTGTCCAGAAATTGGACATTCAGGCCTCGAAAAGGCCCTTTTTGAGCCATCATACGATCAACTCTTGTAGCCCAAGGGGGTCGATGTCGGCCTGGCTGGATGGGGCTGGACAAGGCGGCGCATCGCACTTTCAGGACGTGCGCGGCGCCCAACGCGCCGGCGCGAGGTACCTCGCAGACCTGCCGAATCGGGGGACGGCAGAGCGGAATTCGCCAGGTGGCCC
>DATJAQ010000083.1:0-3747 GCA_035516075.1 Terriglobia bacterium | reverse complement strand
GTTTCGAGGTAGCAGACGCCCAGGGAGCGCCAAGCCAGGGCATTGGAGGGATCTTCCACAGCCACCTCCCCCAGCATCTCGATGGCGGCCGGGAAATCCGCGCGGTTCATGGCGTCGAGACCCCGTTCAAAGCGTTCGGCGAGTTCAGAATTGGGCATGGCTTGGCTCCCGGCTTAGCCGGCCGCACTCCCGGCAAACATCGCCCGGTAGGCATTGAACTCGAGCGGCGCCACGCGCGCCGTGCCGAGGTTCTCGTCCACATGCTCCCGCCGGCTCATACCCACCAGCGCCGCCGTCACCCCCGGCGTGGAACGGACGAACTGAAGCGACCGCTGCGCGTGGGTGTCGAGGCCGGGAAGATGCCTCGCAATCTCCTCGGGCAGGTTTTCCGCCAGGCGTCCTTGGAGCAGACTGGCGCTCGCGAACACCATCAGGCCGTGGGAGCGCGCCGCCACCAGCGCCGGCGCGGGCTGGCCCTCGTGAGTCTGCATCGAAGGATCGAGCCCCTCGAGCATGGCCAGGTTGAGGGGCAACTGCACAGCGCGGAGATGGTGCGCCGGGCCGCCCGCCGCTTCGGCAACCTTCACCACCTCGGCCAGCGAGATGCTCTCCTTGCTCTCCGGCCTCACCCGATAGGCGTTCCAGGTGGCGGTTCCGTAGGCCCGGATTTTGCCCGCCGCCACCGCCGCTTCGAGGGCTGCGAAGGCCTCGCCCAGGCGTGCGTAAAACTCGGCCCGCGTGCCGCGCTGAAGCTGCGTTTCGGGATTGTGGAGGTAATACAGGTCGAGGGTCTCCAGACCCAGGTTGCGCCGGCTGGCCTCGATCTGGTCAGCGAGGTAGCGCGCCGATATCACGTGGCAGCCGGCCGCGACGTCGCCCGGCTCCACGAGGCCCGTGGCGACGAAGCGCTCGCGAAAGTAAGCCTCGGGGTCCGGCGGTTCCGCCCCGTCGAAGGTGAGGAAGCCGCCCTTGGTGGCCAGGAAAATTTCGTTGCGCCCGAGCTTGCCGGCACCGAACAGCTCGGCCAGCGCCTGGCCAATGGCACGCTCACTGCGCTGGTGACGATAATTCGCCGCAGTGTCGATGACGTTCACCCCGAGCTCCAAGGCATGCGTCACCGCCTCACGGTAAAGAGCGTCGGTGGCGGCATCGGGCTCGCCAAGATAGGTGCCGAGGCCGATCGAGGAGAGCCACAGGTGGCGGGCCTGGCGGAAGTGTCCGGGAAGCCTCCCCGAAAAGCGCTCCCGGAACCGTGCGGTGCCCTCGGGCGTGGCGTAACCGGGAGTGAGTATGGCCTCAGGGTTCATAGGCGGACCGTGACAAGCTCGGACCTCCGCTTCCACGGTCGATTCCGGGCGTTCGGGCACCCGCCATCACCAATTCAGTGACAGGAGCGTGTGAGACGTATCTGCTGATTCTAAAGTACATCGTGGGTTCGTTCCATCCGCGTCGCCATCATTCCCGCGCCCGTCGATCGATAGCGGGGCGGCCTCCACACCGAACCGCCCTAACTGCCCAACGCAGCGATCGCCATCGCCTACTGGTCCCGCCAATCCTTGAGAAAGCCCCACAATTCCTTACCAATTCTCCCAAAGTGAGGGCGTCTTCATCCGTAAGTGGCTGAAAACAAGCCTGATAACTCAATTGGCTTCGCGCCGGCCCCATCGGCCGTAAACGATTGAAATGGAAAGGCTTATATGCCATGGCTTCGGTTGGCTTTGCCCCCTCAAATGGCTCGGGAGTGTGATTTTGAGATAGGAGGCGGAGCGTGAGGTCAAACCCGGTCGTCATCGCAGCAATAACCATGCCATAACCATGCCGGCAAAGTCAAGCGAAAAACCTCCCCCGGTTTTAGCCCGAACTGGAGACGAGATTCGATCCTCTGCCAACCCTGGGATCCCTCGAGCGCGGATTCTCGATTCCCGCGCCGCAGGGTGCAGGAAGCCCGGAACATTGCGGAGTCAGGTACGCCAAGCATGTATCAGGCGTCACCGGAAGGTTACGCTTTCCAATCGCCGGGACACCGTAACCAGGGTCGCGCGCGCATCAGGGCGCTCATTCGGCTGGCAGGCGGCTGAATTTAATGGCAGGAATATCACTGGACTCAGTATCCCTAGATCTGGCAATACAGATGCAGCAAAACCCCGAACTTCAAGTCCGGGGAGCTTTTGCCGGTTAGCCTGGCACGACGCTTTTTCTCCATGGCGTTGTTTCCCCAACAGGAGTATGCTGCGGTACTAGCCCTGGGGAGGGCTTGAGCAGTGGATGGCGAGACACCCACCCACAGCCCCGTACAATCGGCAATTCCAATACCCATGCACCCGGCGCTGGCATCAGCGCGCCATCGGGCCGCAGGCGGGTAAGCCCGCAATCGGTGCTTCGCAGGCCACGTCGAGGTCCGGTCTCACACCGACGAGTTTCCGGCAAAGCGGGCGATTTCCCGGATCGTACCGCCTGCGAGGAAGGAACGTAGACCATGATGTGGCGAAAACGCGAGGAGACCGATGACGGCAAAGCGCTGGCGGCGCGACTTGCCTCGGTACTCGGGGTACGCCTCGACGAGTCCGCTGCTCCGGACGGCCAGCCCGCCACACCAGAAGCGGCGGATAGCGTTATTGGCGAGCAGGCTGATGTCGCCTCAACGGCGCCGCACCCGGCGCCGCCGCGCCCTCCCCTCATCGCTTCAGATACCTTGCCGAAGCTCTCCGAGGCGGTTGTGCCACCGCCCTCGCCCCGGCGGGAGCCGGCCGCCAGCCGGCCGCCAAATCACCGGCAGCCGGATGAGCTGGGTCCAATGCGGTGGCCCGCCTCGACGCGCTTCAGCCGAGAACACTGGCTGGCGGGAGAGGCCCGGCCTTCAGGGTTCGACGTCAGTGCGAGCACGTTGGGTCTGAACGCGATGCCGAGGAGTGCGGCGCTCCCCGAGGTGGCCGAAAGCCGCGGGCAATTCTCTCGTGCTCAAACCGAGGAGATGATCTCGGCGGTCAACTCCACTTTGACGCGCTTTACCCGTGATACTCGCGAGGCAGCCCACGCCCAGACCCAAGCTTTCGAGCAAAGGCTGGCCGGCCTGTTCGAGCAGAACCTCGCCAAGTTCTCCGAACAGATCGCGTGCCGAACCCAGGCGGGGGTGGAGGCGGTTTCGAGCCGGGTGGAAACGACGCGGGCGCAGTCCGAAGAAATCAACTCGAAACTCCTGGCCACCCTGGCGCGCTTCAACGAAGAAACTCAGGAGGCGGCGCAGGCCCGCGCCAAGGCCTTTGAAGAGAAGCTGACCGGACTTCTCGATCAGAATCTGAGCAAGTTCTCCCAGCACCTTGCGGCTCAAACCGAGGCAGGGCTCGAGACAGCAGCACGCGGCGCGCAGGCCGTCTGCGGCCGGGCCGAAGAAGCCAGCTCGGCACTTCAGACCACCCTGGCTCAATTCACCGAGCACACCCAGGAGGCGGCCCGGGCCCAGGCCAAGGCCTTTGAAGACAAACTGACCGGACTCCTCGATCAAAACTTCAGCAAGTTCTCCGGGCAAATCGCTGCGCAGACCCAAGCCGGCATCGAGGCCGATTCGAGCCGCGCGAAACGCGCCCGCACCGAGGCTGAGGAAATCAGCGCGACGCTTCAAACAACCCTCGCCGAATTCAACGAACGGTCCCAGAGCGCAGCCCTCGCCCAGTCTCGGGCGCTCGAAGAGAAGCTCGCCGGACTCTTCGATCAGAACCTGAGCATATTTTCGAAGCAGATTGCCTCGCA
>DATJAQ010000082.1:0-8982 GCA_035516075.1 Terriglobia bacterium | reverse complement strand
CCGAGATTCTTTTTATGGACGAGCCTTTTTCCGCCCTTGACGTGCTCACGGCCGAGAACCTGCGCGGTGAGCTGCTGGACCTGTGGCTGGGCAAAAAAATACCCACCCGCAGCATGTTTCTGGTGACCCACAACATCGAGGAAGCGGTGCTGCTGGCCGACCGCATCGTGGTGCTCGGCACGCATCCGGCGAAGGTGCGGGCTGACTTTTCCATTCCCCTCAAACATCCGCGCGAGCGCACTTCGGCCGAGTTCCTGGTGTACGTGGACTACATCTACAAGCTGATGACGCAGCCCGAGCTCGCGCCCGCCCCGCCCTCCGCCGCCGGGCGGCCCGCCCCGCCCCAGATGCTGCCCCACGCGCGTCCGGGCGGCATCGCGGGATTGCTCGAGCTCCTCGCCGACCGCGGCGGCAAGGAGGACCTCTACCACGTGGCCGAGGAGCTTCTGATGGAGGTGGACGACCTGCTGCCCATCCTCGAGGCCGCCACCTTGCTCGATTTCGCCCGCACCGACCGCGGCGACGTTGAGGTGACGCCGGCCGGCAAGGCGTTTGTGGAGGCCCATATCGCCGCCCGCAAGGACCTTTTCCGCGAGGCCGCCCTGGCCCATTCCATGCTGTTGCAGCAGATTTACAAAGGGCTGCAGAGCAAGTCCGACGGCGAAATGCCGCTCGAATTCTTCCGCGATATTCTCGAGGAGCACTTCCCCGAAGAGGAAGTGCAGCGCCAGCTCGACACCGCCCTCGTCTGGGGCCGCTATGGCGAAATTTTCATTTACAACGCCGAGAAGGACCGCCTGCTGTTGCACCGCCTGCAACACTCCGAAGATCTCGCCCAGGACGCCCTCGACCACCCATGACGCCCTCCACCGCGAAAGCATCGTCGGGAGTGCCGGCCTGGGGCGTGCTGCCCTCGCGGCCGGCGTCGCTGCTGAACGACTTCCCGATCATGCTGGCCGCCCTGGCGGGCTTCTACGCCTTGCTCACCTTTGCGCGCTACGGCGTGGGCGCCGTCAACACCCAGGCGCAGATTCACCTTTCGCCGGGCTATCTGCCCAAGTACGCGGCCTTCTCGCTGATTCGCATCGTCATCGCCTACGCGCTCAGTTTCGCTTTCACCCTGGTTTACGGCTACACCGCGGCCTACAACGCGCGCGCCGAGCGCTTCATGGTTCCGCTGCTCGACACCTTGCAGTCCATCCCGGTGCTGAGCTTCCTGCCCGGCGTGATGGTGTCGATGATCGCCCTCGTCCCCAACCGGCAGCTTGGCGTGGAGCTCGGCGCAATCGTGCTGATCGTCACCGGGCAGGCATGGAACATGACCTTCAGCTTTTACTCCTCGCTGAAGGGTATACCGCGCGAGATGCGCGAGGCGGCCGCCATTTATCGCTGGAGCTGGTGGCAGCGCTTCACCCAAATGGAGCTGCCTTACGCCGCCATCGGACTGATCTGGAATTCCATCATGTCGGTGGCCGGGGCCTGGTTCTTCCTGATGGCTTGCGAGATGTTCGTGCTGGGCAATCGCGATCTGCGCCTGCCGGGCCTCGGCTCCTATTTGCAGACGGCCGCCACTGCCGGCGATACGCGCGCCATCCTGTGGGGCGTGGGCGCCATGATCGCCGTGATCGTGCTGATGGACCAGCTCGTCTGGCGCCCCGTGATCGCCTGGGCGGAGAAGTTCAAGTTCGAGCAGGTGGAGTCCGCTCAGTCGCCCCGTTCTCCCATCCTCACTCTGCTGCGCCGCTCGAGAATCCTCGCGCTCGCCGGGAACTTCACGATAAGCCCGGCGCGCGAGGCCTTGAGCCTCTATTTCGCAAACGCGGGCAGGCCTCCGCAGCCGCACCCTCCCGCGCGCCTCATCCGGGCATGGGCGTTGCGACTCCTGCTGGCCGCGGTGGGAGCGGGCGTGGTGTACAAGGCGGTGAAGATGATCGCGACGCTCGGCGGACTGGTGCGGCCGGAGCTGTGGGACCTCGCGCGCGGCGCCGGCGCCACCTTTCTGCGGGTGGAGGCCACGCTGGTGCTGGCGGCGCTTTGGACCATCCCGGTGGGCGTCTTCGTGGGCTTGCGGCCCCGGCTCTCGGCCGTCGCGCAGCCCCTTGCGCAAATCGCGGCTTCCGTGCCCGCCACGGCGTTATTTCCCATTGTGCTGCTGGTGCTGATTCGCGCCGGCGGAGGGCTTGGCATCGGGTCCATGGTGCTGTTGCTGCTCGGCACACAGTGGTACCTGCTGTTCAACGTGATTGCCGGCGCCAGCGCCATCCCGTCCGATTTGAAGGAAGTATGCTCCGTGTTCAATCTGGGCCGATTCGAGCGCTGGCGCAGGCTGTTTCTGCCGGGAATCTTCCCCTACCTCGTTACTGGCTTCATCACGGCCTCGGGCGGCGCCTGGAACGCCAGCATCGTGGCGGAGTACTTCCACTTCAGGGGCCGGACGTTCTCCACCGTCGGGCTCGGCGCCGTGATCAGCCACGCCACCGACACGGGCAATCTGCGCCTTCTGCTGGGCGCGACCATTCTGATGGCGGCGATGGTGGTGACCGTCAACCGTCTGGTGTGGCGGCGCCTCTACGCCCTCGCCTCCACCCGCTTCAAGCTGGAGAGCTAAGGCGTCGTAGGGCGCGCCCCCGCCCGCAGCCCTAAGGCTTGTCCGGCGGCCAATCCCTAGCCTAGTGTGCGAGCCCTGGGGACCGAACTCTCCCTGGCGACGACGCCGGTGGCCGGTCCCGAGGTCGTGTGTTAGGATTCATGTACCGCCCCCGGCGGGGCAGCCTGAGCGGGCCGCAGTTCTGCTCGAGGCCCGGTCGAGAAGCACGCGGTTACGCGGCAAGGTACGGGGGAGTGCCCCGGGATGTCTTCGATAGGTCAAACGGTCGCCGGAAAGAGCGTACAGCCGTACCCCGAGTGGGCGAAGCAGGCGCGCAGGGACCGTCTGCCCGCGAGCATGGAGGAGTATTTCCAGTCGTGGGCCGATTTCTTCGATCACTACGCGGCCACCGTCGAAACCTGGCGGCGCAGGAACGCCGGTTACCACCGCGCGCTGGCATCGTTGGCTCGCTTCCATGTTCCGGAAGGTTCGCGGGTGCTGGAGGTTGGAAGCGGGACGGGCGATCTGCTCGCTGCCACGCGGCCCCGCCGAGGTGTGGGCATCGATATCTCGGGCGGGATGGTCCACTTGGCGCAGACAAAGTACCCGGACCTGGAATTCCGCCAGATGGCGGCGGAACAACTCGACCTGGAGGGCGAGAAGTTCGATTACATTCTACTTTCGGATTTGACCGGATTCCTCTTCGATATCCGGCTGGCCTTGGAACGGCTTCGAGCCGTGTGTCGTCCGGAGACGCGCCTCGTGATGCACTGGTACAGCCGGGCGTGGCAACCGGTACTGGTTGCGGCGGAGAAGCTCGGCCTGAAATACCCGCAACCCCTGCTGAATTGGACCACGGTGGAAGACATCAAGAACCTGCTGCACCTCACGGATTTCGATGTGGTTCAGACCCGCAAGCATATTCTGCTGCCCAAGCGAATCCCGGGGCTCAGCACGCTGGCCAATCGGTACTTGGCGCCGCTGCCGTTGTGGCGCCACCTATGTTTAACCAACTGGATTGTGGCTCGGCCGCTGAACCTCGAGGTTCGAACCGCGCCCCGAGTCTCGGTGATCTGTCCGTGCCGGAATGAAGCGGGCAACATTCGGCAGATTGTGGAGCGGCTGCCCGCCCTGGGAGCGGAGACGGAACTTATCCTGGTGGAGGGCCATTCCAAGGACGATACCCTGGCGGTTTGCCGGAAGATCGCCGCTGCCCTGCCGGAGAAGAACATCACCGTGCTTGTCCAGGAAGGGCGGGGCAAGGGCGATGCGGTGCGCCTGGGCTTTTCGCGCGCCCGCGGCGATATCCTGATGATTCTCGACGCGGACGCCAGCGTGGCGCCGGAGGATCTCGCGCACTTCTACGATGCCCTGCTGCGCGGCAAAGGCGAGTTCATCAACGGCTGCCGCCTGGTCTACACCATGGACCCCAAGGCCATGCGCTTCCTCAACCTGCTGGGGAATCGCCTCTTCGCACTCTTGCTGAGCACCCTCATCGGCCAGCCGATCAAAGACAGCCTGTGCGGCACCAAGGTGCTGTGGCGGTCGCGCTATGACGAAATAGCGCGCGGCCGGGCCTACTTCGGGCCCTTCGATCCTTTCGGCGATTTCGATCTCCTGTTCGGCGCGGCCAAGCTGAATCTGAGGATCATCGAGATGCCAATCCGGTACCGGCAGCGAACCTATGGCGCCACCAACATCAGCCGCTTTGCGGATGGCTGGCTTCTGCTGCGCATGTCGGCCAAAGCCGCGGCCAAACTGTTCTTTATCGCCTGAATCCACCCATCATGGGGAGCGCGCCGCCGCGGTCATCCGATCTGGACTTTGTGCAACGGCACCGGAGCGTCTGGGCCGCTCGCCCCGAATTGCGCGCCGTTTATGCGGAGTTTTTTGCCGCGTTGTTGCGGGTGGTCCAGGGGCGAACACCGATTGTGGAGCTGGGCGCCGGCCCCGGATTTTTTAAAGAGTATTATCCCGGATTGATTTCCACCGACGTGATCGCGACCCATTGGGTGGACGTGGTGTGCGATGCCTGCGCCCTGCCGTTCCCATCCCAATCGGTGGGGGCTATGGTGATGCTCGATGTCCTCCACCATTTGCCCTACCCCCTCGACTTCATGGCCGAGGCCAGCCGCGTGCTTGTGCCCGGTGGATTGATCGCCATGACCGAGCCTTGGATCACCCCTTTTTCCTACCTCCTTTACCGCTACTTCCACCACGAAGACTGTACGCTGCGCATCGACCTGCGCCGTCCCTTCGAGGCTCGCCACAAGCAAGCCTTTGACGGCAACGCCACCATTCCCTATAAAGTGGTCCAGCATTACCGCCGCGAACCCGGGACGCTTCGGCTGGCGCGTGAGGAGCCCTTCCTGGGATTACCCTATTTGGCCACGTTCGGGTTCAAGTGCACGCGCCCGCTGCCGGCGCGATTGATCCGCGCGGCGCGTTTCTGCGAAAGAATGCTCGGACCTCTCGGCCGCTGGAACGCCACCCGCGCCCTGCTGGTTTGGGAAAAGGCGCTTTGACCAATCGCCGCCGGCGCGGAGTTTGCGGTTGAAAGCGTCAAGGGATTTCGTTATGCTCGCGAAGTTGCGGCCGGTAGGGGGTGGAACCGCGATGAAAAAGTATTGATTCCAATGTGCGCTCGGATCATCTCCGGCACCCATGAACGTTCCTTCCGAACTCCCTCCGGCCCGCCCTCAACCCGGCGATGATCCCAACCGGAAACCGGGCACGCGCCCGCTGTACCTGGCGCTGCTGCTCCTGGCTGCCGGGATGGTGGCCTATTCCCAGACCTATTCATTCTTCTGGGACGAGGGCTTCCACATTTTAGCCGCGCACCTTATCGATGCCGGCAAGCGGCCCTACCTCGATTTCTTCTTTCCGCAGACCCCTCTGAATGCCTATTGGAATGCCGCCTGGATGGCGGTGTTCGGCGCCCGATGGCGCGTGGTGCACGCGGTCGCGGCCCTGGTGACGGCGGGCGCCGTGTTGCTCATGGCGCAGTATCTCGCCGCGCTCTTTCCCGAGCCCCGTTGGCGCACGCCCGCGGCGTTCGCCGGGCTGGCCCTTTTCGGATTGCAGTGGCAGACGTGGATGGCGGGGACCATCGCGCAGGCCTACCCGCTTTGCCTGTTGCTGGTGGTGGCGGCGTTTCGTGCCGCGATTGCCGGCGTAGCCCGCACCCGGTTGGGGATGAGTGCGCTGGCGGGGTTCGCGGCCGGCGCGGCCGCGGGATGCTCCCTGCTCACGGCCCTGATGGCCCCGGTGCTGCTGCTCTGGATGTGGCTCTACAACCGGGCCGGTAGCCGCCTGGCCAAAGCCGCGGCTTTCCTGGGCGGCGCGGTGGTTTCCTGGACGCCCGTGCTGGTGCTCTATGCACGCTCGCCGCAGGTGGTGGTCTTCAACATTCTCAAGTACCACACGCTATACCGCCGGGTAGACTGGCAAGGTTCCACCGCCCACGACATCGGCATCGTCACCGATTGGGTGAACAGCTCGCCCAGCCTTCTGCTGGTTCTGCTGGCGCTGGCCGGTCTGTTCTACATCAAAAGGAGCGCCTTCGACCCCGCGCGCCGGGCGGAGTTTCGCCTATGCCTGTGGCTGGCTCTGATCGTCGCGGCGCAAAACGTCTTCGCGCGTCCCACCTTCCCCCAGTATTTCGTCTTTATGATCCCCTTCCTCACCGTGCTGGCGGTGGTGGGATTCTACGCCGTGGTGGCGCGTCTGGAGCATCCCGGCCGCCTGCGCGCGCCGGTGATCCTGCTGGCGGGCATCGCAGTCCTGTGTTTGGGCAACACCATCTACGAAGATCGCGACAGCAGCACGTGGCGCCAGCTTCAGCAGGTTGCGGACAAAGTGCAGCAGGTCACTCCGCAGGGCGCGGCGCTGGCGGCGCCGGAGCACATCTATTTTCTGACGAACTGGCCCATACCCCGGGGCATGGAGCACGACGACGCTCATAAGCTCAAACTGCCTCCCGCCGAGAACGCCAGGCTTCACATCCTGCCGCAGGCGGAATTGGATCAACGGATCAAGCAGGGCGACTTTCCCACTACCGTGGTCTGCGACGACGACGACTTTGCCAGCGACGTGACATCTTGGGGCGTTTACGCCCAGAGCGACGAAATGGGCGAGTGCACCGTGTTCTGGAAGTATAAGAAGAAGGCGCCTCCCCCGGCCAAACCGTAATCCACCCGCGCCTTCGCGCCTGCCACCGCTTGCCGCTAAAATGAAATGGGAAGGGAAATCATGATCGACCTGAAGGACAAGAGAATCGTGGTCACCGGGGGCGCGGGCTTTCTGGGGCGCGCCGTGGTGGCGGCGCTTCAGGGCCGGGGTTGCGCGAGCGTTTTCGCTCCGCGCAAGAAGGACTACGACCTCCGGGACCGCGCCAACGTGCAACGCCTTTTTCAGGATCTTCACCCCGATCTGGTGATGCACCTGGCGGGCACCGTAGGCGGAATCGGAGCGAACCGCGCGAGCCCCGGCACCTTCTTTTACGAAAACGCCATCATGGGCATCGAGCTCATCGAGCAGGCGCGAAGGGCCGGCCTCCAGAAACTCGTGCTGGTCGGCACCGTATGCGCTTATCCGAAATTCTGTCCCGTGCCTTTTCGCGAGGACGACTTGTGGAACGGGTACCCGGAGGAGACGAACGCGCCTTACGGCATCGCCAAGAAGTCGCTCCTGGTGCAGGCGCAGGCGTACCGCCAGGAATTCGGGCTCAACTCCATCTACCTGCTTCCGGTCAACCTCTACGGCCCGGGCGACAACTTCCAGGTGGAAACCTCGCACGTGATCCCCGCCCTCATTCGAAAGTTTCTGGAAGCGCAGGAGCGGCACAGCGACACGGTGGAGGTTTGGGGCACGGGCAAGGCCACGCGGGAATTTCTCTACGTCGGGGACGCGGCGGAAGGGATCATACTGGCCGCGGAGAAGTACGAGGGCGAGGAGCCTGTGAACCTCGGATCGGGCTTTGAGATTTCCCTGCGGGACTTGGTTCAGCTTATCGCCCGCCTCACCGGTTTCGAGGGCGACATCGCCTGGGACGCCTCCAAGCCGGACGGGCAGCCGCGCCGGAAACTCGACACCTCGCGCGCGGAACGCGAGTTTGGCTTTAGAGCCCAGGTTCCTTTCGACGAAGGTCTGAAGAAAACCATCGAGTGGTATCTCGCCTCGCGCGGCCGGGAAGCCGCGAAATAAATCGATCTCGTCCGTTTCCGCCCCGCTGTCCGCTCGCTCACCCCCGTCATTCCCGCCCCATCCGTCATTCCCGCGCCGCCCGTCATTCCCGCGGAGGCGGGAATCCACCTCGCCCCCCGCGTTCTGAAATCTCGAATCTTCGATCCGCAATCGGTCTTTGGGCCGCTGCTGGCGCCATCGCCGAAACTAACGGGTTGGTCGCTGACCAGCTTGCAGCAGAGGCCGGTGAAGACGGGCCGTCGGCTGGTGAAACACGCCCGTTACTACTGGCTGCTGCTGGCCGAGAGTCATCTGACGTGGCGGCTGTTCGAGGCCATGCCTCGGGGGATCGAGTCGCTGCCCTTGCCAACCGGGTAGGCGAGCCGACGATCGGATGGGATTTCAGCGACGAGAGAGGCAGGGAGGCGGCAAAGTGGCGCCGGTATCGGTCGAAAACGGGACAGTTTGGGTCTATTGGGTTCTCGGGAGAGGCAAAATGGCACCCTCCGTGGCCAGTGGGAGCACGAAGAAGCCCCAATCTGATTTCCCGTTGCCGTCGGAGGCGGTCAGGTGTATCTTGGCGATCGGGCCGACGGTCTACAAGGGAAATCCCGGTTAGATGTGTGCTGGGCAGCGCGAACGGAGTCGAAAACGGACATACCGGTTTAAGGCGGCCTGCAGAAGAACATGGTCAGCACCCTGTTGGCCCTTTTCACGCTTGAATCTCGCATTTCCCTGCGAAGTGCGCTGCAACCGTGCTGCCTCGTACGCTAAGCGGAAAGGTGGTGCAGCCATGATGAGCGCGCACGCGAGTAAAAGTGGTGTGGGGGTGGTTGCTGGTCTGGTGTTTCTGATAGTCCAAACATGTGCCACGAATGGTCTGGCGACGCAAGCCGCCGGCGGATCTGCTCCGGCAAAACCGGCGCAAGCGACTAAGTCGAAGACGGCGGCGAAGGGATCGCAACCCCCGGCGAAGCCGAAGCCTGCTGCCAAGAGGGCAGGCACGTCACAGCCTTCCACCACCATGTTGCTTTATGGGTCGCTCTCGGGGTTTGCCGAGGTCAAGACCCTGGGTGACGCCTGCGTTTCTCCCCCAAAGCTCCACGACACTTACGCGCTCAAACTTCTACCGGGTGGCGACGTTCCAGCGGTCTCGGTGGAATCGCTGTGTCAGAAAGGCGTGACAGTTGGATTCGCTAGCAAGTCGTCAA
>DATJAQ010000081.1:0-11868 GCA_035516075.1 Terriglobia bacterium | reverse complement strand
TCAGCGGCGTAGACTTCAGGGCCACCGCGTAAGGGTAAATGGCCTGCTGAAACACCCGTGAGTAGACGAAGAGAACAGCCACCAGGTAGGCGCCGGCGCTACCCAGCAGGAAGCCGAGCGCGGATTCCTCCATGGTAATTCCCGTTTCCCGGAACAGCCGCCCGGAGTTCGCCAGGAAGGCTTCCCCGATGGCGCCCGGCGAGGGCATGAGAATCGGGTTGAAATGAAACACGCGCTCCGCCGCGGCCCAGGCACACAGCAGCCCGACGAAGGTAACCACCGGAACGGCAACCGCCTTTACTCCAGCTTCTCTCGTAGCGATCGGACAACCTCCTGAAAGTGCTCCGTTTCCTTCAGCGAGTCCTCACGAGGGCGAGGAAAGGGCACCTGGAACGTTGCTCTCACGGTGGTCGGCCGGCCGGAGAGCACAATCACGCGGTCGGCGAGAAACAGAGCCTCGCCAATGCCGTGGGTCACGAACAAAATGGTGACGCCGGTCTCCCGCCAGATCTGGAGAAGCTGGCGGTTCAAGGCATCCCGGGTAAATTCGTCAAGAGCGCCGAAGGGTTCGTCCATCAACAGTACCTGCGGGTCGAACGTCAGGGCGCGGGCCAGCGCGGCGCGATGTTGCATGCCGCCCGATAGTTCCTTCGGGTAGCGCTTTTCGAAGCCTGCCAGACCCACCATTTGCAGCAACTGTTCGGGATCCCGGCTGTGTCGCCCCAGAATCTCCAGCGGAAGCCGGACGTTTTCGATAATCCGGCGCCAGGGCAGCAACACCGGGTTCTGAAAGACGAAGCTGAACATCCCCTTCAGCCGGGCCTGGCGGGCCGGCAGGCCTTCCACGGAGACGTACCCTGCGCTCGGCTCGAGCAGGTCGCCGATGATCTTGAGCAGGGTCGTCTTGCCGCACCCGCTCGGTCCGATGATGGCGAGGAATTCTCCGCGCCCAGCGGAAAAGGAGACACTGCCGATGGCAGGTACGGAATCGCGGCCGGAGCGGTAGATCTTGCTGAGTTCGCGAATCTCGAGCATAGGCGGTCTGAGACTCATGCCGTCCTAATTTGGGAAAGGCCGCCGATAGATTTCCGCCAGAAACTGAGTGGTATAGGCGTCCTTGGGGTCAAAGGGTTTGCCAATCACGTGCTCTTCCGCAAGACGCTGATAGGTGTCCCCGAACATCGCGTGGTCCATGTAGCCGGGCGGATACTGCTCGCTGTCGCTGGTGACCGCGTTGTAATCCTTCAATCGCTTCAAGCTGAGAGCGGCATCCAGGCTGGGATCGCGCTTCAGCAGAGTCTGATTGGCGGCTTCGGGATTCTCCACCGCGAACTTGACCCCGCGCAGGGTGGCTCGCAGAAAGCGCAGCACGACGTCCGGTTGCTGCTGGACGGTGTTGTCGGTTGCGAATAGGGTGTAACCCTGAGTTACAATGCCGTAGTCGGCCGGATTGATGAGGTTGATCTCGATGCCTTTGGCCGGAAGGTCGAGCCCCGCAGTGACCGTGAAAGCCCACTCGGCATCGATTTTCCCCGCGATCAATTGATTGTAATCGAAACCCACATCCACTTCCGTGTAGTGGATGCCGTTCCGGCGCAGCAGGCTGTGGAGCACGTCGGTGGAAATATGGCCGTAATTGAAACCAATCTTCTTGCCCTGAAGCTGCGCGAGCTTGGTGATACCTGAGGACTTCAGCGTGATCAGGCAGGAGAAGTTCGAGTTGCGATGCAGGACGGCAATGGCTTTTAGAGGCTGCCCCGCCGAGCGCGCCACCAGCAGCGTGTCCGGTCCTCCCAGCACTCCGAACGTATCCTGTCCGATGGCGACGGTTTTGACGGGGTTAAGCTCCCGCGATCCCATTTGAAAGCTCACGGCCAGGTGCTCGTCGCCATAGTACCCGTTGTCCTGGGCAACGTAGAACGGAGCCTGGCCGGCTTCGACGATGGGAATGGGAAACCGGACGCTGACGCGGGCCGGCTGTCCGGGCGCTTGCGTGGCCGTGCGGGAGCATGCGGCGAGGCATGCGGCTAGCGAAAGCAAGACTGCCACCCTTACGGCCGACGGCCTTCCTTTCATCGATGACCTCTTCATGGCGTTGAGCGGAATCACCGGCGAACCCCCCTTTTAACATCCCGCGCGCCAGACAGTATAACTCAGGCGAAATCCTCCAGCCGCACGCCAGCAGTGGCCGCGCGTTAAGGCGCCGCCGACGGCCGCACCTCGACGCCGGGTGACAGGCTGGCAGGTTCTCCGGCCGCGAGCGGGGCGGCCAGTCCGTCGGTGAGAAGGTACCCCTGAAGCGTCACGGCAGACTCCCATTCGCTCACCAGGGCGCGCGTATATTCGTCGCGCAGTTGAAGGAGCGTACGCTGGGCGATGAGCACCTGCGGATAGGCGGCGGCCATTTCGCGATACTTGGCCTGGTACAGCTCGAAGGCTTTTTCGGCGTCGGGCAACATCTGGTCGCGATAGCGGCGCGCAGTTTCGCCGGCGTCGGCGTAATCGCGGAAGAGCGCGGCGAAGTTCGAGCGCAACGCGAGGCGCACGCGCTCGAGCTCGTTTTGGTCGTGGGCCAGTTCCGCTTCAGCCGCCCGCACGTTCCCCTGATTGCGGTTGAAGATGGGAATTTGCACTCCCACTTCGGCCTCGCCCTCCCAGCCTACGGCGCGGTTCATCACACCGAGCAGCTCGCGGTTGTAGTCCGCCCCGCCGCGCAGCTCCACGTCGGGCAGGCGCTCGGCGCGGGCGCGTTTCAGCACCCATTCGGCCCGAGCCACGCCCTGCTGCGCCGCCAGCACCTCGGGACTGTTGTTGAGGATGGCCGCTAGAGCTTGATCGCGGTCGAGCTGCGGCGCGGGAGCGTCAAGCCGGCCGGCGAGGGGCGACGGCGGCAATCCGGGCCGGCCTACCACGGCCGCCAGTTGCTGCCACACGCGCTCCTGCTCGGCGCGCGCGGCCAGCAGGTCAAGTTCGGCGCGGCCCGCTTCCACTTTCGCTTCCAGAACGTCGGGCTGGTCGGCCTGGCCCACGTTGGCGAGCTGGATGGCGGTGGCGGCGGCACGATGGGCGAGATCGGCGAGGCCGGTTTTGACCTCCAACTCCTCCTGCGCGCCCAGGGCCTGGTAGTAAGCGAGGCGCACCGCCGTGGCGACGCGCTCGCGTTGCGCCGCGGCCACCGACTTTGCCTGCTCTTCTTCGGCGCCGAACACGTGGCGGCTGAGGCCGAGCTTGCCGCCGGTGACGATCGGCTGGCGAATGAAGAATCCGTGCTCGCCCCCACGATAAACGGCGCCGCCGGTGATTTCGCGCCCTTCGTAGCCGATCACCGGGTTGGGATACAGGCCCGACTGCGTCTTGCGGCCCGCCGAAGCGCGCACATCCGCCTCCGCCTCGGCGAGGGTGGGATTACGGTCGAGGGCCATTTTTTCGAGGTCGTCCAGGGTGAGCGCCGGCCCGGGTGCTTGCGGGTCATCCGTCGCGGGCGCCTGCGCGCCGGGCGAGGTGGACGCGGGCGCGGGTTGTTGGGCGCCCAGATGCGCTGGCGCCAGCAAGACGCCTGCGGCCGCCAAGAAGCCGGCCCAACCGCACCATACTGGATTTCTTAGCCTGTTTGTCATGGCAGTCACCTCGATAGCTGGAAGCACGCCGGCGGATATAAACAAAAAGTCGAGAGTTGAGAGTTGAAAGTCAAAGGCGGCGGGCGCCGCTCACGCGCGCCATCACCTGGTCGTAGCGGTGGGGCGGGAGAACGCGCACCAGCGTCATCATGCCCTGCATTCCGCCGCTCCAGCCGGGCGCCAGGCCCCAGGTCTCGGGCTTGGCGACGGCTTCGTCCATCGACATCATCATGTCTTGTGGGTAGCCCGGCACGCGCCACGGGCTCGAAGCCTCGCCGCCCGGCGGGTTCTGCGCCGCGCCATGGCCGTTATCCTGTTGAGGGTTTGATTCCGCAGGATGCGCGGCATCGGCCAGCGGCATATTCGTGGCCGCCTTCTGGTAATCTGCCCCCAAGCCAACCGCGCGGCCGAGGCTGGGACCATTTTCCTCAGAGAGCGGGCCGCCTTGCTGCATCATCCCCATGCCTTCCGGCATCCCCATGCCGGCCCTTATGCCGCGCCCGGCCTGCATCACGGGGCCCACCATGGAAGCCATCTGGTTCATCATGTGGTGCGGCATGTGGCAGTGCAGCATCCAGTCTCCCGGATTGTTGGCCACAAACTCGATGTCGCGCGCCTGCGCCACGCCCACCAACACGGTGTTGGCCGGAGTCCAGGCGGCCTCGGGCACGCGGCCCGCTTCAGTGCCGGTGACGTAGAACGTGTGGCCGTGCAGGTGAATGGGGTGATGGTCCATGCCCATGTTCGCGAAGCGGATGCGGACGCGGTCGCCAAGCCGGACGATCAGCGGCGTGGTGGCGGGAGCGGAGCGGCCGTTCATCGAAAGCCAGTTGAACTCCATCGAAAGCGTGTTGGGCACGGTGTTGCTGGGCAGAATCGCCCACTCCTGCAGCACCAGCCCGAAGTCCCGGTCCACGGGCGGCGCGACGGGCGCGCTGGGGTGCATGATGAACAGGCCCATGAGCCCCATCATTTGCTGCATGGTCATGTGCGAGTGGTAGAAGAAAGTGCCCGCCTGGTGGAGCGTGAATTCGTAGACGAACCGGCCGCCCGGCGGAATGAGCGGCTGCGAAATGCCCACCATGCCGTCCATCGCGATGGGAATTTCGAAGCCGTGCCAGTGCATCGAAGTAGGCTCGGGCAGATGATTGTCAACCACGATGCGGACGCGGTCGCCTTGCACCACCTCGATCGTGGGGCCGGGCGAGGTGCCGTTGTAGCCCCAGAGGTCCGCGATCTTGCCCGGCACGAGCTCGCGCTTTACGGGCTCGGCCAGCAGATTAAACACCTTGACGCCGTTCTCCACTGTGTAGCCCAGCGTCGGGACGTCCGGCGTCTCCACCGCCAGAAAACCGCCGGGCCGCGGCCCGTTATCTGACCGCCTGGGCGCCGCGGATGCGAAGCCTGCGCGCGCGGCAATAGCGCCCGCGCCCAGCAACGCGCTCTGGAAAAAGTGCCGTCTGCTATTTCCCATGATGATGTTCTCCTCTGCGAGCTCTCCGATATAGCTCCCGCACCTTCGCGGACACAGAACCGCGAGATTGTGCCCCGGAGTTGGGGCTAGACGAGACTCGGACGGAGAGCCCCTAGATCCGAAGGAGGGATTGTTGCCGGCAGATGCCACGGCCGGTGAGGAGGGGCGGCGAGTGGGAAACGGCGCTGCGCCGGATGAATTGTGAGGTGATCCGGGGGAAATCAAAGAGCGCCGGCAAAAGCTGCACACGAGGAGCGGCGGGCCTCGGCGCTACGGCCGCGGAAAGGCGCGCCGCCAACTGGCACCTTAGGTGATGGTTGCAGCCTCGGGCCGGACGGCGCGGGCTCGAGCACGGCGGCTTGCACTCCGGACACGAACGGTTCTCCGTGGCCGTGGCGGGCGCGGGCTGAACCGCGGCGCACACCTGCGCGCACTGGGTGGCTGATGAAAGCGACGTACCCACCAGGGCGACGGCGGCGAGCGTGGCCAGAGTGTGGCGGCGTCTTCTCACAAATAAATTCTCATGCCTCGCGCACTCAGCGAAGTATAGGAAGCGCCTGACTCGGAGTCAACCGCCGGCGGCTCTTTCGGCGCCGGAATCAAGGCGCTGGAGGAACTCCCGCAGCTCGGCCGGCAGGGGCGCGCCAAACTCCAGGCTTGCGCCCGTCCGCGGGTGCCGGAAGCGGATGGCGGCGGCGTGCAGAAAATTGCGCCCGAGGGTCTTCTCCTCGCGGCTGTCGAAGCGCAGACGCGAGGGCGCGCCGTAGAGGGTGTCGCCCAGCACCGGATGGCCGATGGAGGCAAGGTGCACGCGGATCTGATGCGTGCGCCCGGTGAGGGGATGGACTTCGAGCAGGGTGAAGTGCGGGTAGCGTTGCAGCGCGCGGTAGCGGGTCTGGGCTTCGCGCGCGGCGAGGCCCGAAGTCCTCATGCGAATGCGCCGGCGCGGGTCGCGGCCCACCGGCTCGCCGATCTCGCCCTGCTTCGCCGCCACGCTTCCGTGCACCAGGGCTAAATACGTTTTATGCACCTCGCGGCTCTTGAACTGGTCCGAGAGGTTCCGCAGCGCCGCGTCGTTCTTGGCCACCACCACTAGGCCGGAGGTCATGCGGTCGAGGCGATGCACAATGCCGGGCCGCAGATGGCCGCCGGCGCGCGCCAGCGTGCCGATGTGGTGGAGCAGCGCGTTCACCAGGGTTCCGGAACGCACCCCGGCGCCCACGTGCACGACCATGCCGGCCGGCTTATTCACCACCACCAGGTCGTCGTCCTCGTAGACGATGTCGAGCGGGAGCTCTTCGGGTATGGCGCGCAGCTCGTGCCGCGCCGCCCGGAGGGTGACGCGCTGGCCGGCCTCCACCGCCTCCCCGGCCTTGTAAACCGTGCCCGCGCCCAACGAGACGTTGCCGGAGCGGATCTGGCGCTGCACCTGGCTGCGGCTCCAATCGGGCATCTGGCGCGCCAGAAAAACGTCCAGGCGCTGCCCGGTGTCGCCGGCGGAAACGACGAATTCGCGGGTTTCGGGCATGGAAAAACAGGAGTCAGACGTCAGAAGACGGGAGGTCCGAAAGCGGACGGCTGAAAACGCTGAAGCGCCGCTGCCAAGCGCTGCGCGGGTTCCACCTTTCGACGTCGCGCTGCCCGCTTTCCCTTGCTTCGCTCCTGGCTCCTGGCTTCTGGCTTCTGACTCCTGATTTCTTATTCGTGTCTTGAGAACGTCACTTCCAGGATCAGGAAAAAGGCGCCTGCCACAATGGCGCTGTCGGCCAGATTGAACGTAAACCAGTGGTAGCCGCGAAAGTAGAAATCGAGGAAGTCCACCACCCGGCCGAATCGGATGCGGTCGAGCAGGTTGCTGACGGCGCCGCCCAGAATGAGCGCGAGGCCGGCGCCGGTGTGCCAGTCGAGGCGCCGGCTTCTCCACACCACACCTACCACGATGGCGATGAGCAGCGCCGAAACCACCACCAGGAGCGCGGTTTTCCAGGGCGCCGGCGAGTCTGCGAAAAGCCCGAAGGCCGCCCCCGGGTTCTTGGTATGCGTCAGGTTGAAGAAGTGCGGAATAACGGGCACCACGTCGTAGAGCGGAATTCTGCGCTCCACCATGCCCTTGGTCACCTGGTCCAGGGCGAAGGCCCCGGCGGCAATAATCACGTAGGCGAGGCGGGTGACCTTGTGAGCGCGCGCTTCGATTCCCTCAGGCATCCCTTACGATTTCCCCCGGCGGGTTGCGCTCAGCGCCGAGCGCGTTCCGGCGGCGCTCAAGCGGCCTCAATTTCGCGCAAGGCGGCCGCGCAGCGCTCGCAGACGGATGGGTTTTCCGCGTCCTCGCCCACGCGATCCGAATAATTCCAGCAACGGGCGCACTTTGAGCCGCCCGCGCGTTGCACGGTCACCGCCAAGGCCGGCGAGCCGCCCCCGGTGTCCCCGCCGGCGCCCAAATCCACCAGCTCGACCTCGGAAACGATAAACAGATAACGCAGAAACTCGCGGTGGCGTTCGAGCAATCGCGCGGCGTCGCCCGCCGCTTCAATCCGCACCTTGGCTTCAAGGCCGCCGCCGATCCGCTTCTCCTGCCGTGCGGTCTCGAGCGCCTTCAATACTTCGTTGCGGATGGCGATCAGCCGCGGCCAGTCGGCGAGCCTCGCGCGGAAACGCTCCGGGACGAGCCGCTGGATCGCATCGGCGGGCAAAAACGTGGCGAGGTGCACGCTCGCCTCGCGCCCGGCGTCGGCCGGAAGCTCGGCCCAAACCTCTTCGGTGGTGAAGCACAGGATGGGGGCCAGGGCGCGCGCCAGCGCGTCCGCGATGCGGTACAGGGTCCATTGCGCAGCCCGGCGCCGGGCCGAGGTGGCCGGCGCGGTGTAAAGCCGGTCCTTCAGAATGTCGAAGTAAAACGCGCTCAAATCCACCGTGGCAAAGTCGTAGAGGGCCCGGTAGACCTTGTGAAACTCGAAGTTCTGGTAGGCCTTTTCCACCTCGTCCAGCACCTCGGCCGTGCGCTCGAGCGCCCAGGCGTCGATCTCCTCCAGCGCCTCGGGGTTCCCGGCGTCGCGCCGGGGGTCAAAATCGTACAAGTTGCCCAGGCAGTAGCGGAAGGTATTGCGGAGCTTCCGGTATGCCTCGGCGACGTGATCCAGAATCCGGCGCGACATCACCACGTCTTCGCGGAAGTCCACCGACGCCACCCACAGGCGCAGGATTTCGGCGCCGTAAGTGGGGATCACCTCGCTCGGCGTCACTCCGGTGCCGGTGGACTTCGACATGGCGCGGCCCTGGTCGTCAAGCACCCACCCGAAGGTGATCGCCTGACGGTAGGGCGCGGCGCCATTCGTGATCATGCCCACCAGCAGCGAACTCTGGAACCAGCCGCGATGCTGGTCGCCGCCCTCCGCGTACACGTCCGCGGGCCAGGGGATGTCCGGCCGCTGGCCGAGCACGGCGAAGTGGCTGGAGCCGGACTCGAACCAGACGTCCAGAATGTCGGTCTCCTTGCGGAACGTGGCGCCGCCGCAGCCGGGGCAGCGGGTTCCCGGCCGGATCAGGTCCGCCACCGGGTGCGAGTACCAGGCGTCGGTGCCCTCGCGGCGGATGAGTTCGATGGCGGGCTGCGCTGCGCCCGCATCCATCAGCGGATGCCCGCAGGCCTCGCAATGAAAGACGGTGATGGGAACGCCCCAAGCGCGCTGCCGCGAAATGCACCAGTCCGGCCGCGTCGCCACCATATTGGCAATGCGGTCTTCGCCCCACTCGGGCGACCAGCGGACTCTCCGGATTTGCTCCAGCGTGCGCTCGCGCAGCCCTGCATGATCGATGCCGATGAACCACTGGTTGCTGGTGCGGAAGATCACCGGATTGTGGCAGCGCCAGCAATGCGGATAGGAGTGGTCGAGCCCGTGGGCAGCACCCACCAGTGCGCCGCGGGACTTCAGCAGCTCAACAATGGAATGGTTGGCTTCGAATACCTTCTTGCCGCAGTACTCCGGCAAGCCTTCCTTGAATTCGCCCCCCTCACCCACAGGATTGACGATTTCGAGGCCGTAGCGAACGCCGGTTTCAAAGTCCTCGCGGCCGTGTCCGGGCGCGGTGTGCACCGCGCCGGTACCGTCCTCGGCGGTGACGTAATCGGCGAGCACGCCAAGCACTCTGCGCTCGAGGAACGGATGCTGGAACTCCGCTCGCTCGAAGGCGCGCCCCGGCAGGCGGGCCAGCACCGTCGTGGCTCGAAGCCCCGTTTCGGACAGGGTGGGCTCCCAGCGGCGCGCTTCCAGAATATAAGCGTCCGACGATTCCGCATCCTGAGCCACCACGTACTCGAAGTCGGGGTGAAAAGCCACCGCCATGCTGGCCGGAAGCGTCCACGGCGTGGTGGTCCAGATAATCACCCACACCGTCCGCCCCGCCAGAGCCGGGTGAAGCTTCGCCGGGTCGCCGATCAGCCGGTAGCGCACGTAGATTGAAGGGCTGCGATGATTGTCGTATTCCACCTCAGCCTCGGCGAGCGCGGTGCGATCGTGGATGCACCAGTAAACCGGCTTGAGGCCCCGGTAAACGTAGCCCTGCTCCAGAAACTTCAGAAATGCCTCAGCGGTGCGCGCTTCATACTCGGGCGACATGGTGGAGTAGGGATGGTCCCACTCCCCCAGCACCCCCAGCCGGCGGAAGTCCTCGCGTTGAAGATCGAGGAACTTCTCCGCGTTTTGCCGGCAGGCGCGCCGAATTTCCAGGGCGGACATTCCGGCTTTGCGCGGACCCAGTTCCTTGTCTACGTTGATCTCGATCGGCAGCCCGTGGCAGTCCCAGCCCGGAAGGTACGGGGCGTTGAACCCGCTCAGGGTCTTGGTCCTGACGATTAAGTCCTTGAGAATCTTATTGAGAGCGGTGCCCAGGTGGATGCGGCCGTTGGCGTAAGGCGGCCCGTCGTGCAGGGTGAACACCGGTGCCGCCGCGCGCGCCCGGCGGATCTGTCCGTACAAGTCCTCCTCCGACCACCGCGCGAGCCATCGGGGCTCGTTCTGGGGCAGGTTGGCTTTCATGGAGAAACTGGTCTGGGGCAGATTGATGGTGCTCTTCAAGTCCACTGTCTTCTGCATCCGTCCTCCGCGGGCGTCGGTCCCATTATAGCCTAGCCGATCGGCACGCCTGGTCGCGCGGCGGGCACCCGGAACCTCGAATCGGGCATCTGTTGTATATGATAAGATGTCATCGAGAGGCGGCCTCGTCAGCGCAAGTTCTTGAGGCAACTTCGCCGCGCTTGGTGACATCTTGTGGTAAGGGTGCGGGGTGACGGTGGTTGCACCAAGTGCCCTGACCGCGGCCTGGGAGGCGGCGAGAAGCCTGAGCAATGCCATCAACGGATCTGAAGGCGGATATCACGACCGGGCAGAACGGATCGGGCGCGGCTACAGCCAGGCTGCCGGAGCTTGAGTATCACGCCGTCTTTGTCGAATCGCCCAGCATCTTCACCTCACTGGCCGAGCAGATTCGCCTGTGGCTGCACGAGCCGCGCATCAGCGTCTCCAAAGAATTCTACCGGGGCGAGGTGCAGTTGCCTCTCTCCGAGATGCGGCCCTGGTATAAGGACCTTCCGAGCCAGCTCAAACAACTCCCCGAACTCTCCCACTACGGTTTGCTCCGCCTCGGGCGGCGTCTGCACCTCTTGCCGAAGTCCGTGGAAGTGCCCGACATCTGGCAGGATTTCAGGCAGGCCCCCGGATCGTGGCTCAACTCCCTGCTGGTCCACGTGGTGGCCTTGACGGCTTTGTTGCTGCCCTACTTTATCGCCCAATGGCTTCGGCCGGCCAAACCCGCCGACACCACCGAGGTCGTCGACCTTGTTTCCCCGTATATTCCCGACCTTCCTCATGCCGGTCGCAAGGCAGGCGGAGGGGGTGGCGGCGGCGACAACACACCGATACCCGCTTCGAAAGGCGCGGTGCCGAAGTTCTCCAAAGAGCAGTTCACCCCGCCGGTGGCCAAGATTGTAAACCCGATACCCAAACTGCCCGTTATCCCCACGCTGCTCGGTCCGCCCGATTTGAAGGTGCCGCAAATGGCGTCCACCCAGTGGGGAGACCCCAAGGCGATGGCGACCATAGCGTCGAACGGACCGGGCTCGCTCGGCGGCATCGGTAGCGGCAGCGGCGGCGGAATTGGACCCGGCCACGGCGGCGGACTCGGTCCCGGCGACGATGCCGGAGTCGGGGGCGGGGCGTACGACGTGGGCGGAAACGTGGCCGCTCCCGTGGTGATCTATTCGCCCGATCCCGCTTATTCGGAAGAAGCGCGTAAGGCCAAACACTCGGGCGTGGTCTCTCTCATCATCATCGTTGACGCGCAGGGGAACGTCCGCGATGCCCAGGTGGTGAGGGCGCTTGGACTCGGACTCGACGAGAAGGCTCTTGAAGCCGTTCGCACTTGGAGATTCAAGCCCGGAACCCGTAACGGCGTTCCGGTGGCCACCCGCGTCAGCGTTGAGGTTACCTTCCGGCTCCTCTGAGCCGAGGCGGCTCCTCAGGCCGTCTTCCACATTTTCGGCCCAAACCGTGAGTGCCGCGACTTCCCCCGTTCTTCTCCCTCATTACCCCTATCCGCCCTTCTAACAGGCAGTTGCCACGGTTCTTGAGTTTACTTTCTGTTTACCATCTCTTGCCTTACTTGTCCCCTCTTTCCCTGGCACACTTAAAGACAGGAGACGGGAGACAGGAGACAGGAGTCAGAAGTCAGAAGTCAGGAGACAGAAGTCGGGAGACGGGAGACAGAAGTCAGGAGAAAAAC
>DATJAQ010000080.1:0-5056 GCA_035516075.1 Terriglobia bacterium | reverse complement strand
TACACCGGCGGCGACGTGGGCGAATGCGAGCGCTACTTCGACGGCCACCCGTGCGACCCCCTGCGCGCGCGCGAGTTCGGCACGGTGCGAATGGAAGAGTCAACGGAAGCGCTGGAGCACCTCGGCCTGAAGCGCGATCAGATCGCCTTTCTGGGCCTGCCGGACGGCGGCTCCGGCGAGATCTGGTTCCGGCATATTCGGGCGTCCAATCCATTTCTCTCCATATACCTCGCGGTCGATCACGCACCCTACGAAGGCATGTTCGAGCCAAACCTGCCGTACGCGCGCGATTCAGTGATCGACGCCGTCAAGCGGCTGATCACCGGCTTCCACCCCGCCCTAATCGCCACGTCGCACCCCGACGAGCGCCACGTGGACCACCGCACCGCCAATTGGTTCGCCCTAAAGGCATGTCAAGAATTAGTGCGGGCCGGGCGGCTTGACCCGGCCACAGTGGTGCTTGCCGACCTGGCTTACGGCTCCGGCGGCTACAAACCCGCGCCCTACCGCTACGAACCGTACACGATCTATTTGAGCGGGGAGGCCGCAGTGCTTAAGCAGGAGACGGGCTGGATCTACCAGTCGCAGGACGGGAATCTGGACGAGGGCTCGAAGAAGACATTTACAGGGTTGCCGCGCCAGGAATCGCACTACCGCATCGTCGATTGGCAGCAGCACGAAGGCTGGAACGAGTAGACTCCGCCACGCCGGCTGGCGGTGGCACCGCTGCGGTCAGGGCTCGTGCTTGGGGTTCGGCTGTTGCTCGGAAACCTGCTGGGCCGATCCCTTGGGCTTTCCGATCTTTTGCGCCGTCGCCACGTTGAACACGCGGAACCCCGAATATTGGTGCTCGTTCCGCAGTTGCCTGCCCGCCCACCCCACGGTGACAGTTACGTCGCTCGGCAGCCAGAATCCGCCCTCAACATCCTTGAAGTGGACCTCGGCATAACTGATGTCCGTGGTCTGCCGCTGCAGCCTGACTTCCGGCAGAGGCTTCAGCAGATCGGTGCGGAGGCGAAGAATCTGGTAGGTCTGCGGGTCCACCCACGCCAGACCCTGCGTGAAAGTGGTCACCTGGCTGTCGCCCGACTTGAAGCTTCCGTACAGCTTCGACTTTATCGGGAGCTGGGCGAAGGCCAGCACATAGGCATCGCGGCCGTCCATCTGCTGCCGGCCGAGATAACGAAACGTGGATTGGGCCTGATAAGCCGGATGGAAGATCAGCGAAGCCGAGGTGAACCCCGAAGTGAGCATGAAACCATCCTGCAGGCCGCGCGGCTGACCCTGCTCTCCCGCAGCAGAGGCGCGGTACTCGCTGAAGCCGGGCCCCCAGCTCTGATCAGGGGCTACACACAGGTAGTTGAATTTCTGGTCCAGATAACCTTCGCGCTTGCCTTTATGGCTCAGCTTTTCCTGGTGAATCTCCTCCACGGAGCTCGTGTTGGGAAAATTCTGGAAAAACTCCTCGACGTTCTTCCCGGTCGCGCTTAGGATCCCGGCCAGGAGCGCTTGATCGGCAGCAGGCTTTAGGCTCTTTAGTTCCGGAGTGGTGCGGCGCAGGTAGTCGACGGGCTGGTCGACTGCCGTCTTCACCTTGGCGTAGGTCACTTCCACTTTCTTCTTCTGCTGCACCTGCATGTAAACTTCGCGGACGCGAATCGGCATATTCTTCACGTCCCGCCCGTCGAGGTAGCGTGTCATCTCGGTATGGGCTTCATCGGTGGAGCCCTGGTTCAGCAGGGCCTGAACGCGCAGAAACCTGGCATCAGGCCCGGCGCCGGCAGCGAGCGCCTGTGCCAGGTAGGCGTCGGCGACGGACCAGTCTTGCAGCATCAATTCCGCCCGCCCCGCCTCCTGAAGGGCCAGCGGATCCTTCGGGGCATATTTCAGGGCCTCGCCGAAGTAAGCCGCCGCCTGCGTGTACTCGTGCCGCCAACTCTGCAGCACGCCGTAGAGCAGCAGCGGCTCAGCCCGGCCAGCCTTCCGGTCCTTGACACTCGTGTTGACGGCGTCCTCGAGATCCCGGTTGGCGCTGTCCCAGTCTCCCGAAGCGAGATCGGCGAGAGCTAGCATCACGCGGCAGTTGAGGCAGTCCGGATCGCGCTCCACGACTTTGCTGAACGAACCGATGGCATGGTCGGGATGATCGCGCTCCAGGAAATCGGCCAGGCCACGCGCGAAGTCCTTCTGGGATTTCGCCGAGAGCCCGTCCGAGGCGCTCAGATTCTTCAGCCGGGCCGTGAGGGCCGAAATGAGTTCCTCCTGCGAAAGCAGATCGGGATCCGGATGCGGGTCTCGCAGCGTGATGATGACGGCCCAGGGCTTGTCGCTATTGGTGAAATGAACGTTTTCGTGCGCCTTGAGGTAGCCCTTCTTGCTGGCAGCCAGCGACACCCTCAAGTCCTTGGTCAATTCCGCGTTCAGCCAGTATTCGGTATAGAACCGTCCTTGAATGTCGGTCTGGAGGGGGTGCTCGTCCCCGCCGCCATTCAGCGCCGCAACAATCACCTTCGCCCCTGCAATCGGGTCACCCTTCATATCCTTCACCAGCCCTTCGACGATCCAGTGTTTCTGAAAGTTAGCGCTGGGGTCGAAGATGCCAAACCCGCTGGTGGGCTCCCCATGTACGTTCACCCCGATAGTAGGGCCCAGGCCGGTGGTCGCCTGCTGCGTCTGCTGCGCGGCCGAGGGCAGCGATAGCAGAAAAACAGTCGCAATTAGAGCGAAAGCGCGGACGCGAACGTTCACGGCGGGCCCCCTTCCAACACCACTTAAACTGGTGATCTCCCGGCTCAGTCTAAATATACACCCTGCTACAGGGCTTCGCAACGCCGGCACCCTCGCGCCGCCCGAGCCGCCAATCAACACTCACCAGCATCCATCCGTCATCCGAGATCCCCGCCATTCTCGACGCCGAGGCCGTCTTTTCGTTATGCTGACCCTCGCGGTCAAGGAGGCCCTCGAAATGGGATTCATTCTGCGCCGAGCTGCGATCTTCACGATGGTAGCGGGCCTCACGGTGAGCGCTTTGGCCCACTTCCGAGAGCAGTCGCCCGCGGCGAGGGGCGTAGGCTCCGCTGGCAAAGCGCGCCTGCCGGCCGCCGGCTCAGCACGCGCGGCTGGCGAGGGCGATGCCGCCGCCCGCGCGGAGCGCTACCTCAACTCCGTGCGCGACGAGCCCGGCCTCCTGGTGGGATTTCTAGCGCGCATGCCGAAGGGCGGCGATCTACACAACCATCTGAGCGGCGCCGTTTACGCCGAGAGTTACATCGACTACGCCGCCGCTGACGGCGACTGCGTTGATCTCGGCACCTCGGGCTTGCTGCCCCCGCCCTGCGACGCCTCCTCGGGCCGTCCGCCGGCCCTCGACGCGCTCAGCAACGCCACCCTTCGCAATCGCCTGATTGACGCCTGGTCGGTGCGCAATTTCCACCCCACGCCGGAAGACCGCTCCGTGCACGACCATTTCTTCGCCGCCTTCAGCCGGTTCGGCGTGGTAGCCGGCCAGCGGCACTGGGGCGACATGATGGCCGAGGTCGTGCGGCGCGCCGCCGCTGAACACGAGGTCTATATCGAGCTCTTGCTCTCGCCGGATGCGGGCGAAGCGCGCGGCCTGCTGAAGCCCAGTGAATGGAGCGACGACTTCAGCGCCATGCGCTCGCGGTTGCTCGACGACGGGATGGCAGCAGTGGTGGCGAAGGGACGGCGCAATCTGGACGAGGCCGAGGCGCGCATGCGCCAAGTGCTCGGCTGCGGCGGGACTCATCCCGACGCCGGTTGCAGCACCACCGTTCGCTACCAATTCCAGGTGCTGCGCGCCCTCCCCAGGCAGGACGCCTTTTCGCAAATGGTGGCCGGGTTCGAGATGGCCGCCGCGGATCCGCGCGTCGTAGGCCTGAACCTAGTGCAGCCCGAGGATGACCGCGTGGCGCTCCGCGATTTCGCCCTGCAGATGCGCATGCTCGACTTTCTGCACGGGCTCTACCCCAAGGTCCACATCAGTCTGCACGCCGGCGAACTGGCACCCGGGCTGGTGCGGCCGGACGACCTGGGCTTCCACATTCGCGAGTCCATCGAGAAGGGGCACGCGGAGCGCATCGGGCATGGGGTGGACGTGATGCAGGAGAACAACCCGCTCGGTCTGCTGGCGGAAATGGCTCGACGGCACGTGCTGGTGGAGATCTGCCTGACCAGTAATGACCTGATCTTGGGCGTGCGAGGGCGCGATCACCCGCTGCCGATCTACCTGCGCTACGGGGTGCCGGTGGCGCTGGCCACGGACGACGAGGGCGTTGCGCGCTCAGAGCTCACCTGGGAGTACCTGCGCGCGGTGGAAACCTATCACCTGGAATACGCCACGCTCAAGCGCATGGTGCGCGACAGCCTGGACCACAGCTTTCTGCCCGGCGCGAGCCTCTGGACGGCGCCCGAGCGCGTCACCCGGGTGGCAGCGTGCAGCGGCCAGGCGCTTAGCCCGGAACCGGCTTCGGCGGCCTGCCGGCGGTACCTCGACACGAACGAGAAGGCGCGAATCGAATGGAAAGAAGAGGTCGAACTCGGCCGCTTCGAAGCCGGGTTCTGAGGCCGCGCGTGACCGGCACAGCAGGTCAGGCGCACTGAGCCGGCTTCAGCGGGCCGCGAGGCCTGCGACCGGGCTCCGTCGGGATGCTGCGGAGGCTGGTTGCTGCGGCACGACCGTAGCGCGCAGGCGAGCCCTTCGCCGGAGCTCGGCTGTGATCATCGGCAACAAGCGCCGTCGGCGCGCCTCGTCGCCGCTGAATGGCCGGGGCCTGCGAATAATCCCCAGACGAAAGAAGGCCCACTCCGCCTCGCGCGCACCCAGGAACATCTTAGCCATTGCGTAGTGCGAGGCACGGGCGATTTGAGCGGCCGGGATGCGGCCCTGGAGCGAGTGGTCGGCCGTGGTCAAGCCGACCAGGCAACAGCAGGACTGGTACGCCAGTTTGCCGTTTCGCACGTGCGCCAGCAGCCAGGTGAGGCGCTCGTCCGTGTACGCTGTGCGTAAGAAAACTCGAATCGCCCGCTTGCATTGCTT
>DATJAQ010000079.1:0-2948 GCA_035516075.1 Terriglobia bacterium | reverse complement strand
ATACTCCCAGCGCGAGGCGTGGCTCATGATGACCCTCCTCAGAGTCCTTCTGGAGGGTTACATCCCCGGCGACGCGACGGGTAACATTTTCAAATGTCTCGACAGCCCCTCAGCGGTAACATTTAACACGTCTCGAATCGTGCGCTTGAAAGTGCCGCGCCGTGGGCGTATGATTCCGCACTCGGCCGCTATGCTGGACACTTCGTCTCACGACGTGCTTCTGATCGGCGGTGGCGGGGCAGGTCTCCGCGCCGCCATCGCCGTCTCTGAAACCGATCCCAACTTGAGCGTGGCGGTGGTTTCGAAGGTCTACCCCATGCGAAGCCACACGGTCTCCGCCGAGGGTGGTGCAGCCGCCGTGGCCCTTCCCGAAGACAGCCTCGACGAGCACGCTTACGATACGATTTCGGGTGGCGACTGGCTGTGCGACCAGGACGCCGTGGAAGCCTTCGTGCGCGAAGCGCCCCAGGAACTGCTGCGCCTCGAGCACTGGGGCTGCCCCTGGAGCCGCGAGCCCGACGGGCATATTGCGGTGCGCCCCTTCGGAGGCATGAAGAAGACGCGCACCTGGTTCGCCGCCGACAAAACGGGCTTTCACCTGCTCCACACCTTGTTCCAAACCTCGCTGAAGTACGACGCCATCACACGCTACGACGAGTATTTCGCCACGCGTCTCTTGGTGGACGACGGCCGCGTGCAGGGCGCGGTGGCCATTGAGCTCACCACGGGAAAGATTCAGGCGATCACCGCCAAGGCGGTCATCCTCTGCACGGGAGGTTGCGGCCGCGTCTTCCGTTTCACCACCAACGCCAACATCAAGACGGGCGACGGCATGGCGCTGGCGTATCGCGCGGGCGCTCCTCTCGAAGACATGGAGTTCATCCAGTACCATCCCACGGGTTTGCCGTTCACCGGAATCCTCATCACCGAAGCGGCGCGCTCCGAGGGCGGCTTCCTGATCAACAAGGACGGTTACCGCTACCTGCAGGACTACAACCTCGGCACGCCGCAGCCGAAGCCGGTGCTGCGCAGCATGGAACTGGGCCCGCGCGACCGGCTCTCGCAGGCTTTTGTAAAAGAGCAGGAGAAGGGGCGCACGGTGGCGGGGCCTTACGGCCCGGTGGTCCACCTGGACCTTCGGCACCTGGGCGAGAAGACCATCAACAGCAAGCTGCCCTTTGTGCGCGAGCTCTGCCTGAAGTACGAGAGCATCGACCCCGTCAAAGAGTTGATCCCGGTAAGGCCCGTGGTCCACTACATGATGGGCGGCGTGCACACCGATTTGAACGGGGCTACGCCGCTCCAGGGCTTGTTTGCCGCCGGGGAAGTGGCGTGCGTCAGCATTAACGGCGCCAACCGCCTGGGCTCCAACTCTCTGCCGGAGCTGCTCGTCTTCGGGGCCCGCGCCGGACAGGCGGCAGCGCGATTCGCGGCGGAACAGAAACCGCCCGGGCGCCAGGCGCTGGCCCAGGCGCTCGATGAAGAGGCCCGCCTGCAGCAGCAATTTCTTCATAAGACCCAGGGCCGCGAGCGCATCGCCACCCTGCGCGAGGAAATGCAGGCGACCATGGAAAACGGCGCCGGGATCTATCGTACCGGCGAGACGTTGGCCCGCGCCGCCGGCAAAATCCGCGAGCTGCAGGAACGCTTCGCCAACATCAGCCTCGACGATCGCAGCCACATCTTCAACACCGAATTGATTTCGGCGCTCGAACTTGCGTCGATGCTCGACGTGGCCGAGTCGATGGTGCAATGCGCCTTGCAGCGCACCGAGTCGCGGGGAGCCCATCAGCGCACCGATTTCGCCGCTCGCGACGACCAGAAATTTCTGGCGCACTCGCTGGTGTACCGCACGCCCGGGGGCGCGCCGCGGGTGGAATATCTGCCCGTCACCATTACGCGCTGGCCGCCCGGGGAGCGCGTCTACGGAAAGTGAGCCGCCATGGCTGAACAGATTACACTCGAGGTCACCCGGTTCCATCCCGGGCGGGATCAGGCGCCCGGCGTCCAATCCTATGAGGTGCCCCTCCGCAAAGAGTGGGTGGTGCTCGACGCCCTGAACTACGTCAAGGACAAGGTGGACGGCTCGCTCTCGTTCCGCTGGTCGTGCCGCATGGGAATCTGCGGAAGTTGCGGCATGATGGTGAACGGCGAACCCAAGCTGAGCTGCGCTACGTTTCTCTCCGAATACGCGCCCGGCCCCGTGCGCGTGGAGCCGCTGAAGAATTTCCCGATCCTTCGCGACCTCATCGTGGACATCTCGGATTTTCTGGTGAAGCTCTCCAAGGTGAAGCCGTGGCTGATTCGCGCCAAAGACAAACCCCTCACCGAGGGCGAGTACCTCCAAAGTCCCGACCAGTTGGATACCTTCAAGCAATTCAGCATGTGCATCAACTGCCTGCTGTGCTACTCGGCCTGCCCGGTGTACGGCCTCGATCCGCTCTTTGCAGGGCCGGCGGCAATCGCGCTGGCGCAGCGCTACAACGCCGACTCGCGGGATGAGGGCGCGAGCGAGCGCCTCGACATCCTTTCGCACAGCGAGGGCATTTGGGGCTGCACGTTTGTGGGCGAGTGCACGGAAGTCTGTCCCAAACACGTGGACCCGGCCGGGGCCATTCAGCAATACAAGCTGACGGCCACCCGCGAGTGGATCAAATCTATGCTGATGCCCTGGGGAAGGAGGTAGCCGGGAATGGAAGCCCCCACCGAGTACCTGCCCAAAACGTTCCGCACCCGCATGTCCACCTACTGGTGGCTGGACCGCTGGCCTTATCTGAAGTTTATCCTGCGCGAGCTCAGCAGCGTCTTCGTGGCCTGGTTTGTGATTGTAACGCTGCTTGAGATCAACGCCCTCAGGCGCGGGCCGGCGAGCTACCTCGGCTTCCAGGCCTGGCTGCGCAATCCCTTTGTCGTAACGATGAACGCGCTCAGCCTGCTCTTCGTGATTT
>DATJAQ010000078.1:0-3281 GCA_035516075.1 Terriglobia bacterium | reverse complement strand
AGTTGCGAGGGTCTGCGCGCACCACGTCCATGTGGCTCAGCAGAATCAGGGGCCGGAGGCTGCCGTCACCCTTGAGCACGGCGGAAATATCGGCCCGGCCGGGGGCGTACGGATAGATGGTGCTGGTAATCCCGGCGTCGTCGAACAGTCGCTTGAAAAACTCGGCGGCGCGGATTTCGTTGCCGGGCGGGTTTGAGGTGTCGATCCTCAGGTACTCCTGCAGGAGCCGGACGGTCTCGTCCTGATACACCGGCCAGCGTGAAGCGTCAGGGGTACCCTGGGTTGGCTGGCCAGCACGGCTTGCGGAGCCGCGACCGGAAGGACAGGCCGCTCGCGCTGGAGGCGCCGGAACAAGTAATCCGGCGAGGGCCAGCGTCGCCGCGAGAGTCGCTGCGCGCGGCCGCATTTGAGGAGAGTGCATTGGTTCACGAGCGCCGTCGCATTGCCGACGACGCGATGGGCGCCGCGTCGTTGCGTGCGCGCCCGACGATTGACGGAACATGGAGCCGGCGAGAGGAATCGAACCTCCGACCTACGGTTTACGAAACCGTTGCTCTACCGACTGAGCTACGCCGGCGGGAACGAAAATGCTCACCCGACAAGTGAGGCGTGACCGCCAAGCCTGCGGGTGAGCATTTTGAGAGGAGAATAGAACGGCGGACGCGCCCCGCCTTCTAAACTCGACTGCGAGTCTAAGTGATGCCTCAGGGCGTGTCAAGGAAATTTTCCAGAAATTTTTGTCGTGATAAGTGCTGTGCTTGCAGCATGTTACGAGCATTCCAAGGCGCCCGTAGCACCTGCCCGGTCGTCCTGGCGCTTCGGGCCGTGGGCCCCGAGAAGTCAACATCAAGTCGTTGTATATCAATGCCTTACACTATTTGAGGTTCAGGACGATGATTCCACCGCCCTCGCCCTCGACAAACACGGAGTTCGCGAACCATCTCCGCGCCAATCGTTTGCCGACGCACACGGCGACACCGCCCGCGAGCGATACGGCGGAGAGCATCATGATCAGCACGCCGTTCGCGATCAGGAGTTGAACGAGCTGCCAAACGTCGGATGGCCCGACGGAAGCCTGATCTTCGCTGTATTGCTTCGCTACCTTGAACCCGCCCAGAAAAGCCCGCGCGGCGTCTCGTGACGTCGCATTCAACACCACCAGAACGTAGGCGTCCTGGCGGCGGCAGTCGAAGGCACCTGACTTGCCCGCGGCGTCGCGGATGGGCTGGTATGCTGACCGCGCGATCTGAGGAGTGGGATAGTCGATGACAGCCAGCGTCAGCGTCGCGCCGTGCCCGGTCGTGTACTGGGCGGCGCGCACCTCGGCGCCCTGCTCGAACCCGAAGAGGTTTGCCGGGAAGCCGGAGAGCACGCGCGCGGCCGCCCGCGGCCCCAGAATGTACTTCTCGGACCCTTTCACCATCCCGCGTGCGGGCAGCGCCTCCGGAAGCTGCTCCAGCGCGTGAGCGGAGGGCGACGACCCGCCCGCGGCGAGCAGGAGGTTGCGCCAGTCCAATCGCGACAAGGTTTCGGAGTGATCGACCGCAAGCCGCAGGAACACCGGGCCGCGCGCCATCAGCGCCTGGCCGCCGCCGATGACGCTTTCGACCATCCCCTCGACCGGCGCCATCCCGTCCGATCTGTAATAGGTGAGCAGTCCATAGGCGGAGGAGGGATCAGCCGCCTGCTCGAGCAGCACGCGAGCCGTGTGCTCTTCGAAGCGGTAGGTGCGCTCGGTGTACGTGCTGACGCCGTACTCCTTTTCGATGGCCGGTTCCCCGTGCCATGCCGACAAAGCGCTGGCGTCCGTGGACCGCGAGCTTTCCAACAGCCACAATGGGGCCGGGACCAAAGTGATGACCGACGGCTTGTCCTGCGGGGCCGCCGCGCCGCCTGCGCCTCCGCAGGCCGGCAAGGCCGCGAGACAAAACGCCGCCATCAAGAGCGCGAGGAAACCTCGTTTCATTGCCTTTAGAATAGCAGAGTCACGGCGCCTCGACCTTCGGCCGGCCGGGGGTCCGGGCCGGCATTTTCCCACGGCGGATGCTACGAGAACTAGACAGCGGTCGGGGTGAGCGGGTTCCTGCGGAAGGGCAGCTTCGCGCCTGAAGCTCACTACTTCAAGACGGGCTGCATCAACTTGAACTCGGGCGTTCCGGCGCGCTCCAGGAGTTCGTAGGCGGCCATTTCGGCCGAGCTCAGGGTGACGCCGGACCGGTTCATCCTCTCGAGCCCGAGTTGCCAGTTGGCCGGGGTGCGGGACGAAACTGCGTCCGAGGCGACGTGCACCAGGTAACCCGCCGCCTGCGCCCCCGCGGCCGTTTGCAACACGCAGATGTGGCTTTCGATGCCAGCCAGCAGCAAGGTGTTCGCCCCCGGCGCCAGGTCCTGAAGGTGGCGCGCAAATTCGGGGTCGCCGAAGCAGTTGAAACTGCTCTTGTCGAAGGGCGGGGCCTCGCCAAGCCAGCGCGCGAGAGCGGGGTGAACGGGGCCGAGGCCCGCCTGGTACTGTGTGGTGGCGATGACAGGCAGCCTGAGAACCTGGGCCAGGCGCAGCAGGATGGTGCAGTTTGCGAGCACCCGTTCCGGCTCGAACATCGCGGGAAGAAGCCCGTACTGAACGTCAATCATGAGCAGCGCCGTCTTGTCGCGGCGCAGCAGGCCGGGCCGAGTCTCGGGAGTCTGAACCACGGGCTGCATGAATGACCTTTGCGATGCGGGTGTCTCGTGCGCTGGGCGCCTGAGGAGCGCGGATCCGCCGGCGGCGGGCTTTCGCGTCAGCGACCATTATAACCCGCGCTGCGCGCGGTTGGCCCTTTACTCCGGTTCCGTGGGGCCTTACATTGAAAGTCAGCCCCCAACGCGCCACGGGAGCGTCCGAATGGAGCGATTTATGAGTTCTCCCGCGACACGCCAGGAAACCGAGACTCGCCGGGCCAGCCTGGAGATGAGCGCGGAGGCCTTCCGCGCCGCCGGACACAGGCTTGTGGACGAGATTGCTGAGTTTCTGGAGTCGATCCCGTCGCGTCCCGTGGTTCCGGCGGCCACCGCCGCCGAGATTCGCAAGCAGGTCGGCACGGGCGGCCTCCCTCAGAAAGGCGCCGACCCCGGCCAGTTGCTCGACGAGGCATCGCGGATTCTCTTCAACGGCTCGCTCCTGAGCGCGCACCCGCGTTTCTGGGGTTACATCTACTCCTGCGGCTCGCCCCTGGGGGCGCTTGGCGACTTTCTGGCGTCGGCGGTGAACCCGAACGTGGGCGGTTGGGTCCTGAGCCCGACGG
>DATJAQ010000077.1:0-4768 GCA_035516075.1 Terriglobia bacterium | reverse complement strand
CCACATCCTTCGGCAGCTTCCGCATGCCGAAAATGGTGGGTGGAGTGCAATTCGAGCACGGCCACCGGATGGTGGCGGGGGCCGTGACCATCCTGACCATCATTCTCGCCCTCTGGATCTGGCGCATCGAATCCCGGCGCTGGGTACGCAGGCTGGCGGCTTTGAGCGTGCTGACGATTGTCATTCAGGCCGTCCTCGGCGGCATCACGGTGCTCTTCTATCTTCCCGTCGTGATCTCGGTGAGTCATGCTTGCATGGCGCAAATATTCTTCTGCCTCGCGGTCTCCTTGGCGTTGTTCACCGCCAAAGACTGGCGGTGGAATGAAGCTAAGCGGCAGGATTCGTCCTCACCCTCCCTGCGGCGCCTCGGGGTGTGGACCACAGCACTGATCTTCTTGCAGCTTATGGTGGGCGCAGCGTTCCGGCACAACGGCCTGGGCATTGTGCCCCATATGGTGGGTGCGGTGCTTGTGACGGCCGGCGTGGTGTGGATTGCGATTCGCGTTTTCAGCCGGTACGCCGACGTGCCGCAACTCACCCGCCCTGCCCTGCTCCTGCTGGTTATGTTGGCGGCGCAGGTGGGCCTCGGGATCGCTTCGTACATCCTGAAGCTCCGGGCGATTCTCGCGCCGCAGCCGCTGCCACCCGTTGTGGACGTGACCACGATTCACGTGGCGGTGGGAGCCCTGGTATTCGTCACGGCGCTGGCCTTCACGCTGCAGGCTTTCCGCTTTTCGGCGGGGAAGAGTACGGCCCCGGCAATGCACGCCGAGACCGTACGGGTTGTCGAAGACGGGCGAATGGCGCCGAGTTCAGCCCTTCGAGCCCGATGACTGGGTTCCGGCGGGTTTGGTCCAGCGCGGAAGGGCGCCCCGCGCCTAACGGCTTCAGGAATTCGCAGTGAACGGAAAATCGACCATGCCTCCGGAAGGCCGCAACAGCACGTTGAAGCTGGCGGTGAGGTTGAGGGACTACTGGACCTTGACCAAGCCCGAGGTGAACTTCCTCGTTTTGGTGGCCACCGGGGTCGGCTTCGACCTCGGCTTGCGCGGCGCCTTCCACGTGCTGCCGCTCGTCCACGTCTTGTTCGGCACTCTCCTGGTGGCGAGCGGCACCGCCACGCTCAATCAGTACCTGGAGCGATCGTTCGACGCCCGCATGCATCGGACGGCGCAGCGGCCTCTGCCGGCGGGACGGCTAAGCTCCCACGCGGCACTCAGCTTCGGCCTAGCGCTCTCCGTGGCAGGGGCCGCGTATTTGGCGCTCGCCGTCAATGCCCTGGCGAGCCTGCTGGCTGTCACCACCTTGGTCAGTTACCTGGCGGTGTATACGCCGCTCAAGCGCCGCACCCCTTGGTGCATGTTCGTGGGCGCCTTTCCGGGTGCCATGCCTCCGCTCATCGGCTGGGCAGCGGCGCGCGGCAGCCTGAGCTTTGAAGCCTGGGTTCTCTACGGGATGCTCTTCCTCTGGCAGTTTCCCCATTTCCTTGCCATCGCCTGGATGTATCGCGAGGATTACACCCGGGCCGGCTACCGGATGTTGCCCGCAGACGACGACGGCCGCGCCATGGCCTGGCAGGTGGTGATTTCGTCTCTGGTGCTGCTGCCGGTGAGTCTGGCTCCGGCCTGGCTGGGCCAGACCGGGTGGGTTTATTTTTGCGGCGCCCTGCTGCTCGGCCTCGCTTTTTCAGGTTACGGTATGCGGCTGGCTGCGTCGCGCACCCGGCCGCTGGCCCGGCGGGTGCTGCTGGCATCGGTGGTGTACCTGCCGCTGGTTTTCGGGTTGATGATGCTCGACAAGAAGGGCATCGCCTAGGCGGCCCGGGCGCTTGAGGAGACCGGCGGCCGCCGGGCCGCTGGTGGTGTGAGGCCAAGGTCCGCGAGTGGCGTGATTCCTCTCACTTACTTTCCAGCGCTGGATGCCACGCTCAACGCCGCGAGCGCCGTACTGCTCGCTGTCGGCTACATCTCGATTCGGCGCCGCCGGGTGAGCGCGCACCGCGCTTGCATGCTCTCGGCCGTGGGCACGTCCAGCCTCTTTCTGGTGTGTTACCTTTGGTATCACGCCCATCACGGTGTCACGCACTTCCGCGGGTTGGGGCTGATTCGCACGGCTTACTTCGCACTCCTCGGCTCGCACACCGTCTTGGCGGCACTCATCGTTCCGCTCGTCCTGATCACGCTCAGGCGCGCGCTGCGCCGCGACTTCGTCCGGCACCGGCGGATCGCCCGCTGGACCCTGCCCGCCTGGTTCTACGTCTCCGTCACCGGCGTCGTGGTGTACTGGGTGCTCTACCGCCTGGGCCTGGGCGGCTAAACGAGGCGAGCTCTAGCCTACGCGCGTAGCTCATCTCGTTTGACAAGAGGGCTGCGGCGGCGTATGATACCCGCAGGATTGGGTATAGCACCCTGCGGCCCCGGATGTCCGGTCGCCCCGGAAAGAAGGCCGGCAAAACCGGGGCGGGCTTTCCGGGCCGGGTGCGCGTTGGCGAATCTAATGCCCGGGCCTTCCCGGGGCGGGTCCCGGCGGGCAACGGTGCCAGCATGAGTAGCGGCACGAAGTTCATCACGATTTTTTCAGCGCCTCCGGGCGTGAGTCCCGGGGCCGGGCGAGGTCCGAAGGCGGCGCCAAGGTCGTCTCCGGTCCGAAGCCTCATGGGTGGCGTCACTTTTCGCGCGCGTCTGGCCCTGGTGATGTTTTTGACCATGGCTACCATCAGCGCGATCCTTTTCTGGACCTACCATCGCCAGGAAGGACGGGTAAAGGCCTACGTGGCCGGCATCACCTCAGACCTGGCCACCATCAGCGAGCTCGCCGCCTACCAGCAGCAGCTTCCCGAGAAGGAGGACCCCAAGCTGGCCCTCCTAGCCTACAAGGACAAGCTCAATCAGGCCGGTCTCCGGGTGGATGTGGACGCTGCCTCCCCCAGCGGCGAAGTGGTGGCGAGCACCGACCCCAAGCAGTTGGGCAAGAAGACCAAGCTTTGGAAACGGCAGGTGCACCCCAAGGGCGCGAAGGAAGACCCTTTCCACCTCTCCGCGAGCCTCCCCGACATCAACCTCGATCCCGGAGGCATTACAACCTATTCCGTGCAGTTCCCGGTGGTGCGCGATAACAAGGTGGTGGGCTACATCGTGGTGCATGGAGTGGTGGACGAGGTGGACCAGCTTCTCCGCCACACCGATATGGTCCGCTCGGTGTGGATCATTGTCACCCTGCTCGGCGGGTTGTTCCTGGTGGTTTTCATCGCCTACCGCTTCACCCGGCCCATCGACACACTGGTGGGGGCAGCTACTCAGGTAGCCCAGGGGAATCTCGAGGTGGCCCTGCCGGAGGCCGGCTCGGACGAGATGGGCCGCTTGGCCCGCACCTTCAACGAGATGGTGAAGCACCTGCGCGAAAGCCGGCGCTTGCAGGAGCGCTTGAGCGAGGCGGAAAAGCTGTCGCTGCTGGGCCGCTTTGCCGGCACCGTCGCCCACGAGGTGCGCAACTCGCTGAATTTCATCAACCTCAGCATCGACCAGATTCGCGCCAAGCATCTGGGGATGGAGGGCGCCCGGGCGCGCGAGATTGAGCGCAACCTGGCGCGGGTGAAAGACGAGGTGGGCCGGCTCAACGATCTCGTGAACGACTTTCTGGCAGCCGGGCGGCAGTCCCCTCCGGAGTTCGCCCCGTGCAATGTGGCGGCGGTGCTGGACGAGGCTGTGGCCATCGTGGAGAAGCAGGCGCACGTGCAGGACATTACCATTGGCGTCGATCTGCCTCGCGCGCTGCCCACCCTCCAGGCCGACGCCCGCCAGATGAAGACCTGCTTCCTGAATATCATGACCAACGCCGTGCAGGCCATGCCGCGGGGCGGCGAGATCCGCGTCTCTGCCGCGCTCTTGCCGGCCAACGGGATCTCCGAGCGCCTGCAATTACGCTTTGCCGATACCGGGCCCGGCATCCCCCCGGAGGACCGCGAACGGATCTTCGCCCCCTATTTCTCCACCAAGCCGACGGGCTTCGGACTGGGCCTGGCCATTACCCGCAAGATCGTTGAGGACCACGGCGGCCGCATCTTCGCGGCCGACGGCGAGCCGTGCGGCACGGCGATGCTGGTGGAGCTGCCGGTGCCCGCGCCGGCGGCCGCGAAACCGAAGCCGGAAGATAGGAGCCCGGCGGCCGTAGCGAGGGTCTGAAAAGAGAAGTGACGAGAGACGGGAGATACGTGAAAAGTGACGAGTGACAAGTGAGGAGTGAAGTGAGACAAGTGACGAGTGACAAGTGGCAAGTGGCAAGTGGCAAGAGAACAGCAGTTGAGGCCATGGACAGAGGAGTCACTTACACCATAGAGCGAGCAACGGACAACCGGCGACGGACAACTGGCGACTGACAACGGACAAAGGACCAAGGACCACGAACGTCATACCTCCCTCATGCCGGAATCACTCATCCTGGTTGTTGACGACGAAGAGCGCCAGCGCGAAATTTACCGCGACATCCTCGAGGGCGAGGGTTACAGCGCGGAGACCGCGGCCAGCGGCGAGGCCGCACTGCGCCTGCTGGGCCAGAAGCGCTTCGACCTCGTCATCACAGACCTAAACCTCTCCGGCATGACCGGCGTGCAGCTCCTGGCCGCCATCCTGCAGGCGGACCCCACCGTGGCGGTGGTGCTGATCACCGGGTACCCCTCCATTCAATCCGCCATCGAAGCTACTAAGAAGGGCGTCTACGCGTATCTCGAAAAGCCGGTGGACCGCGCGCGCCTGCTGGGTGTGGTGGAGGA
>DATJAQ010000076.1:0-17231 GCA_035516075.1 Terriglobia bacterium | reverse complement strand
CACACGATTCTCTTTCGAGACGGCCATGCTGCGGCTGGGCGGACGCGTCATCAGCACCGAGAACGCCGCGGAATTCTCCTCGGTCTCCAAAGGCGAGACTCTGGAGGATACGGTGCGGATCCTGAACGGCTATGCCGACGTGATCGTGCTGCGGCATTCCGAGGTGGGCGCCGCCCTGCGCGCCGCACGGGTGTCGCGCGTTCCCGTGATCAACGCCGGCGATGGAGTCGGCCAGCACCCCACCCAGGCGCTGCTCGATCTCTATACCATCAAGAAGGAGATCGGGCACGTCGACGGCTTGCAAATTGCGATGGTCGGAGATTTAGCCCAGGGGCGCACGGTGCGTTCACTCGCCTACCTTCTCGGCAAGTTCGACAACGTTCGAATGTGGTTCGTGGCTCCACCGCTGCTAAGAATGAAAGACGACATCCTCACGCACCTCCGCGAGCACGGCGTGCGCTATGAAGAGGAAAGTTCGCTGGAAAAGGTGCTACCCCAAGTCGATGTGGTCTATCAGACGCGCATCCAGAAGGAGCGCTTCGGCGACCGAATTGCCGACTATGAGCGCTGCCGGGGTCTCTACGTGATCAGCCGGAGCAGCCTGAGCCTGATGAGGCCCGGCGCCGTCGTGATGCACCCGCTTCCGCGAATTGATGAGATTTCCGCGGAAGTGGATGAGGACCCCCGCGCCGCCTATTTCCGCCAGGCCGAGAACGGTCTTTACATGCGCATGGCCCTGCTGACGCTCGTGCTGGATCAGCCCCCGGCGGCCTAGAGAGACTTCGGCTCAAGTGCCGGGCCGCGAAATGAGGGGCTACGGAACTATAGTGAGGGTACCGAAGCTTCACAAACCAGTTGCTTACCGAGACGATGTTTCTACGTAGAAGGTAATAAGCCTTCTGGAGTCAAGTCAAACCTTAGGAGCCATTCCAATGTTGATTGGTCAGAGAATACGCCAGCTTCGCGAGCAAAAGGGCCTTTCGCAAGGTGACATCGAAAAGTCCAGCGGACTTTTGCGTTGCTACATTTCCCGAGTCGAGCACGGGCACACCGTTCCCTCACTCGAGACCCTGGAGCGGTTTGCAGCGGCGCTGGACGTTCCACTTTACCGGCTGTTTTACACCGGTGAGGACGCCCCTGCGACGCCTCATCTCACTCCGCGGCGTTCACTCGAAGAACTGGCCGACGAAGCCGGTCCGTCGGGAACCGAAGCCCGGTTCCTGCTTAAGCTGAAGGGGCTGGTCGGAAAGATGGTCGATTCCGACCGGGCCTTCCTGCTCGATTTCGCACGTAAGCTGGCCACGCGCTAGCTCCGCCCGGCCTGCGTCCCGCCGGATGGACCCGGCGGCAGCGCCTCCGGGTTTGGACATGGCGCCGGCGGACGGCTTGCTTCGCCAGGAAAGGCGCAGTGGGGCGGCGTGGGTTGGGCTTTCCGTGGAGCGGGAGCAGCAGAAACCGTTCTTCGGCACGCGCGACCGCAGTGGCAGTCTCTAGGACGGGTTCCCCGGTACGGGAACCCGTTGACGGGTCCGAGCCGCCCGATTCTCCCCCGGCACGCCGCGAGGATCGCCTCCGGCGCGTGACTGAGGCACACCCGAGGCTATTACTAATTACGTAATGGATTCCCTTTCTTTAACATATACTGTATGCGCTCCACGGTCTTTTTCTGGCCACAGAGCCGCACAAACGCCTCGCGCTCGAGGTCGAGGAGATACTGCTCCGAGACTCGCTGCGGACCGCTGAACTCTCCGCCGCCCGAGAGCACCCGGGCCAACTCGGTGCCGACCACCACATCATAGTCCGAGATGTACTCCGCCCGCCGCATCAGGTGGAGCCCAAGCTTCATGCTGGTGAACGCCGCCTGGCCCAGCACCAGCACATCCTGCCTCGGGCCGGCCGGCCGGTAACCGAGCTTTGCGGCGTCGAGCGCCGCCTGCTTGGCGTCCGCGATCAGGCGATCGCGATTCATGCTGATCGAATCCCGCGCCCCGAGGTACCCCAGCTTCCGCGCCTCAGCCGCGCTGGTCGACACCTTGGCCAAGCCGATTGTCTGGAATACGTCTTTCACGTAGGTGAAGGGGTCGGCCTCGGGGTCGTTAGGCACCGCGTCCATGGCGCGCACCAGCATCTCCTTGGTGCCGCCACCGGCCGGGATCAAGCCCACGCCGAACTCCACCAGGCCCATGTAGGTTTCTGCCGCCGCGCGCACGCGGGCCGAGTGCAGGCAAATCTCGGTGCCGCCGCCCAGCGTCAGCCCGAAGGGCGCGGCCACCACGGGCCGGGGCGCGTATTTTAGCGCCATATTGGCGCCCTGAAACGCCCGCACCGCCTGGTGGACGTCGTCCCACTCGCCCTCCTGAATCGCCACCAGCAACAGCATCAGGTTCGCCCCCACGCAGAAGTTCGGCGCCTGATTGCCGATCACGAGGGCGTCGAAGTTCTCGCTCAGGGCTTTCAGGCCCGCGTGAATCATGGCCACCGTGTCCGCGCCGATCGAGTTCATCTTGGAATGGAACTCCAGGCAGAGCACGCCGTCGCCCAGGTCGATGAGGCTCGCGCCCGGGTTCTTGCGCACTTCCTTGTTCCGCGCCTTGAGCGCCGGAAGCACGATTACGCCCGGCGGCTGCGCCACACCCCGCAGGCCTCCGCTCGCCAGGTCGAAGTGGCGCGTGGCGCCGCTCTCCTGCGTGTAAAACGACTTTGCGCCCGAACTCAGCAGCCTCTCGGCCAGCGGCGGCACGGACCGGTTCGCTTTCTTCCAGCCCTCCACGATCTTTTCCACCCCGACGGCGTCCCACATCTCAAAGGGCCCGCACTCCCAGTTGAACCCCCACCTCATCGCGTCGTCCACGGCCACGATGTCGTCTGCGATCTCGGGAATTCGCATGGCGGCGTAGTGAAAGGTATCTCCGAGGACTTTGCGGTAGAATTCTCCGGCGCGGTCCGGCGATTGGATCAGCGTGGCGACCCGCTGGCGCACGTCCTCGAGGTTGCGGGCCATGTCGATCGATGCGAACTTGGCCTTCTGGCGCGGCCGGTAGTCGTAGGTGGCAAAGTCCAGCGTCCGAATCTCGCTCTCCTCGCCCGACCCGGGTGGGGCCTTCACCTTCTTGTAGAAGCCCTGCCGGGTCTTGTCGCCCAGCAGGCGCCGCTTCAGCATTTCGCCCACGAACGCCGGCACCTCAAAGAGCTCGCGGCGCTCGTCCTGCGGCAGAGACTGGCGCAGGTTTTCCACCACGTGCACCAGCACGTCTAACCCTACCAAGTCGAGGGTGCGAAACGTGGCGCTCTTCGGCAGGCCCATAGCCGGCCCCGTCAAGGCGTCGATCTCTTCCAGCGTGTATCCGTCGTGCTGCATGATTTTCAAGACGTTCAGCGTCACAAAGGTTCCGATTCGATTGGCGATGAAGTTGGGGGTGTCTTTGGCCCGCACGATGCCCTTGCCCAGCGCTTCGTGGCCGAAGCGAGCTACCGCCTCCAGCACCTCCGGCAGGGTTTCTCCGGTCGGAATCACTTCGAGCAGCTTCATATAGCGGGGCGGATTGAAGAAATGCGTGCCCAGCCAGTGGCGGCGGAACTCCTCGCTAAAGCCCTCAGCGATGCCGCCGATGGCGATGCCCGACGTGTTCGAGCTCACGATAGCTCCCGGTGACCGGAGCGCCTCCACCTTTCTCAACAGCGCTTGCTTGATGGCGCGGTCCTCGGTGACCGCTTCGATAATCCAGTCGCAGCCCTTCACCAGGCCGAGGTGGTCCTCGAAATTTCCTACGGTGACCAGATGGACTTCGTTGGGGGTGAAGAACGCCGCGGGCTTGGAATTCAGCGCCCCTTGCAGCCCGGCTTGCGCGAGCCGATTGCGCACCCTGGCGTCCGCCAGGGTCAGACCCTTGGCGGCATCGTCCGGCGCCAATTGCGGCGGAACGATATCGAGCAACACGGACGGGACAGACGCATTGGCCAGATGAGCGGCAATGCGCGCGCCCATCGTACCCGCGCCCAGCACGGCAACTTTACGAATCTCGCGCACGATAACCTCCAGGATCGGACCCGGCGGGCCGCGCCCGACCACGCCTCGAAATTGACCAGCCGGTTTAACTAAGCGGCCGAACGGCCGGAAGGCCCCCCAAAGACCATCTACCGTCCATTATGGTAAATGGCCCCGGAGCGGTCAAGGCGGAAGGCTTCCCGAGATTGGGCGGGCTTATCGCATTCGCCGGAAAGGTTGAGCTATCTCAATGCGAAGCGGATAGGATGGAGCGCCGTTGGAGACGCGCGGCCGGCGGGAAATCACCCGGTTCCGCCGGCCGCGGCCTCCTGTCAGGCTCTGTTACAACTTTTCCGCGCTCCGGATGGCCCAGAAGTCATCCGAGAGATTGCGGTTCTCAACGTAGTCGTAGGGCATGGTGAAGTACCCGCCCTGTCCCCAGTCCGAACCCCAGGAGTTTCGGACGAGGATTCGCTTTTGTGAATCGTTGTACCCCACCCCGACCACGGCGTGTCCGCCCACCTGTTTCTCGCCCGGCTTGGGCAGATCCAAGATCCCGGTCTTCGCGACCGCGGCGGACTCAAAGCTCTCGTAGACCGAAAACCCGAAAACAAACGGATAGCCGTCTGCTAGGCAGGCCCGCATCTCGTCGAGAGTCAAAATTCTCTGGTAATTGATCACCTGGTGCTTGGTCGCCTCTTTGTAGCATGCCTGCGGAGGCTTCACGTTAAACTTGCTCTGAACATACGGCCATTTCTTCTCGCTGCACACCCCTTGCTTGACGAGGGTCTTGATCCCGTCGCGAATCATGGCCCCGTCGTCTGCTTGCACGCTGTGTTCGATAACGCGCTCGTTGTAGTAAATGAACAGCCGGCTCAGGTCCTGGAAGGCGACCTTGTCCTTCACTTCCAGGATCTCGAGCACTCCCGCCAGGGCGTTGCCGGTGCAACTGTTCAGGTTCAGTTGATTCTCGACAGGCGGACAAATGGACCGCAAGTCCGCGGAAGGCGGCAGCACCGCCGGCACCTTGTGCACGGCTCCGTACACAATGTCCCGATGGTCGGGCAAATCAGGCTTCCAACCGTAAGTAAGCTTTCTGACCGACTTGCTGCGAAGGGGTTTCTTCTTAGGCATACCCATTTCTCCTTTTTAACGTTGTGCGACTGACCATAAAGCCCGGCCGGCTATAAATAGACTTGGGCGGTCCGGCCGACGTGGCCGGAAGCGCCTGCGGCGGCGATCGCGACCGAATAATCGGGATGGTTCGAGAGGCCAGCCCAACGAACAGCGCTGCACGCGACGCTCAGGGCCCGTGGAATGGACGAGGACCGGCTGCGGCACTCTACCCCTCCCACGCCTTCATCGGGCGCCGGTTCTCCCCTTCAGTGTGCTGGGGTACGTCGTAACGGGACGCGCGATTATCCAGGCCACCTGCCGTGGCGGCGTAAATGATCGTCCCAGCTCACCGTGCTTCCGGCACGCGAACTCAACTCTGTATACACTACTATCGAACGCCGAGGCAATAGGGGCGCCGGCTGGCCGACGCGGCAGCCCAAGTGAATGGGGCTCGCGCACGTCTTGGAACATCTTCGCCTGCCTCGCCGCGCGGTCTATCTTTCATCAATCGGCAGACGGCGGGTCAGGCCTGGTCCGATTCGAGCACGTTGAGTTGCACGGCCAGCAAGGCGCGACATGAGGCGCACAGCACCTGGCCGGGCGCCACCGCCGAGTCCGATAGGGCGAACAGCCTGCACTCTCCGCAGCGGGCGCACGGCGCGGTCGGGCCAGCCGAGTCCGATTCAGGCAAGGGCCCGATCTCACCGGTGTACTCGCCCACGCGCTCGGTCTCCGGCTCGAAGGTGGCATAACACTGGCTGCACACGTGGTTGAAGCAGCACGACGGACTACACGAATAGACCACGTCGGCCGAGCCACATTGAGGACATTTGAATGAAAGAGGAGCCAGGGTCATTGAACATCAGGATGGAGCCTCGGCGCGGTTAATGTCAACCGTCGGAGGCCCGACGCCCACGGCCGTTCATTTCATTGACTGCCACTCGAACCCGGTGCTAGCCTCGCTGGATGGAGATCCTGCCATGCGATTGAAGCGAAACGTGCTGAGCGTCACTCTCGCTGTTTTGTCCGGCGCCGTGTGTTTGGGCGCCCAAGAGCACCATCACACCGGTGCGACGGAGGCGGCTCCGGGCGGACATCTCGGCCAGGTGAGTTTTTCGAACTCCTGCGCGCCCGCGGCCGAGGCCCCGCTTAACCAAGGCGTCGCGCTGCTGCACTCCTTCCAGTACGAGGCTTCGGACCTGGCGTTCAAACGGGCAGCCGCGCAGGACCCGGATTGCGCCATCGCTTACTGGGGCCAGGCCATGACGCTCTGGCATGGGCTGTGGGAGCGCCCGCAGGCGGCCAGCCTCGCGACCGGCCATGACGAGGTGCAGAAAGCCGAGAGCCTCAAGGCGAAGACGGCGCGCGAGCGCGAGTACATCGCCGCCGCCGCCGCGTTTTACCAGGACGATTCCAAGCTCGAGTACGCCGCCCGCGCGATGGCGTACTCCAAGGCCATGGGACAGGTTCACCAGCATTACCTCGAAGATGGCGATGCGGCGGCCTTTTACGCGCTTTCGCTCATCGACCTGCCCGCGCACGGCGCAGCCGATCTCGCCAACCGCGAAAATGCCATCGCCATTCTCAACACGCTTTTCGCCGCCGAGCCCGACCATCCCGGCGCGGCGCATTACCTCATCCACGCCTGCGACACGCCGGAGCTCGCGTCCCAGGGCCTCGACGCGGCCCGCCGCTACGCCAAGATCGCGCCGGACTCAGCCCACGCTCTGCACATGCCTTCGCACATCTTCACCCGGCTCGGGCTGTGGCAGGAATCGATCGCCTCAAACATCGCGTCCGCCGCCGCTGCCGCTGAGGCCACGAAGATGCATCTGGGCGATGAGCATTACCAACTTCACGCCATGACGTTTCTGGAGTACGCCTACCTGCAAATCGGGCAAAATGCCGCAGCGCAGCAGGTGATTGACGATGTCACGAGCGTGCCGGGCGTCACGACGGGCGAGATTGAACACACCCAAGCGGCCTTCCGCGCGACGTACGCACTCGAAACACACGACTGGAAAATGGCCGCGGCGCTCGAGCCGCCGTCGGGCGCTCCGGGCGTGCAGCAAATGACCTGGTGGGCGCGTGCCATCGGCGCAGCGCGCAGCGGCGACGTGGCCGGGGCCCGCTCCGACGTGGACAAGCTGGCGGGCGCGACGGCAGCCGCCCATGCGCAAAGCAAGAAGGAAGGCTACGACGTCAGCGGCGAAAAGAGCATCGATCAGCTCGAAGCGGAAGCCTGGCTGGCCTGGGCCGAGGGCCGGCACGACGACGGCCTGGCTACCCTGCGCGCCGCCGCCGACCGCGAGGATCGCGAAGGCGTGGACTCCCTCACCATGCCGGCGCGCGAGATGCTGGGTGACATGCTGATGGAGTCGAACCAGCCTGCCGCCGCCGTGACCGCGTACCAGACCGCGCTCAAAGAGTCCCCGAATCGCCGCGATGGCGTCCACGGCCAGGAACTTGCCACGCGGGCGGCGGGCCAGCCTGCCGCGCGCTCCACGCCCTCGGGCGGCTCCAAATGACGCAAACTCGCGGTGGGCCGGCCCGATCATTCCCTGCCCCTTGCCGTTAAGCGGAGAGAGGACCTTGAACCCGATCATTCTTTACGCTCTCCTTCCGGGGGGAGTCGGGCGGCCTGAAGAGCCCGCTGAGAACGGCCGGATCTTCTAACCAATCCGCCCGATGCGGTACCCTGCGATGACACTCCAAGACTCCAGCCCTTGGCGCCCTACCCGTTGCCTGTGGCTTGCCCTCTGCCTGCTCCTGGCGGCTTCAGCCCGGGCCGTGCAGTCGGCTATTGCTTCAGGCCAATACGGAAGGCCGGCGCCCGGCACGGCGCTTCAGCTCGACTACCGGCTTCGGATCGTCCGCCCGGCAACGCACCTCGCGGAGATTGAAATAGATGCGGCAGGCGTGACCACGCCGACGCTGACTTTCGCCATGCCAGCCTGGTCCCCGGGCCGCTATGCCATCTACGACTTCGCCAAGAACGTCCAGGGGTTTAACGCCGCGGCGGCGGACGGCCGGGCGCTCGCCTGGTCGCAGCCGGACAAACAGACCTGGACGGTGCCAACGGACGGAGCGGGCGAAGTGCGGGTGCGCTACCAGGTCTACGGCAATGACCTGAACGGCTCGTTTTCGCAGATCGATTCAACGCACGCCAATCTGAACGGCGCGTCGGTCTTCATGTACGTCTCCGGCCACAAGCCGGACCCCATCCAGCTCACCGTCGAAGCGCCGGAGGGCTGGAAGATCGTGGGTGGCTACTCGCTAGACATTGGGCAGCGCAGCTTCGAGGCGCCGAATTACGACCGCCTGATCGACACTCCCCTGGAGATCAGTCCCTCGGTCACGGTCGACTCCTTCACCGATCACGGCAAGACCTTTCGCGTGGCCGTGCACGACTTCGGCAGCGATGAGGACCAGCGCACGGCGCTGGTGAGAGAACTGGTGGACGGTGTCAGGAAGATTGTGGCGGCCGAGATGGTGATGATGCCGGCCCCGGACTTCGACCATTACACGTTTCTCTTCCACTTCGCGCCCGATATCTCCGCCGGCGACGGTATGGAGCACCTGAACTCCACTCAGATCATCATCAGCCAGGCCTTGTCCGCAAGCGGCATCGACGACGCGCTCATCGACGCCGCGCACGAGTTCTTCCATGTGTGGAACGTGAAGCGGCTGCGCCCGGCCGCGCTCGGGCCCTTCGACTACACCAAAGAGGATTATTCCCCTTCCCTCTGGTTCGCTGAAGGGATCACCACCTACTATTCGTATGTGGCGTTGCTGCGCGCGAGCGTTTGGAGCCGCGACGATTTCCTGAAGCGGCTCAGCGAAGAGGCGGAGCAACTCGAGACCGAACCGGGCCGGCAGTTGATGTCGGCCGAAAGCTCAAGCCTTCACGCCTGGTTCTTCGATCGCGCGCCGCAGATGCAAGAGACGAATTTCGCCAACAGCACGATCTCGTATTACAACAAGGGCGCGCTGCTCGGCATGCTGCTCGACCTCGAAATTCGCGCGCGCACCGGCGGCCGTAAATCACTCGACGACGTCATGCGCCTGATGGTCCGGCGCTTCTACGGCGCGCCCGCCAGCAGCTACTATCTGCCTGGCCGGGGCTACCAGGAGCCCGATATTCTGCAGGCGCTCAACGACGCCAGCGGCAGCGATTTCAGCGAGTTCTTCCGCCGTTACGTGCAGAGCACGGCACCGCTGCCCTATGCGGAAACACTGGCCAAGGCCGGCCTGGCCCTGAAGGTCAGCGTGCCGCCCGGCGCCGGGCCCAGCCTGGGCGTGCTCACCCGGCCGGTCGCCACCGGGGTGCAGATTGCCGCCGTACTGCCGGGCAGCGCGGCCGAGCGCGCCGGCCTGAGCCGGGACGATGTTCTGGTCTCGGTCGACAATTTCTCCCTGGCCACGGAGTCGCTCGGGGACCGGCTGAAGATTTACCCGCCGGGCGCCGAGGTGCCGTTCAACGTGCAGCGTCACACCGCCCGGGAGATCATCACGGTCAAACTCGATCCACCGCGCGCGGATCAGTACACGATCGAGGATTCGCCGCAGGCGACGCCGGACGAGGTTGCCCTGCGGCAGGCGTGGCCGGGGGCAGCGACGAACGGTCCCTGAGCGCTGGATGGCACCGGACCGGTTCACAGCTCCGAACTTCGACGTGGAGCCGTGAATTCTCATCGCCCGTCAGGGCCTGCGGACGCGGCGCCGCACGATGACGAACGCCACAATCCCCGCGGCTACAACCGCCAGGACGATCCAGTTGAGCGTGCTGGCGAAGTGGGCCAGCCGCTCCCAGCTTGTCCCGAGCAGGTAGCCCGCGGCCCCGATGGCCGTGGCCCAAACGATGGCCCCCGCGACGTTGGCCAGCAGGAACCGGGCGTAGCCCATCCGGAGGGCGCCGGCCAGCGGGCCGGCCACAATCCTGAGGCCCGTAATAAAGCGGCCCGTGAAGACGGCCCAGGCGCCGTACCTCAGCATGGCGCGCTCGGCCTGGTCGAAGCGATGTTCCGAGAGCCATGCCCGTCCGCGCAGCCGGCGCACGAGCGCCGTACCGCCGTAGTGGCCGAGGGCGTAGCCTGCGTTGTCGCCCACCGCGGCGCCCACGATCGCCGTGAGGACAACCCACTTCAGCCGCAGCACTCCCTGATGCGCCAGAAAACCGCCGAAAAGCAGCGTGGTCTCTCCGGGCACTGGAACGCCGGCGTTCTCCAGCATCACGCCGGCGAACACCGCGCCATAGCCGTAGTGGGCGAAGAGTCGCGACAGGAGCTGGAAGATGGCTTGTCCCACGTGATGTTGGGCCGGCCTCGTCCGGCTGCCGGGTACGCCGGACGCCGGCGCCGCGGTAAAACCGCAAGGAGCATCCTCACCTTCGCACCCTGCCGGCTCGCGGTCCTCCTGCTCGGGCTTAGCGTGGTGCCGGCCACGCGCGCCGCCGCGCTGCAGAGAGCGTCCTCGGAGCCAGCCGCGAAGCTCAGCCAACAAGCGCGCGCCGCGGCAGCCGCGGGCAAGATTGAGGAAGCGGTCGCGCTCGACCGACAAGCGATCACTCTCGATCCGAAGCAGGCGGCCCTGCGCGTGGAACTCGCAGGCTGGCTCACCCGGTTGAACCGGCCCCTGGCGGCCATCGTTGCCTTCCGTGAGGCGCTCGACCTCGATCCCGGCAACGAGGCAGCCGAGCTCGGCCTTGGCGCGAGCTTCCGCCAGGTGTTCAACTACGACGAGGCCCGCAAGACGTTCGAAGAGTCCGCCCGCGCGCACCCCGCGAGCGCCGCGCCGCTGCTGGCGCTGGCCGACCTCGAGCTCCAGCTCCAGGACTACCCGCACGCCGTGGCGCACGCCGGGCAGGCGCTCAAGCTGGCTCCGCGCCAGCCCGCGGCGCACGTCGATCTCGCTGTCGCGTATCAGGCCCAGGGCAATCTCGATTCCGCGCTGGCGGAGTTGAACGCGGCCCTGACCGGAGAGCCCGGCGCGGCGGTCGCCTACTATCTGCGCGGCTCGCTTTACGCCGATCGCGATCAGAACCAGCTTGCGCTGGCGGACGCCCGTAAGGCGATTGAACTCGAACCTGCCAACGCCAAGGCGCGGTCGCTCGTCGCCCGGCTCGAAGTGCGTGCCGGCGCGTGCCGGGACGCCGTGAGCGTGCTCGCTCCCCTGCTGGCCTCGCCGGTCGCCGACGCTGAAACGCTCTACCTCGCGGGCCGCGCCTGCCAGTGCGCGGGACAGAACGACCGCGCCCAAAAGTTGCTGGAACGCTTCGCCAAAAAGTCAGCGAAGGAGCACTCCGCCGGCCAGGCTCGCACCCACGCCGACTTTATCGTGGCGCAAGCCGGCGAGGCGGCGCGCCAGAACAAGCTGGCCTCGGCGCTCGACCTGTTGCATCAAGCCCTGGCCGAAGATCCCGGCAACAGTAAAGCGCAAGGCCAACTCGCGAAGATCTACTTTTCCGCGGGGCGCATCGACCTGGCGCGCGCGGCCATCGAGAAGGCGCTGGCCACCGATCCCTACCAGCCCGATTACCTCTACGTGCGCGGCAAAGTGCTCGAGCAGCAAGGCGATCTCGCGGCGGCCCTCGCCGCCTTCCAGGACACTGTCCTCGTGAATCCCGCCGAGTCCGACGCGTACTACGAGATCGGGACTCTCCTGCTGAAGCAGGGACGGCGCGAAGACGCCTTGGCCGCGCTCCGCCAAGCTGTGGCGCTTTCGCCGGGCGATCCCGGCTACCGCCGCGCGCTCGAGGCCGCCGAAGGCGGCGCCTCTCCAAAATGAGCCCCGCAGCCCTTCACGGCGCGGACCGGAAGTCGAATTCCTGCCTGCCCGTGTGGCCGGCCGCGGTGCGCTCGAGAACCATCACGAGGGCGTCCGGAGCGCTCCGGCGGTAGGTGAGGCGGGTGGATTTGTCCGGACTCGCAAATACCACCTGCTTCTCCGTGAAGCTCTGGAGTGGGTAGCTCAGGGCCGCGTTTTTCTCCTCCCAGGCGTCGAGTCCGGGATCGAAGTGCCTCAAGCGCAGCACCGGTCCGGAGGCGGCTGCCTCGATCACCATGAACTCGTAGAACTTCACCTTGCCGTTCTCCGCGTAGCGGAACATGCCCGTCATGCTGTCGGCCGCGGGCTGGCTCCACTCCTCGTCGAACGATCCTCCCGTCACACCGCCGCGCCAGCGCCCGGCCAGGAAGGCGAGTTGCTGCACCAGGGGTCCGTTGATCACCGGCGCCGGCCGTTGCAGGGCGGGCGGCTCGGTTTGCGGCCGGCCGGAGAGCGGATTCGCGATCAGCCCGAAGGCAACCCAGCCGACCCGCCATCCGAACTGCAATCGCATTGGGCTGAAGCACGTCAAAGCACTAGAACTCAAACCGCGCCCCTAGCTGTACCGCGAAAGGCGTGCCGCCGGGAGCGATCTGGTCGAGATGGCCGTACACAATGCCCGGGGTCAGCATCTGGCCCGGCGCCGGCAGCGCGCTGAGCTGGTCGGCCACGAACCCGTTCACGTCCGGATTGGAGGAAAGCTGCTCGGTGTTAAACAGGTTGAAGAAGTCCGCCGACAGCAGCACGTTGTAACGCTCGTTGAAGCGGAAGTTTTTGGCAGCCCGCAAATCCGCCTCAAAGAAGCCCGGCTGGCGGGCCGGATAGCGCGGCAGCAGGAACGCCTTTCCGTTTTCCGTCACGGTGGGCCGGTCGTTGTTGGAGAACTGGTTCACCACGAAGTCGCCGTTCACGTCCACCACGTCGTAAGCCGGATACGCGAAGCCGCTGTGCGCAAGCACGGTGCCGCTCAGCGTAAAGCCGTAGCGCAGGTCAGCCACGCCGCCAAACTTGAACTGGTTCCGAAGGTCCAGACCATTGCGGCCGTAATCGAGGTTGATGTTGAAGGGATCTTGCGGGCCGAAGAAGCTGTCGGTATCGCGCTCGCTCGAAGCGTTGTCCTTGTTGCTGGCCAGCGTGTAGTTGGCGAAGGCCTGGTAATGCTTGGAGAATCGCTTCTGGAGGCTGGCGGTGAACTCATGGTAGTTCCCGTGGCTGAAGCTGGCGGTCTCGTAGGTGCCAAAGCCGCCGAAGGCGATGGTGGGGTCAGCCGGATCGAACGGCACCAGAATGGCGCGTCCGAACTGATCGTAATGGTCCACCACCACGTTGCGGGCCCATTGGGTGGTACTGAAGCCGCCCGTCCGCAGGTGATCGGAGTGGACGAAAACGTAGGTCGCAGAGAAGCTCCAGTCGCGGCCGAATTGGTGCTCCACTCCGGCGGTCAGATTCGAGACTCGCGGATTCCGGAAGGCCGGGTCGGTGTAGAAAACGGGCGGGCAGAAGTAGCCCGTGCCCGGTCCGCCCAGGCCTCCGAAACTCAGGTCGCACAAGTCGCCGACGCCCACCGGCAGGCTGCTGGGATAGTAGTTGGGGAATCCGCCGGCAGGCGGAGCGATACCGAAGAAATTCGAAATGTTAGAGTTCCCCACGGTCGGGAAGAAGATGGGCGGCGTCTGGGCGTAATAGAGCCCCCAGGCGCCGCGAATCACCGTGCTTCGCGTGGAGCCAAGAGCGTAGGCGAATCCGACGCGCGGCCCGAGCTGCGTGAAATCGTTGGGCACCTTTTGCGGCGGCGCGACCAAGTGGCTTCCGCTCGGACCGATCGGGCCCACACCCACGTACACGTCCTGGCCGGGCGTAGGGGACTGCGGCTGCGGGTTCCAGGTGAGGTCCCAGCGCAGCCCGTACGTCAAGGTGAAACGAGGCGAAGGCGTCCACTTGTCCTGCCCGTAGAATCCGAGCCCGGTTTGATAGTTCGGCTTCAGGGTGGCGGCCTTGAAAAAGTCCACGCTGTTCAGGCCGAAGCCCTGATCGTAGCTCGCCACGTTGCCCTGCTCGAAATCCTGTAAGCTGTTATAGAAGTACTCGCCCCGCGACCAACCGGCGAAGATGTCCTTCTTGTCCTGGAACGTGTCCACGTCGCCGCCGAACTTCACGTCGTGTTTGGTGAAGACGTAGTTGAAATTGTCCTGCACCTGCAGCTTGCCGTTATCGTTGTTGCCGGGCAGGAAAAACTCCTGGCCGATCACGCCCACGCCCGCGATGTTGGCGGCGGGCATATCGCTGTTGGCAAAGCGCGCGCGCTTTTCGCCGGAGATCAGCACCTTGAGCTCGTTCACCTTGCTCGCCCCCAGCACACTGTTGAGACTGAAAACGGTGTTCACGCCCTGGTTGATGAAGTGCTCGGTGTCGTTAAAGGCGTGCGGAGTTTCGGTCTGCCCGTTGCCGCCGGTGAAGCCGTCGGTGTTGTTGCGGGTGAAGAACGCCCTCATGCTGAAATGCTGGGAGGACGAGAGCTGATTGTCGTAATGCACGAGGGCCGAAAACAGGTTCTGGAATTGAGTGTGCGTCCCTTCGAGGCCCGCGAGGTTAGGGGCACCGTACCCCGCCGGCAGGGTGGCGGCGGCGAAATCGCAGGGCGGCGCAGGACAACCGAAGGCGGTGATGAGCGGCCCGTTCTGCAACTGGCGATCGAGAGCGAAGAAGAGGAACTGCTTGTCCTTCACGATCGGAAAACCAATCGAGCCGCCGAACTGGTTCTGCCTGCTGATGTTGCTGGGATTGCCGAGCGCATCATCGGCGGTCAGGCTCCCTCCGCGGTAATACTCGTGCAGGGTGCCGTGCACCTGATTGGTCCCGGACTTCGTGACCACGTTCAAGAGGCCGCCGGTGGAGCGCCCGAACTCGGGCGCGAATCCGTTGGTGACCACCTGGAACTCCTGCACGGCGTCCTGGGGAACGGTGAAATTCTTGGTCTCGAGCGAGCCGAAGAATTCGCCGAAGAAGTTGTTGGTAGTGTCGCCGCCATCGATCACGAGGCCGGTGTAGTCGCTTTGCTGTCCACCCAAACGGATGCCGCCGCGCAGGCCGGGCACGACCTCGGCGGAAGGACTGAGCTCGGCCAGGTCGCGGTAGTCGCGCCCCGAGAGTGGCAGGTTGGCGATGCTCTGCGAATTGATCAACTGGCTGACGCCCGTGGTGGTGGATTCCACCGGCGCCGCCTCGGCCCTAACCTCCACCGTCTGCGTCTGGCCCTGCAGCCGCAAGTCGATGTCGAGGGTGAGGCTGTCGCCCACGTGCAGCTCGAGGTTCGTAACGCGGGTCACCGCGAAGCCGGTTTGCTTGCCGATGATCTGGTACTCGCCCGCCGGGATCTGCGGCAGGTCGTAGGAGCCGTTCGCGCCGGTGGTCACGGTGCGCTGGAAGCCCGTGGACGCGCTGCTTAACGTTACAGTGGCGCCTGGAACGGCGGCGTGGTGTGGATCGTACACCGTGCCGCGGATCTCGCCGCGGTCCAGCGTCTGGGCCCAAAGGCCCAGGGGCAGCAGCAATACAACGAGTGCGCCGGCTAACTTCCTGGTCATGCCCTCAAACTCTCCTCGGTTGAAGTTCAGACTCTGCCTCCGGTGTCGCGGCATAGTAGCACAATTCGACCGCGGGTTGACCCGATCGGAACGGCAAAAGAATTTATGGCGTCATGTCGGATTCCCGATGCACGGACTCACTTCCCCGCCAGTCGATTGAGGAACATCTGAATGAACTCTTCGGCTTTCACCTCCACGGCCACGTGGGCGTTCGGCATCACCGGATCGACAGCCTCGATCCACAGGCGGCCCTCGTGAGGGACGTTGCGCTCCACGGTGTTGCTGCGGTTGGCCACCGTCTCTCCGCGCGTGAACTGGCCCCGCGTCTCCACGTCCACCCTCATCGCTTGGGTCGTCACAAGGGCGGGATTGATGGCCGTGCCGACGGCCAGCGGGTCGTACATCGGCACGCCCGCATAGCCGTATTTCTCCGAAAGGTCCTCGAGGAAATTGAGTACGCCGACCACGAAGTCGTTTTCCGGGCCGTCCGTACGCGCCAGCTGGGCGATGTGCGCGCGCGACACCAGCGTCTTGTTGCCCACGTCCAAGCCCACCATGGTGATGGGCCAGCCGGCGTTGAACACAATCTGGGCCGCCTCGGGATCGCCATAAATGTTGGCCTCGGCGGCGGCGTTGACGTTTCCGCCGGAGATCGATCCGCCCATAATCACCACGTCGTGCACCAGCGGGACGATGGAGGGGTCCTTCGCGACGGCGAGCGCGATGTTCGTCTCCGGGCCAATCGGCACCAGCGTGATTTCGCGCGGATACTTGTGAACCAGCTCGATGATCAGGTCCGGCCCGAAACGCGTGTCGGCCCGGCATTTGGACGCGGGCAGCTCGATATTCGCGAGCCCGTTCATTCCGTGCCAGAACTCGGCCGTAACCAGTTTCTGGTTGAGCGGATGCTCGGCGCCGTGGGCCACCGGAATATCGCAGCGGCCGGCGAGCGAGACCAGCCGTAGGGCGTTGTCCAGACCCTGCTCGGCCGTGACGTTGCCCGGCACCACCGTGATGGCCTTCACGTCGAGCTCGGGCGAGTTCAGCGCCAGCAGGATGGCCATGGCGTCGTCGGTGCCGGGGTCGGTGTCGATGATCACCTTGCGCGGTCCGGCCGCCGCCGTCGTGGTCACCAAGCAGAGCAGAACAAGCGCCGCCAAACCGGCGAATCGATGTGCGGAAATGAACGAACTGGTAGAGCATGATGTCAGGATCATAGGTCTGAGGATGCTACCCCAGCGCCTCCACGATTTCAATCCAGAACCCAAGCCAAGCGCTTCGCGGCGTATCTGCAGATTGGCTGATCAGATTGCAGCATCGGCTTGTTTTCCGGTCGATTCTGACCCTCCGATCAAAGCCTAACACCTTATCCGTCAATAAGATGGTTGGATAAAAGGGTATATGTCTTTTGTTTTCAACAAGATGGTTGGTTCGTTCGTAACATTTTAGATTCTCGTTTGAGCACTCCCCCGGTGCGGGTGGAGGATGCCTCAAACTGGCGTCATTTCCCCTGGACGCCAACGATTCCGGGCCTTCTCGTCGAGCCTACAACCTTTTATTTCAGCAAGTTGACGGGATAACGGCTCTATCAGTCGTATTTTCAGTAACTTGACGGGATAGGCTGTCTTCCAAAAATGGAATATCAATGTTTTCAATAAGTTGACGGGTTCGTTCGTAATATTTTTAGCTTTCATCTTCACTCACTCGATTCTGTCTTTGGG
>DATJAQ010000075.1:0-2288 GCA_035516075.1 Terriglobia bacterium | reverse complement strand
CGCGAGCAGGCCTACCGCTATATCACCAAGCCCGTGGACCCGGCGACGCTCGCCGAGGTGGTGGAAGACGCGCTCGAGGAGCGGCCGCAGACACCACCGATCGAGGTAATATCCGCGAAGCCCACCTGGGTCGAGCTGCTGGTCCCGTGCGATCTGGACTGCGCGCGGCGGATCCAGATGTTTCTGAGCCAGTTGAAGTCGGACTTGACAGAGGAGGCGCGGGAGCGTGTGGGGCAGGCCTTCCGCGAACTGCTGACCAACGCAGTGGAATGGGGCGGGAAGCTGGATCCGAACCGAAAAGTGCGCGTGTCGTATGTGCGCACGCCGCGGATGCTGATTTACCGCATCGCTGATCCCGGGCCAGGATTCAAATTCGAAGGGCTATCCCACGCCGCCGTGGGCTACGAAGGCGGCGACCCCACCGTGCACATGGAAGAGCGGGAGAAAAAGGGACTGCGTCCGGGCGGGCTCGGAATCTTCATGACCCGCGAGCTCGTGGATGATCTGGTATACAACGAAGCGCAGAACGAAGTGCTGTTTGTGAAGTACCTGCAGTGAGAAACAGCGAAGACTGACTCCCTCCCAGTGGGTCGAAAGTTAGTTTGACCGCCAAGATGGGTACCGGATTGCGCCGGCGGCCACAGGGGCCAACGGCGGGGCTACTCCGAGCGCAGGGTAACGGACGGGTCGATGTGCGCCGCGCGCCACGCCGGCGCCCAGCAGGCCACCGCGGCAACGCCAAAGAGCAGTGCCACCACGCCGAGATACGTGGTGGCGTCGAGCGGCGAGACTCCGAAGAGCAGGGTGACCAGCGCCTGGCTGGCGGCCATCGCACCCACGAGGCCAATTAGGAGTGCAAGCCCGGTAAGCGCCATTCCCTGGCGGAGCACCATCGCGACGATACTGGCGCGGGTGGCGCCGAGCGCGGTGCGCACGCCGATTTCACGCATGCGTTCCGTGACGCCTCCGGAGATTACGCCGTAAATTCCGATGGCGGCGAGGACGAGGGCCATTAGCGCGAAGGCTTCGAAGAGGGTCAGGGCAAAGCGCCGCTGCGCTTCGGAGGTGGCGAGCAGCTCCTGCATCGTGGCGACGCGGACGATGGGCTGATCTTTGTCCACCGACCAGATGGCACGGCGGATAGCGGGCGCGAGGGCCGAGACGTCGCCCGAGGCGCGGACGACCATGGACATGGGATTGTCCACCCAGTACCACTGCGTGGGCGTAGTGTAGACGGCATCGGTCTGGCTCTCGCCGAGCGAGGTCTGCTTCACGTCACCGACGACGCCGACGATGGTGGACCAGGGTTCTTTGGGGTTGCCGCTGGCGGGGCCGATACGGATACCACTGCCAATGGGGTCGCGGCCGGGGAATTTCCGTTTGGCGAGGGATTCGCTGATGACGACGGAAGTGGCCGTGCCGGTGGTGTCGTGCGGATTGAGCAGACGGCCGCTGCGAAGAGGGATTCCCATACTTTCGAAATAGTTGGGGCTCACGGAATAGCGGAGGACGCTGGCGTCGTCCTGGGGGTTGAATTCATTTTCGAATTCGGCGCCGTACCCATCCAGGTCGCCGCTCAGCGGGAGCTGGCTGGTGAAGGCCACGGCGGTGACGCCGGGGACACGTTCGACGGCCTCGCGCGCCTGTTCGAAGAATTGATAACGAGCGGCGTCCGCATAGTATTTGCGTCCGGCTTCCTGCACCTGCATGGTGAGGAGCTGCGCGGCGCGGAAGCCCGTATCCACTGAGAAGAGCCGTTCGAGACTGCGCAGGAGCAATCCCGCGCTGACCAGCAGGACGAGGGCGAGGGCCACTTCCGCCACGACGAGAGTGCGGCGCGTGAACTGGTGGCCACCGACGGATTGTCGCGAACTCTGCCGCAGTCCTGATTGCACGTCGCTGCGGGTTGCATGCATAGCGGGAACCAGGCCTACCGCCAGCCCTATCAGGGTGGTGATGGCCAGGGCGAAGGCGAAAACGGCGCCGTTGACGGCGATGGCGCCGACGCGGGGCAGATCCACCGGAGCGAGCGCGATGAGGGAGCGAACGGCAAGCCGCGCGACGAGAATGCCGAGCGCGCCGCCTAGGGCGGCAAGCAACAGACTCTCGGTGAGTAGTTGCCGCATCAGGCGTTCGCGGCCTGCGCCGAGAGCCACGCGGACGGACATTTCTCCGCGCCGCTGGGCGCCGCGAGCGAGCAGCAGATTGGTCACGTTGACGCAGGCGATGGCGAGCACGAGCAGAACCGCGCCGAGGATGGCGAGGAGCGCGGGCCGTACGGTGCGCGA
>DATJAQ010000074.1:0-6098 GCA_035516075.1 Terriglobia bacterium | reverse complement strand
CATGATTGAGAAATGGCGGGCGCGCGATCCGATCCTTAATTACGAGAAATTGCTTACCCGGAAGAAACTGATGACGGCTGATGAGAAGGCTGCCATCGAGAGTCGGCTGCAAGAGATCATCCGCGCCGACGTTGAATTTGCCGAGTCGAGTCCGCTCCCGGCGCCCGAAGCGGCGGCGCGGCCGGTTTGGGTGTGAGGCTACTCTAGATGAATTCCTCCGCTGCGCGTCATTACGCCGTGTTGGCTCTCGGCCTCACGCTGCTGGTTGCCCCAATCTCGTTTCCGTGCACCTGCGGGTTACCTCCGCCACCGCCGCCTGGCTCGGGACTGCCGGCTCCGGAGTGGACGATGCGTGACATGGCGCAGTATAACGCTGGCAAGGCTGATGTGGTGTTCGAGGGCGAGGTTGAGCATCAGGATGTGGTGCAGGGCAACCTCATCCCTCCAGGCGTTGCCTCGATAACCTTTCAGGGGGTGCACCGCGTGGTAAGCGTCCGCATTCTCCAGATGTACCGTGGACCTGAGGGGGCTGCGCTCACTGTGCTGACCGGAATCGGCGGAGGCGACTGCGGTGTTGATCTTGAATTGGGGGCGAGTTATCTGGTATTCGCCAATCGTCTGGCGGATGGCAACATTTTCACCAGCATCTGCACAGGGACTGATCTCTTGAGCCATTCGCAGCCTGCGGTGCGCCTGCTTCGAGCTGAAAAGCCTGCGGCCGACGACCTTCTAGGAACTGAGGCTTTTCTGGAGAAGAACTTTCCCAACTGGACCGGTACCGTTTGCGGCAAAGTGGTTAATGCCCTTGACGGGAGTCCCGTCGGTCGAGCCGAAGTCACGCTCTGGCAGCCGCGAGAAGCGCCGTTCCCACAGAAAGAGTACTCGGACGAGAACCTTGCCAAGCCAGATGGGAGTTTTTGTATCGTCGCGGACCCGGGCAGCTACGTCCTCACCGGCGAATCTGACGATCTGGACGGTAAAACGAGGCTAATGGGATTTTACCCGGGCACTGTGCTTCCTTCTCAGGGCGTTCCGCTAACGGTGAAGGCGGGCGAGAAGACCTCCGGCGTCGAGTTCGCCTTGCACCGCGAGCTGCTCTTTACCGTTCGTTTCCGGGCTGGGACCACCGACGGGAGTCCAGTTCCTTGGAAGAGGCTGCGCGTTCGTATTGATAGCGTAGACCGGAGCCCGCTTTCCTACCACGAGGACCAGGGCGTTGAGAAAGCCGGCACTTGCGAACTTGGCGATGTCCCCGGCGGCCACTACACGGTACAGGCGTTCTTTGATCCAGAGTTCGACGAAACGACCGGCCAGTTCCGAATGACGCCCTCGGAATGGCAGACTTTCAAGCAAGAAGTCGATGTCGCAGGAGACACCGAGATCATAGTCTCGCTTGCTCGGGCAAAGTAACGCCGGCGAAGGCCAAGTGTGCTGATGCATTCTGCTGAACGACTGAAGCGATTAGAACGCGCAACGTCGCCTGACCCCGAAACGCTCGAGCGCATGCTCTTCTACCTCAAGCTGACGCGCGAGGCCGAGCATCGCATTGAGCGCGTGCTTTACCGCCAGGGCAAGATCGTGGGCGGCGTTTACGTGGGGCGCGGCCAGGAAGCGATCGCGGTAGGATCGGCCATTCAGCTCGAGGACGGCGACATCGCCCTGCCCAGTCACCGTGATTTTGCGGCCTTCCTGATCCGTGGGTTCACGCTGCGCGAAATGTTCCTGAACTGGCTCGCGCGCGGCGAAGGCCCCACCCGCGGCCGCGAGAATACGAACCATTTGGGGAGCATGAAGCTCGGCGTGATTCCCATCGTTTCGCCGCTTGGCGACACCTGCCCGGTGGCCTGCGGCACGGCGCTGATTCAAAAGCAGCGGGGCGGGGGCCGCGTGACTCTGGTCTATTTCGGAGAGGGCACCACCAGCCGGGGGGACGTTCACGAGGCTATGAACCTGGCGGCGGTTTGGAAGCTGCCGGTGGTCTTTATCTGCAACAACAACGCGTACGCCTACTCCACACCCACGGAGCGCCAATACGCCGTCAAGGATCTTTCGGTGCGCGGTCCGGCCTATGGCATGCCGGGCGTGACCCTGGACGGTAACGACGTGCTCGCCGTCTGGGCGACTGCCCGCCAGGCCATCGCGCGCGCGAGGGCAGGGGAGGGTCCGACGTTTATCGAGTGCAAGACATTTCGCATGACGGGCCATTCGGCGCACGACGGCGCCGAATATGTGCCCAAGGTCCAGTTGGAACGGGCTGCGAAACAAGACCCCGTGCCGCGTTTCGAGAAATCTCTCGTCGCTGGAAAGGTCCTGAGTGCGAAGCGCGTGCGCGAAATGGAAGTGCAGATCCGCCAGGACATTGACGAGGCCGTGGCGTTCGCCGAGTCGAGCCCGATGCCCGAAGGCAGGGAAGCCGTCGAAGGAGTGCATTGCGAGGAGAAGTGCTACTGGAAGACGTCAGTTGTCAGTGGTCCGGTGTCAGTTGCTCCCGCAGAACAGCGACGCCCGTAGACTAGCGGCATGGAACGGGCAACGGACGACTGACAACGGACGACGGACCGTGCAGAAGCGGGACGATCGTGAGGTTAGCTCATGGCTGTATTAACCCATCTCGAGGCCATCCGCCAGGGTATCTGGGAAGAGATGGAGCGCGACCCGTCAGTGTTCCTGATCGGTGAGGACATCGGTGTCTACGGTGGCGCGTTCAAAGTGACCCAGGGGATGCTTGAGAAGTTCGGCGCCGACCGCGTGATCGACACGCCCATTTCGGAGTCCGCCATCGTGGGCGCCGCGGTGGGCGCGGCGCTCATGGGCATGCGCCCGGTGGTCGAAATGCAATTCATGGATTTCATCGCCTGTGGCTTCGACCAGATCGTAAACATGGCGGCCAAGATTCACTATCGCTGGGGACCGGCCGTACCCATGGTGATTCGCGGACCCTCCGGCGCCGGCGTACATGGGGGGCCGTACCACTCGCAATCGAATGAGATGTGGTTCGTACATACTCCGGGGCTCAAGGTGGTTGTTCCGTCCACGGCGTATGACGCCAAGGGGCTGATGAAGGCGTCGATTCGCGACAACAACCCCGTAATCTTCTACGAGCACAAGTTTCTCTACCGCCGCATCAAGGACGAGGTTCCAGAGCAAGATTACGTGGTGCCCATCGGTAAAGCGCGGGTGGCGCGTGAGGGTGCGGACATCGCCGTCATCGCTTACGGCGCCATGGTGTGGACAGCGCTCGAAGCCGCGCAGGAGCTCGAAAAAGAGGGGATTTCCCTCGAAGTAATCGATCTGCGGTCGCTGCTTCCCTACGACGAAGAAGCCGTCCTGGCGAGCGTTCGCAAGTGCAATAAAGTAATCCTGCTGCACGAGGACACGCGCATTGGGGGCTTCGCCGGCGAGCTCGCGGCGGTGATCTCGGAGAAGGCCTTTGAGGATCTCGACGGGCCGATCGTGCGTGTGACATCCCCCGACACGCCGGTGCCATTCTCGCCGCCGCTTGAAGAGTACTTTTTGCCGAACGCCGCCAAGGTGATCGACGCGGCGCGGGCGCTGGCGGAGTATTGAGGGAGTGGCAAGTGGCTGGTGGCGAGTCGCAAGTTAGGACGGCCGGCTGGTGAGGGAGAGTTATCATTGAATGGGCGGCCTACAACGCGGGTGGGCGAGAGGCAGGCTTCAGGTGATTCCAAAACCGTCAAGAGCTATAAAGACCTGCTTGTCTGGCAAAAGGGAATCGTGCTAGTAAAGGAAATCTATCAGCTAACCCAAACGTTTCCCGAGATTGAGCGGTTCGGACTCGTCTCTCAAATGCGTCGCGCCGCTGTTTCAATTCCGTCGAACATTGCGGAGGGACAGTGCCGCCGCACGCGCGTCGAGTTCATACAGTCCCTCTCCCACTCCGAAGGTTCGCTTGCCGAGCTGGAGACGCAGCTCATCCTGAGCGTCGAGCTCGGTTACTGCGCATTGGCGGACACGCGAATGGTCACAGACCTCACCACCGCGTTGAGTAAAATGCTTGACTCGCCTAGGCGGAAACTTGAGGCGGCCCTATGACTTGCCACTGGCCACCGGCCACTCGCCACTTTTGCGACTCGGAGAGAGATGTATGCCTACACCTGTGATCATGCCCCAGATGGGCGAGAGCGTGGCGGAGGGAACCGTCACCAAGTGGCTGAAGAAAGTGGGGGAGCGCGTCGAGCGTGACGAGCCCCTGTTTGAAATCTCCACCGACAAGGTGGACGCCGAGATTCCCTCGCCAGCGGCCGGCATCCTCACCAAAATCATCGTGGTCGAGAACCAGACGGTCGAGGTTAACGCGATCGTGGCCGAAATCGACGGCGATGGCGCGGCGAGGCCGGTCGCCCGCCCCGAGCCCGTCAGTGAGGCGGTGGTGCCTGCCGCACCCATCGCGGCGAGCCCGAAAGCGGAGGCGGAGGCCGCGGTTGCATCGCCCGCGTCTCAAGCGTCGCCCGGCGTTTCCGAGGCCCCAGCGGCCCTTCTCCCGGAGACGCGCGACGATGGGCGGAAGATCCGCTCTTCGCCGCTGGTGCGGCGGATCGCACAGGAGCATCAAGTCGACCTGACCCAGGTGGCGGGTACGGGCCTCGGCGGCCGGATCAGCAAGAAGGACATTCTCGCTTATGTCTCTGCCGCACCCGCCCGGCCGCAGCCCACCCCGCTTCAGCCGCCGGCTGCGCCCGCGCCTCCTGCGGCGGCCGCGGCGCCCGTGGTGTTCTCCGGACCGCAGCAGGTGGTTCCGATGACGCCCATGCGCAAGCAGATCGCGGAGCACATGGTTCTGAGCCGGCGGACGTCGGCGCACGTCACCACGGTGTTTGAAGTGGAAATGACGCAGGTATTCGAGACGCGCGTCCAGCAGGCGGCCGAGTTTGAACGCCGCCACGGTCTGAAGCTCACCTACACGCCGTTCTTCGTCCGGGCCGCCGTCGAGGCCATCAAGCAGTATCCCATTTTCAACGCCTCGCTCGATGGCGGCAACATCGTCTACAAGCGCGACGTGAACGTCGGCATTGCGGTGGCGCTCGAGACCGGCTTGATCGTGCCCGTGCTGAAGCACGCGGACGAGAAGAATTTCCTGGGAGCCGCCCGCGCCGTGGCCGACCTGGCGGAGCGCGCTCGCACCAAACGGCTCAACTTCGATGAGGTCCAGGGCGGGACGTTCACCATCACCAATCCGGGGATCTTCGGGAGCCTCTTCGGCACCCCGATTATCAATCAGCCCCAGGTGGCCATCCTGGGCGTGGGCGTGATTGAAAAGCGCCCCGTGGTGCGCAACGACGCCATCGCCATCCGGCCCATGACGTATCTCGCCCTTTCCTTCGATCACCGCGTGATCGACGGCGCCATGGCCGACCAGTTCATGGTGAAGGTCAAGACCATCCTGGAGCAGTGGGCGGAAGCCGTGCTCTAGGACCGGAGTTTCGTACGACTCGCATCGATCGGGAACCGGTATAATCCAGGCGCCGGAGGGGGCTCAATGCCGCCGACCGGCCCTGCATCCACACCTGAGGAGGGAGAAATGGGTACTGCAGACAGTGGTGCGATGGCTCAAGGTCAGCCGCCGATGTCGTTCGCGTCCCGGTTTCTGGGTGTCTTCATGTCGCCGGGCGAAACGTTCGATGATATCGCGCGCAAGCCCGACATTGTGGCTCCGCTGGTAGTGAGCATCCTCGCCACGGTAGCGTTTTCGGAGAGCATGCTCGCCAAGATAGGGATGGACCGGATCGTCCGAATGCAGCTCGAACAGAGCGGCCGGGCTTCGTCCATGAGCCCCGACCAGGTTGAACAGGCGGTGAGTCAGGGCGCCAAGTTCGGCGCCATCATCACCCACGTCTTCGGGCTTGTGGGTGTGCCGATCTTCCTGCTTCTCGTCGCCCTGGTCGGGTGGGGCATTGTGAGCGCTATCTTCGGCTCCAAGACCAATTTTGGGACGGCGTTTTCGGTAACCTGCTACGCCAACCTGGTCACCATTCTGGGCGTGATCCTGGGCATCGTGGTGATGTTTCTGGGCGATCCCGATCACTTCAATCCCAGCGCGGCGATCCCGACCAACGCGGGCTTCTTCCTCGATCAGAGTC
>DATJAQ010000073.1:0-7569 GCA_035516075.1 Terriglobia bacterium | reverse complement strand
CAGCTCCGCAAGGCCGCCCAACGCGATCTTGAAGCCCTGTGGAAGGAAATCGGGAAACTGCTCGACGGGGTCACTCCAAGCGAGTGTACGAACTTCTTCGCCTCGTGCGGATATGTAAGCACTTAAATCAAAAACGCTTTATAGCGCTCGAGCGGCTCTATGGCCGAAAGCTCGCGCCCGGCTACGAGCGGGCCGAGCTGATTTGCTTCGGGTGCGGGAAGCTGATGAAGCTGAAGCCTGAGGACGAGGTGGACAACGAGGACGTGAAGGGCGTCATCCGGCTGGTCGAGAAGGAAGAGCGCGACGCGCTGGAATCGTGCGAGACGGCCCTGGATGCCTTGACGGAAACGGGATCGGCCGCCCGGTCGAAGCTCGCGCCGCGGCCGGAGGACCACTGGATGATGGCGCAGGGCGACCAGTTGAGGCGGGCGATCGACCGCAAACAATGGGTAATCAACGGGTTAGTGCAAACGTTCGGCTTGACAGCCAAGCTTCGGGCGGGCTCGGCGGAAAGCGGGCCGGAGGAGCCCCCCCACCCCATATAGTGCAAAACCACGATGTGCAGCAAAATGAATGAGATCCATAATTTGGAAGGCCTTGCCAATACCACGATGTGCTTTGGAATCAAGCGATTGTAAGTTTTACACAAAACCAGACCGAGAAAAATGGAAGTCGCGTAAGCTTCATGGAATGAGCGGCTTGAATGGACGTGTCGAAAATGCCAAACCCACCGCAGGCAAGGAGGACTCAGAGATCGGGATTCTGGCCGTGGCAATCGGCGTTCGGCAATCGGAAATGCCTACACATCCGAAAGCCGGACTTCCGATTTCACGGAGTTCAGGGCTTGCGGCCCGCAACGAGTCGAATGCCGCTTCGCCTCAACGGGGTCTAGCTTCCGTTGATCACGCCGCCCCACTCGCCGCGGTAAGGAAAATTGATGAGGGCCTGGGCCTCGCTCGAATTCGTGATCTTGAAGTTAGAGCTGTCCCAGCGAATCCTGCTGTCAGTGCGCAACGAAATGTTGCCGAGCATCAGAGTCTCGGCCACGGGCCCCTCAAATTCGAAATTCGCCAGGGCGGGCGGCCCTCCCTTGGCGGCCGCGATCCATTCCTGGTAGTGCCCAATGGAATGCGGCAGGGTGTCGGGGGGCGGCGTGAAGGTCTTCATGCGCGACTCCGGAATGAGGCGCGGGCGGGCGCCGTTAAACCCGCACATGATGGTGCCCTGGTCGCCGATGAACAGCAGCCCTTCACCGTTTTCACCGGCCATATTCACGCTGTCTTCGAGCTCGGGCGGGCGCTCGGGCCGCAGGCCGCCGTCGTACCAATTCAGCTCCACCGGCGGCATGTCGCCGCGCGCCGGAAACTCCCAGTGCACCAAGGACGCCGCCGGAAAAGTCTCCGCATAGTGCTTGGTGGCGCTCGAATCCACCGTGTCGGGCGCGCCCAGTTTGAGCACGCGGAAAATGGTATCGAAGCTATATTGCCCCATATCTCCGATGCAGCCGTTGCCAAAGTCGAACCAGCCGCGCCAAACGAACGGAAGATAGACGTGGCTGAACGAGCGCTCGGGCGCGGGCCCGAGCCACAAGTCCCAGTCCAGGCCGTCGGGGACCGGATCTGCGTGATCGGGCCGGTCGAGCCCCTGCGGCCAGAAGGGCCGGCTGGACCAGTTCTCCACCCGGCGGACGGGTCCGACCACGCCGGCCGCTACCCATTCCTCAAGCTGGCGGGTGGCCTGGGAGGCCGAATTGGCAATCGCCACCTGGGTGGCCACCTTGCTTGCGCGCGCCACTTCGGCAATCCGGCGGGCCTCCATCACCGAATGGGTGAGGGGCTTCTGGCAGTAGACGTGTTTGCCCATCTTCATGGCCGTGATCGAAATGGGCACGTGCCAGTGATCCGGCGTGCACACCACCACGCCGTCAAGGTCTTTTTCGGTGTGCAGGAGGTCGCGAAAGTCGTTGTAGGCTGCGCAGCCGGGCGCGCTTCCCGAGGCCTGCTGCTTGCCGTAATAAGCGTCCACCAACCGCCGGGCGGGCTCGCGTCCAGCCGTGGGTCCGGTGAACTGGCTGCCCCAGCTTGGGTCTCCCAGCACCTCGCGGGCGCGGTCCCGCAATTCGTTTTTGCCCCACTCGGAGTAGTCGCTGCTCTCGCGGTTCACGTCGCACACCGCCACCACCCGCACCTCGGGCAGCTTGAGGAAGTCCATCATCACGCGCGTGCCCTGAGCGCCCACCCCGATGCACCCGAGAGTGAGCTTGTCGCTGGGCGGCAAGTAACCCGCGCCTCCGAGCACGTGCCGCGGCACGATGGTAAAGGCCAGGGCCGAGGCGGCCCCGCCCATAAAGGCGCGGCGAGATACGGCGCCGTTCCCGGCGGGCGTGCTCTGCGAATTGTTTTTGTTCTTCATCGAAGGCCTCCGGTGTCGATTGGTGACGAGCGTCCGGGTTTCGCGTCGGGCTTTCCCTCGACGGACCGCGGCGCCGCCAACCTTGAAAGCTACGCCGGAATGAGCGCGAGGTCAATCGATTCCGCACGAGACACCGGGCGGCCTGCGCTCGGCCCGTGGCGGACGCTTGACCCAGAGGCGCGGATGTCGTAAATGATCTTGCAGGGGGCTATGCCCACGCAGTACCCCGAATGGTCAGGTGGAATTTTCGAGAGGTGAACACCATGAGCGCCAGTTCAACCGGACAACCCGGCCCTGCCGCTGAGCCGCGTTCCGGCGCCCGCGAAGAGGACGCGATCTACCAGGAGGGCCGCCTGGTGGCGCGTGTGCTCGACGCGCGTGTTGACGCGGAGGCTCGCGACATTCGTTTCGGCGAGGTTTATAACAGCGACGAACTTTTATTGCCTGAGGATTGCGAGTTTCGGACCTATCGCATTTTGATCCAGCGGATGGAATTCGCGACTCGCGAGGAGCGCGGCGCCGCGCACAAGGGCCGTGTGCTGAGAGGTGTGGTGGCGGACATTCTGGGATATCGCGAGCAGTAAGACGCGGATCAAGGCCTTCTCCGAGCTTGAAGGCCCCGCACGTGAACCACCGCGGAGTGTCCTAGTTCGGCGGGTGCTCCTGCTTCTTGTCACCGGGCGGTGGCTGGCGCAGCGGCGCCTTGCGCGTCTGGGGCGTACGAGGCGCCGCCTTCGGTGTAGGAGCTTGGGTGGCGGGCCTCGCCGGAGCCTTCGTGGCCGGGCGCAGCGGAGCTCGTTGCGTAAGCGGGTTAGGCGGCGGAGGTGTCCGACGCGGTGCGGCGCCGCCGGTAGATCTCGCAGGCGCCACGGTGCGCGGCCGGATGGGGGTTGCGCTTCGAGGTGCAGGCGTCGCGGTGCGATGGGTGGGCGCGGCTGGCCGAGACACAGGCGCGGCAGGCCGGGCAGCGGGCGCAGTGGGCCGCGATGCCATGGGAGCCGCGGCGGGTGGTGCAGTTCGGCCTGCCCGGCGCGCGCCGGGATTCACCGCGCCGGCCGGAGGACTAATCGGCCGTACCGCGACCGGCTTCGCCATGGCCGCCGTTCGCGGCCGGCCGCGATTCACCGAAGCAAACTGGGCACGATTGGCAGCGGCGGCGCGAACCATCTGCACCTGCGCCGGGAGAGCGCGCACGTGGGGTTCACGGCTGGAGGCCAATTCAGCTCGACTGGGCTGGTACCGGATTCCGCCCGAGCCCCCATTGTAGCTCGCGCGCGTGTTGTTGTTGATCACATTGTTCACCACCGTCCGGTTGTACACGTTCGTGATGGTGACTGTGTTCACGTTCGTCACGGAGCGATTGTAATGGAATCCGTTTTCACGCCAGAAGCCCCCGAGGAAGCCCACGCCGACATATCCGAATCCATAATTGATGCCGCCGTAAAAGCCGATGTGAGGTCCCCAGTAGCCTGGATGCCAAAAGTACCGAGAGCCCGCGTAGCCCCAGTAACCCGGCGTCCACAACGCACCCTCATAAGGCGCGGCCACCCAGGCGCCCGGTACCCAATAGTAGCCGCCCGGGCCCCAAGCCCAGTACCCGGGAGTCCAGAGATAGTTAGGCTCGGGACACTCCGGCTGCTGGTATTCGGGCAGCGGAGGCGGTGGCTGCGGAGCCTCCTCGGCAACCTCCGTCGCGGAAGTTTGTGGATAGGAGTTGCCGCTGGAATAATTCGGGCTTTGCGGCTGAGATTCCGCTGGTGCCGGGGCCTGTGCGGGTGCGGCCTCGCTCGACGCGGCAGTCTGGTTCGCAGACGCCGCCTGATCGCCGACAGGCGCCTGATTCACCTGCGCGGGATCTTGATCTTGCGGGCTCTGCGCCGCGCTCTGGCCGCTATTCTGCGCGCTCGGCTGTTGGTTATTGCCGTGGCAACTGGTGAGTCCGAATGCGAATATCAGCGCCAGCGCGGCTATACGAGCCTGCTTCATATCGTTGACCATAAGGCCTCCAACCCAAAAGATAACATGCAAACTCCAGGCGGCGATCGGCTCGATCATACCCAAAAAGCCATCCAACAAGGGAGTATACACCTTGCCGTGCCGCCCTGCGGGACCGGCAAAGGGAAACTGCATACTCTTCGCGCGGCGGACGTCCATCAGAGGTTGTTCGATGAGTTGTCCGAGGCCGAGCCGCTCGTCGGGTTCCCGCACCGGAATCATGCCGGCATCGGAGGCGAAGGGTGTATTTTCGACATCGATCTTGAGAGAAGAGACGTTGAAAGGGAGCTGAAAAAGACGGAGTTCGCCTTTCGCCTAGTGGGGCCCCTCCTCCGGCGCTCTTTCATCGCGTTCCCGCCCGCGTCCCGCGCTGCGAAGGTGATGATGGCGAAGATCCGAAACTTCAGAAACGGAGGTCAAATCGGAAATGGGGGTCAATCTGTGAAGACTCACGGGCGGGCGGAGCGCCGGCGGTTCCAACGTCGCAAGGCGGTCCGCGCGACGCCCGCCTGCGCCGCCTGGCGGCGCTGCTAGCGCGCTTTGGGGCCGCGGAAGCGGTGCGGAGGCCAGGCGGGCTGCAGGCTTGGGCCTTCGGCTTCGCACCCCTGCCCGACCAAGCCATTCAAGTCGTCAAGCGCGTCGAATCCCTCGCGTTCGAGCTTCCGGACCGAGGCCGCTGTGATCGCCAGCGCGCACTCAACGCAGAGCAGCGTGGTGCACGAACCGCCCCATAGGGCCGGCCGGCAGTACCCGCAGGGCCAGTCGCTCCGGGAATGAATAATCACGCCTTGCATGGGGAGAAGTTCACCGATCATCATCACCTCTCGGCGCTCGCGGTGGGGCGCCGCTGTCAACTTGCGCTGTCGGCGCGCGGCCCACCCGTCGCGGGCTGCGCGCGCTATAAACCTGCTGCGCCCTTCCGCATCGAGCGGCAGGGGCCCGGATCCGGCTTACCGCCTACACCAACCGCGCGGGCCGCGCGTGCGGCTGCGATTGCGGCTCCGGCGCGCAGTCCAACACTCTGCGCACGCTCGCGCCCAGCGTTTCCGATGTGAACGGTTTCTGAACGCAAGACATCTCGGGCCGAAGATTCGCGTAGTGCGAGATCGCGTCCCGGGTGTAGCCGGACATGAAAAGCAGTTTGAGGTCAGGCCGGCGCGCCCTGAGGAGGACGGCCAAGTCGGGTCCGTTCAATCGAGGCATCATCACATCGGCGAGAAGCAGATGGACCGGCCCGGGCTGACGGTCCAGCAATTCACTTGCTTCGTCTCCCGAGGCTGCCACCAAAACTCGATACCCAAGAGCCTTGAGAATGTGGCGGGACATCGCGCGCACGTTTTCGTCATCCTCCACCACCAGGATCGTTTCATGGCCGCCCCTGACGATTACCGCGGGCGCCGGCGCCGAGACCAGAGCGCTCACCGCTTCCGCCCTCGGGAAGTAAACCCGGAACATCGATCCCTGGCCGACGCGGCTTTCCACCTCGATACCACCCCCGCATTCCCTGACGACCTCTCGCACCGTGGCCAGGCCGAGGCCGGTGCCTTTGCCCGCATCCTTGGTGGTGAAGAACGCCTCGAACATCCGGCTCTGCGTGTCCGCATCCATGCCGCACCCGTTGTCGGTCACCGAGAGAGTCACGTAGCGGCCCGGCACAACGGCGCGGGTGACGCCGTTTCCGCCGACCTCGCACGCCGCCGTCTCGATCGTCACCCGGCCGCCCGCCGGCATGGCATCGCGGGCGTTCACGACGAGGTTGAGAATCACCTGTTCGACTCGTCCGGGGTCCGCGAAGATATAGCCGACCCCCGGCTGGGGAACCGTAATCAGTTCGATGTTTTCGCCAATCAGGCGGCGCAACATGCTGCCCAAACTTTCCACCAGCGCATTGAGATCCAGCCGCTCCTCCGACGCAGCACGCCGGCGGCTGAACGCCAGCAGTTGACGGGTGAGCGAGGCCGCACGCTGGCCGGCCTTCCTGATCTCCTCAATACTCGCGCGCCGCGGGTCGTGCGGGTCGAGGCCGGCGAGCAAGAGGTCCGCGTGGCCTCCGATGACCGTGAGCAGATTGTTGAAATCGTGGGCGACGCCGCCCGCCAGACGCCCCATCTCCTCCATCTTTCTGGACTGGCGAAGAACCTCGGAAACCCGCCTTTGCTCGGCCAGGTTGACCATTCGCCCTCTCAGTCTGCTGAGGCGGCCGTGCGCATCGCGCACAATTTCCAGCGAATTCTCCACCCCGACCCGCTCTCCGCCCGCACCCACCGCCTGATATTCAAGCCGCAAGTTGTCGGGGCCGCTCGTCAGGGCCCGGTGGCAGGCATCGACAACACGCTCCCGGTCTTCGGGCGCGATGTGCCCAGGCCAGAAACCAGGATCCTTCAACCAGCGTTCGGCGGGGTAGCCGAGGGTGCCTTGCAAGTCGCCCGTGACACTCCGGACGCGAAAAGTCGAGGGCTCGGCCTCCCAAAGCACACCGCGGGCCGCCGCAACCGGGTCGAGGGGCTGATAAGCGGGCTTCGCAGATTCGGGCTGGGAGCTGACCACGGGCAACACCACCGCCAGCACCAGGGCCGCGGCCAACCGCCGCCGATCGCAGGATCCGAGCGCGGTGGCACAGACTGCCCCGAGCGTGATGGAAACCAGCCAGAGCAGGCGTCTGAAATCTCGTGCGGTCATACCGACTCCCAGGTTGCTCTATCGGCGGGTCGGGGATAGGTGTTGAGCCCTTTGAGGCGGGCCGCCGCGGCGAGCCTCGGGCCGGTGGAGGGTCCCGCGGAAAGTTTTGGCCGTCGCCCGAACTTTCGCAGTCTGTACTTGACACACCAGTAAAGCTTGGTGTAGACTGGGTGTGTTAGGAGAGGCTATTGCCTGAGCCGGAAATTGATTACTGACCAAAAGTAAGGCGCGGGCGACGGCGCGGCGAAACGTAACAGTTCGGTAATCAGGGTGAAACCGAGCGCAGCCAGCCACCCGGGCAGTTGCGACAGATGAGTTCCGTTGAGTCGCTTGAAGTCGTTCTCGAGGCCGGTCGCTCGGCGGCCGCGAGCGGGGAGCCTCGTATGGCACTCCATCACATCATTGAGGCACAACAGTTCGACCGGCCCATGCTGACGGAGATCCTTGATCTCGCGGCCCGGATGGAGCCGATCGCCCGGTGCG
>DATJAQ010000072.1:0-7584 GCA_035516075.1 Terriglobia bacterium | reverse complement strand
CACGCAGCCCCACGTGCGGGCGGCGGAGAGCGTGTAATTCACGATCAGGTTGAAGCGGTTCGAGGCGTTCCCCTGCAAGTGAATCGAAAGCCCGTCGTACCGCGAGCGGTTGTCTGACCGGAAGACGGTCATGTCGGGCACACTATTCATTTGATCGCTCATGCTGGAGTAGAGCGGCGAGAAGAGTGTGTAGCCAGCTTGGTACTGGTAGCGCGCGTAGGAATGGACCCCTTGCTCGTGGGTCCAGTCGGCGCCGAGCGCCCATTTCGCGTTGAACGCGTGCTCGACGCCGGCCGTCGCGTGGAGAGCGTATGGGGTCTTGTATCGAGGGTCGATGATCGACCCCGCCCCGCCCGAGGTGTCGCCGGGAATGCAGCCGGGATCGCCTGCAGCGGAGCACGGTGCTGGGGCTGAATTCACGGCTTGAAACGCGGTCACCCAGCCGTTCTGGGCGAGATCGTTGTAGAACAGGCCGAAACCCGCGCGAATGACCGTGTTCCAGTTCTGTCCGGGAGAGTAAGCGATGCCCAGGCGCGGGCCGAAACCCCGGCGATAATCGTGGGGGGCGCCGCTGATCAACGGAACATGCAGCGCCTGGAGCGTCAGGAAGGCGGGATTTTCGAGTTGCGAGCGGCCCGAGGCTGTAAAGAGACCGAAAGTAGTGTCGTACCGCAGTCCGTAATTGATCGTGATGCGAGGCGTTTCGCGCCAGGAGTTTTCGAAGTAGAGACCCAGGCGTTGAACGTTTTGCGAGAAGCTGCCGTCGCCCGCCGGCGTGCTCATACAATCCGTCCCGGATGTGGCGGACTCGCCGCACACCAAATCTTCGGAAAACTGCGCGGGATTGCTGAGGTAGTCCGCAGGGTTAAGAGCGAAAACGGTGAGATTCTCGGCGTTGCCAGGCAGCGCGCCGCTCAGCACCGGCTCGTGAATGAAGTCCACGCCGAAGCGCGGCGAATTCCCGCCCGCGGCGTGGCTCACATCGTAGCGGACCTGGTACTTCTCCTGGTTCCGCAGCACCGGAAAGGCCGTGATTGCCGTCACGAACTGGTTGTCGCCGAAGGTCTCGAAACCGGAGATCGTGCTCGACGTGGAGCTGAACGGAAAAGCGAGCGAAAAGCCGAGGTTGCTGTTCCGATTCTCGGTGTGGTGCAGGTAGCTCATGCCGAGGGTCAGCGATCCCAGCCACGCGGGGCCGAACGTGTACTGGTTACCGAGCACGAGGTTCAGATAGTTGGAGCCGGAGGTTGCGCCGGTGGACGCCAGGGTGGCCTGCTGCACCAGATCGTTGCGCGTGGTGTAATTGTCAGCCGCGGCGCGCAAAAACCACTGCGAGCGCGACGACTGCGACCAGTCAAACCGGGTGGTAGCCAGATAATCGCGGAAGCCCACCGGAACGTTGCTGGGAACCGGGATGGCGCTCACCCCGGGGATCAACCCATCCGAGGCGAGCGTCGCGAGCGCCTGGAATTGCGACAGGCTGCTGGGGCTGTAGGCGATGCTGGCATCTTCGTGAACGTATTCGAGCGAGGAGAAGAACCAGAGCTTGCTTTTTTGGATGGGGCCGCCGAGCGCCCCGACGTAGTTCTGGCGCGAAAAAGGCTGCTTGGGATCCGGCGCCGGATTGTCGATGGGGTAGCGCGCATTCAAGGCGGCAGCACGCTCGTAAAATGCGGCATCTCCGTGCCACTCGCCGGTGCCGCGCCGCGTGGCGATCACCACTGAGCCCACGGTGGTACGGCCCGTATCCGCGTCTTCCTGAGAGGTGCGCACGGCAAATTCCTGGATGGCGTCGGGCGAGAAATTCTGCAGGAAGCCGCCGATGTAGTCGTCCGAATTGTCGGCGCCGTCAACCGAGAGCTGAACGTTCAATCCCGAGCTTCCGCCGAAAGACACGGCGGTGATGCGCGCCTTGGTGGGGTCCGACGGTTCCACGGGCTCCGTGCCCGGTACCAGGTAGGCGATGTTGGCGAAACTGCGGTGGGCCAGCGGTATGCTCTCGAGGTCCTTCAGGGTCACCACTCCGCCATGCACAGCGCTGGCGGTGTCGAGGGGCTGCGACGTGATGGACGAGGCCTGGCCCCGCACCGTTACCGCCTGGCGGGCCTCGGCCGGGTGCAGGGTCACGGCGACGTCCTGGACCGAGCTCACCGACACGCTCACCTCCGAGCGCGCCTCCGAAAACCCCGGCGCGGTGGCCACCACGCGATAGGTGCCCGGCGGCAGGCCATCGAGACGAAACTCCCCGCGGGTGTCCGCAGTGGCCTGGCGCGTTAGGGCAAGCGCCTCGGCGCGGACCTCGACGCGGGCCGACGCCACGCGGGCGCCGCTCGAATCCTGCACCACGCCTTCCAGGGCGCCCTGGGAGCTCTGCGCGCGCAGCCCCGAGGCCATCAAAACCACCGTGCAAACCAGCAGGGCGCCGCCGCCGAGCCGACGGGCACACCTCGCGTACATGTGCATAGATCGTATCCCTCCAGGGGCGGGCGGCAAACGCACGCCGCCGGTTACAGCCAAAAAAAACCACTGTCTCTTTTAGACGGAGACTACCGGATTTTCTTCCATGCGGACGCGCTTATTCTGCACGCGCCCCAGGCTGGATGGAGCGGCCACACTGCGCTCCTGTCGTGTCACAGACTCATGGCGAAACGCTCGGTTGGGAAGACTTTGCGGAAGGCCGCGCCGCCGGACGCGGCAGCGCAGAAACAGAAGAGGCGGAGGAAATCGGTCCCTCCGCCTCAGTGCCGCCGCCGGGATTGAGAAGCTTGCCGCAACTCCGTCAGGAGGAGACCCCAACCTGGACGGAACCCCTCTCGTCCGGCCGTCGACAAACCACCGTGGGCTTCACTGCCCATGAAACGGGAGGAGCCCAGGGCAAAACCCGCTGGGGCGGCGGCGGACTCCCGGGAGTTCGCCAAACGCCTCAGACGAATCGCCCAAAGCCTGTTAGACGGGAACGGTCGCGTTTTCTTCCGCGGCGGGCTTCGGCATCGGGTTACGCGGCGCTCGGCCGCCGATTCGACCGCGCCCGGCGGAGCAGTGCCGAGCGCCGCCGGAGCGAGCGGGGGCGGCGCCGGTCAGGGTTTCAGCGAGGCAATGTTCAGCACAGGATTGAGCTCGTACCACTTGCGGTCGGTCTGGGCGTCGTAGCGCGACACGCCGTACACCCGCACGTGGCTGCCGTCGCGGGGAGGCGCCAGGCGGATGGGGCTCATGATCTCGCAGACCACAAAAGACCCGGTCCGGTCCGGGTGCTCCACCAGCTTGAAAGCCACCGTGCCCTCTTCTTCGTCGGTGTGCACGTCCTCCACGTAGCCCTCGGTCATCACGTGCGGCTGAGTGTTCGACCGGAGCTGGTCGAGGCTGAGGGGGCGGAAGTCGGCCAGATCGAGCGCGTTCGCCTGCAGGGAGGCGCTGGCCCGATTCCCAAACAGTAGCCCATGATTGGAGGCTACAAGCAGGCCGAGTTGTAGCACCACCAGGCCTGCCAGCGCCGGCACCGCGCGCGGCGATGAAAGCCGGTCAAGCCAGCCCTGCCACACCGGGCCGCGGAGTCCGTGGGCGGGCGCGCCGCGCTCCACCGCCTGCATCACGGCCGCGAAGCCCGCCGCCGGGCCTTCCTCCGGCGCCAAGGCGGCCAGGTGCTGCGCCAGGTGGTGTCCGCTGCGCAGGCGCACCAGCAAGCTCCGGCACGTGGCGCAGTCTAACAGGTGCCGTTCCACGCGGCTCACCTCGCGGGCCTCGAGCGCGCCTTCCAGGTAAGGCAGCAGTTTCCTTCGCAAGCGAAAACGCCAGCAGGTCATCGCCAGTACCTCCCGGTCCTCTTACAGAAGCCGTCTAAAGGGGCGCAGGCGCTCTTCCAGCTCGGTGAGCGCCCGGTTAAGCCTTGACGCCACGGTGCCCGAGGCGCAGCCGAGCACGCGGCTCATCTCGTCGTAGGAGAGCCCTTCCACGTATTTCAGCACCACCACTTCCCGCATCTTGAAAGGCAGTTGCATCAGGGCTTGCTGCAGAATGCCGGCGCGCTCCTGCTGGGCGTGCCGGTCGTCGGAGATCGGCGCGGCGTCGATCTCGTGGCGGCTTCCGAGAATCGCCTCCAGCGGCACGTGCGGGGCCCGCAGCCGCCGGTGGTATTCCTGGCACTCGTTGTGGGCGATGCGGTAAATCCAGGTAGCCAGCCGCGATTCAAAGCGGAAGTTGGCCAGACCGCGGAACACCTTCAGAAAGACCGTTTGCTGAATGTCCTGGGCGTGAAGGGAATCGCCGATCGAGTAGAGCACCAGGTTGTGCACCCGCGCCCGGTAGCTCTCGTAGAGTTGCCGAAGCGCGTGGGCATCGCCGCGCTGCGCGGCACGCACCAGATGCCGCTCCTGTTCGATGTCGGGGATCGCCGGGGTTGGCGAGGAGTTGATTCCCTCAACTTCTTCTTCCAGTCGCGGCCGGGCTTTGGGGGACCGATCTGAGCTTCGAGAATTCACTTCGCGCCGGGTTCCATTTTAGAGCAGGTGATGCCGGCCGGAGGCCGCTTAAAGCACAAAGCGGGAACCGTGCACGGGTTCCCGCTCTGTGGAACGAATCGTCGTGTGGGAGAATCTCGGCCTTAACGGAACAGTTTGCGGCGCAGGAAGCCCACCGCACCCAAACCCGATCCGAGCAGCAGCAGGCTGGCCGGCTCCGGCGTTGTCGGGCTCGAAGTTTCAAACAGCAGACGGTTGATCGCGAAGCCGTTGCAATCGCCGCCGCCGTTACCCGAGCAGTCGTAGGCCAGGACTTGGATCGACGTGATGTTCGCGCCGCTGAGATCCTGAAGGCCCAGGAAGATCGCGCTGTTGTCGTTGTTGCCGTTGCTGTTGCCGTCGAAGGCGTAGAAAGTGCCGAGCGGGTTCGCCCCGTTGAAGGCTTCAATCTCAGCGTCAAACGTGCCGTAATAGTTGCCTTGAATCTGGAACCCTACTCCGGAAACTCCCTGTGAGAAGTCCAGCGTGATGGCGCCCTCGCCTTTGAGGGTATTCTCGTTGAAGGAGGCCAGAAGGCTCGACTGCGGGGAGAAATTCCCGTTCCAGGTGCAACTGCTCCCCGGGCACTCCAGCAGGGTCGATCCCGGCCCGCCGAGCCCGAAGTCGATAGTGGTAGTCACCAGGCCGCCGGCCGAGGTTGCGGTGCTGCCGTTGGTCACGTTGAAATTGTTAACGCCCAGCGCGTTCCACGGCTGGAAGTCGTCGTAGCCGAAACTCATCCGCGCTCTTACAAAATTAATGCTGTCGGCTTTCGCAGCCGAAGCCCCCAAACCGAGCACCATTGCCGCAGCCACCATAGTCAGTAGTAATCTGCGCATTCGTTCCTCCCCTTTAGATTCGCTCAGCGTTAGACCATTTCTACGCGCCGACGATATCCCCCCGGCAACCCGACGTAGGATGGTCCCATGCACGGTAGCACCGCCCCGGAAGCATGTCAAGACTTTTTTTTGTTACCAAAGAGCGTAATACTTCGCACCATACGAAGCCCGCCCGCCCCAGGCGATGCCCGGCTCCGGAGACCCAGTCCCGCTCGCGGGTGGGGCTGGGTGTGTCCGGGAGGTATGCTATGATCGTGGCGGCGCGGCAGGCTGCAGCCCCGCCGCCTGCCCCGATATGAGCCTCGATACAGCGCGCAAAGTCCTGGAAATCGAAGCGCGTGCGCTCCGCGAGCTGCTGGACCGGCTGGACGACCGTTTTAATCGCGCCCTGGCCATCCTGTTCGAGTGCCAGGGGCGCGTGGTGGTGGCCGGCATGGGCAAGTCGGGCATTATCGCCCAGAAGATATCGGCCACCCTCTCCAGCACCGGAACGCCCTCCTTCTTCCTTCACCCGGCGGAGGCCCTGCACGGCGACCTGGGAAGGCTGGTGGCGGGCGACGTCCTGCTGGCCCTGTCCTACAGCGGCGAGACCGAGGAACTGCTCAGGCTGCTCGACACCGTGAAGCGCCTGGCGATCCCGCTGGTCACCCTTAGCGGAAACCCCGCCTCCACCCTGGCGCAGGCCAGCGAAGTGGCGCTCGACGTGAGCATCAGCCGGGAAGCCTGTCCTCTCGGCCTCGCCCCCACGGCCTCCACCACCGCCATGCTGGCCATGGGCGACGCGCTGGCCATGGCCCTCCTCGAGCGACGCGGATTCAGCGAAGACGACTACGCCGTGCTGCACCCCGGCGGCGGGCTCGGGGTCCGCTTGCGAAGGGTGGAGAACGTCATGCACAGCGGCGAGCAAGTGCCTCGCGTCCTTCCGGAGACGGCCATGCCCGGGGTGATTTACGAAATGAGCCGGAAAGGCCTGGGCCTGGCCACCGTGGTGGACGCCGGCGGGCGCCTGGTGGGCTTCGTTTCGGACGGCGATCTGCGGCGTTTCATCGAGCGCGAGGGCAACCGGGCGTTGAGCCTTACCGCGGCCGACTGCATGACCCGGTCGCCGGCCACCATCGGGCTCCGGGAGCTCGCCACCCAGGCTCTCAACCTGATGGAGTCGCGCCGCATCACGGCGTTGCCCGTGGTCGGGCCGGACGGAACGCTCGCCGGAGTTGTCCATATTCACGATCTCTGGCGCACCGAGATGTTTTAGCATCCTCAGCCCTCGAGCCATGCCGACCCGGCCATCGTCATCCCGCGCGCGGCGCAAGCTCTCCTTGAAGGCGCGCGCGCGCCGCATCCGCCTCGTGCTGATGGACGTGGACGGCGTCCTCACGGATGGCCGTATTTACTATCTGCCCAACCTGAGCGGCCCTGCCGCCAGCGACGCCCCGCCTTTCGCTGAAACCAAGACCTTCCACTCCCGCGACGGCCTCGGCATCCGGCTCGCCCGCGATGCCGGGCTCAAGATCGGCATCATCTCGGGACGGGGATCGCCGGTGGTGGAGTACCGGGCGCGGGAGCTCGGGATTGAATTCCTGCGCCAGGACGCCCGCTTCAAGCTCGGGCCCTACCGCGAGATCCTGAAGGAGGCGGGCCTCGGCGATCGCGAGGTCTGCTACATCGGCGACGACCTGGTGGACCTGCCGATTCTCATCCGCGCGGGCCTGGCGGTGGGTGTAAGCGACGGGCATCCTCTGCTGCGATCTTACGTGCATTACGTCACCCGGGCTCCCGGAGGTCTGGGCGCGGTGCGCGAAACGATCGAGCTGATTCTGTCCGCGCAAGGCAAGCTCAAACGGGCGCTCGATGGTTTTCTGGATCTCGACGGGTAACCGGCCGGAGGCGAGAGCTCGCGCCTGCAAGCTCATTTTTCTATGCATCTCATTCATCCCACAGCTGTTAGACCGCACATCGCGTTTTCTCGCCTTGCCGCCGAAGGCTTGGCTTTGGGCCTTTTTTGAGATTTTCTGTAATCGATTGATTCAAAGCATCTTAGAATGTTTCTCATTTTTCTCAATTCGGCTTTGTGTAAAACTTACAATCGCTCGATTCCACTGATTCCATGTAACTTACGCGATTCTCATTTTTCTCACTTTGGCTTTGTGTGACTTTTACAACTCGTTGATCCTAAAGGACATTCCGGCTTTGGAGAGCCCTCCCTGTTTTTGTATCTCATTCATTCTGCGTCACATTCCGGCTTTGGT
>DATJAQ010000071.1:0-13310 GCA_035516075.1 Terriglobia bacterium | reverse complement strand
GCTCGTCCGCGCGCACCACGTGCAGCGCGCCGACCGCACCTTCAAGTACTGCTCCTGTTTTCGCCACGGCCTGCTGGTGCTCGACCTTGAACGCAGCCTGGTGCTGGCCGGCGAGGATCCCGCCCAGTATCGCGCCCACCTCGTGCGCTTCGCCGCCCTCCCGCTCGCTCGCGGCTTCACCTCCGGCTCCGATGAGTTCAAGCTGGGCCGCGCCTGCGCCTTCGCAAGCTGGCGCCGGTTGCGCTCTTTCCGGCTCCAGACCGAGTGGGCCCTGCGCCTGATGACGCACCACTTGAACGAGGCCATCACCGCGCGCGACGGCGCCGGAAACGCCGTGCCTTCGCCCATCACCCTCGACGGCCTGGCGGAGCTCGGCTCCGGCCTGCGCGGCACGCTCACCGAATGGGGCGGCCTTTTCGGGAAAATCACCCGCCTCAACAATCGCTTCGACCATCTCTGGTGCACGCTCATGGCGGAACTGGGCGAGCCCGAGCCGGCGGTGTCAAGCCTCACTGACGTCGAACGCGCCCGGATGCGCCCCAGTTCGGTGGTGGAGAATTTTCAACGCTACCCCGCCGAGGTGCTCGGCAACCCGCTACTGCGGCCCAGCCGCGTGCTGGAGCGGCTCAAGCGCGGTGCGGTGGTGGTGGTGGCGCCGGCCACCGGCTGGTCCTGCTGCCAGCAGCCTTCCACGCATCGCAGCGCAGCCCAGGCGGCGGGCGACCGCTGCGCGGCCTTCGACGAGCGCTGCCGGCTGGACGAGGAACTCGACCGGCCGTACAGCCCGACGGGCCAGGTGGACTACCACCTGCTCGGCGCCGCCCGGCGCCAGCAGGCCGCCCCGGGCGGGGCGGAGCGCGCCGCCGCGCTGCCCGGCAGCTTCGAGGAGTTCCTCGCCCTGGTGGAGAGGGCGCTCGGCCGGCCGGATCCCTCGCCCGGCGAGGCTACATTTATAGGCTTACAGCCTGCCGAGGCGGACCCGGCGGCCTGCGCATCAGAATCCCCCTCGCCAGGGGGCGGCGCGGCCGGGGAAATCGGACCCGATGAAGAACGCGTGCGCCAGGCGACGGTGCGGGCGGTGGCGCAACAGCTTTGGGACGCCGCCCTGCTGCCGAAGCGCGTGGGGGAAGAGGAAAACGCGCGCCTGGGAACCCTGGTGGAAGAATACGGCGCCAAACTCCCGAGCGAGGCGCCGCAGGACGAGGAGGCGCGCTGGTCGCTCTCCGACGCGATTCTGAGCCTGTTTCGCAAGGCCTCGAAGTGGCAGCAGCGCGCCGGGGCGGCGGCGCGGAAGGCGCGCCTGGCGCTTTACGACTTGGGCAGGAAATGGTTCGGAAAAGTCGAGGAGCTCGAGAACCTGGTTTGGTCGCGCGACCGCTGGAACCAGCTTTACTTCGAGTTCTGGGAGATTTTCTTTACGCAGTTCCACGCGGAGCAGGGGACCGGCTGAAAAGAACAGGAGACAGAAGGCAGGAGACAGGAGGCAGGAGACAGAAGGCAGGAGTCAGGAGACAGAAGGCAGGAGACAGAAGACAGAAAAGCCAAGCATGGCAAATGGCAAAGTTGAAATTGCAAATTCCAAATCGCAAGGACAAAGGCCAAGGACTAATGACGAGGGACAAAGGACCAGGGACAACGGACCAACCGCCAAGGACCCAAGACAAGGGAGCGAGGACGACTTCAACGCCCTCCTGTCTTCTGACTCCTGACTTCTGTCTCCTGTCTCCTGACTCCTGTCTCCTGACTCCTTTCCGCCCGGATGGCTTAACTTATGGGTAATAGCTTGTCACCATCCTTGAGCGCCGCCCTACTCCACGGTGACGCTTTTGGCCAGGTTGCGGGGCTTGTCCACGTCGCAGCCGCGGAGGGCGGCGCAGTAGTAGGCGAAGAGTTGCAGCGGCACCACGGAAAGGAGCGGAGTGAGGACCTCGTGATTCGCAGGCACTTCCACCACGTCGTCCACCAACGGGGCCAAGCGGGTGTTGCCGGCGGTGGTCACGGCGATCACCGGCCCTTCGCGCGCCCGAATCTCCTGGATGTTCGACACCACTTTCTCGTAGGAGCCGTCCTCGGGCGCGAGTGCGAAGGTGGGGAACGAAGGGCTGATGAGCGCGATGGGCCCGTGCTTCATTTCCCCGGCGGCGTAGCCTTCGGCGTGAATGTAGGCTATTTCCTTGAGTTTCAGGGCGCCTTCGAGCGCGATGGGGTAGTGATACTTGCGGCCGATATAGAGAAAATGCGGGGCGTGGCAATGCTTCTCCGCCAGAGTCCGGATGCGCTCCGCGCCGGCCAGCACCTGGCGGATCTGTTCGGGCACGCGTTCCAGGCCGCGCAACACGGCCTCGCCCTGCTCGTAGGAAAGGTCACGGCTGCGGCCCAGCAGCACGGCCATCAGCACCAGGATGGTGAGCTGGGTGACGAACGATTTCGTGCTGGCCACGCCCACTTCGAGGCCGGCGTGCGAGTAGACGCCCGCGTGGGTTTCGCGCGCGATAGTGCTGCCCACCACATTCACGAGGCCCAGCACCAGCGCGCCTTTGCGTTTGGCCTCGCGCAGGGCGGCCAGGGTGTCGGCGGTTTCGCCGCTCTGGCTGATGGCGAGCACGGCGGTGTTCTGCCGCAGGTTGAGCTTGCGATAGCGAAACTCGGAGGCGAGCTCCGTCTCCACCGTGAGATCGGTGAAGGTCTCGAACACGTAGCGCGCGTAAAGGCCGGCGTAATAGCTGGTGCCGCAGCTTACGATGATCAAGTGGCGCGCCTGCTGCAGGCGGTCAAAGACCGATTCGAGGCCGCCCAGTTTGGCCACCCCCTCGGCGTGGTTCAGGCGCCCGCGCAGCGCGTTCTCGACGGCCTCGGGCTGCTCGAAGATTTCCTTGAGCATGAAATGGGGGAAGGGCCCGCGATCGGCGCTTTCCAGGCCGCCTTCGAGCACGGTGGTCTCGCGGCTCACGGCCCGATTGTGGAGGGTCTTGATGTGAAACTGCCCGGGCGCGAGCCGCGCCACCTCATTGTCTTCGAGGTAGACCACCTGGTCGGTATGGCACGCCAGGGCGGAGACGTCGGAAGCGGCCAGGGATTCGTCCTTGCCGATGCCGAGCACAATGGGGCTGCCGCGGCGGGCCACCACGATTTCACCCGGCCGGTCCGCGTGCATCACGGCGATGCCGAACGTGCCCTGCACTTCGAGCAGCGCCTTCTGCACCGCAGCTTCGAGGTCGCCCGCGAAAGCAGCCTCAATCAGGTGGGGCAGCACTTCACTGTCGGTTTCGCTGCGAAAGGTGTGCCCGGCGGCCGCGAGCCGCTCCTTCAAGACCAGGTAGTTCTCAACGATGCCGTTGTGCACCACAAAAATGCGGCCGCTGCAGTCCCGGTGAGGGTGGGCGTTCGCTTCGGTGGGCTTGCCGTGCGTCGCCCAGCGGGTGTGGGCGATTCCGGCGGTGCCGGCAGGCGCGTCCCGGCGCACGCGCTCCTCGAGCACTCCCACCTTGCCGACGGCGCGGGAGAGGTAGGGCGCCCCGGAATCGGCAATGGCGAGACCACTCGAATCGTAGCCGCGGTATTCGAGGCGCTTCAGGCCCTCGATCAATACCTCGCGGGCGGTTTGCGGACCGGTGTATGCGATGATGCCGCACATAGGCGCTCTTGAAAACCGGGGCTGAAAATCCGTGGTGGCGGGATTCCCGCCGGAGGGTGCGGTGTCCCCTACAGATATCCCAGCTCGCCGCCCAGGCTCCTCAGCCGGGCCAGATCGACGATCAGCTCGGCCTGGGTGGGATCGTAGCCTTTCTCCAGCGTGCGGCGCAGGTGGAGGGCCGCGATTTCCGCCAGCTTCTGGTCGCCCAGATATTTCCCTTCGCCGTTCCGCAGCTCGGTGAGCGCCGCGCAGGAGATCGCCACCGTCACCCGCTGCCCGTTCACGCGGAACCAGCAGTCGATGGTGTCGCTGTGGCGGGTGGCGATGCCCGAAAGCAGATGCACGAATCGGCAGTGAACGGGCGCCGGCAGGGCTTTAGCGCTGACCTCGAAGGGTGTGACCACGTAGCTCATCGGAAGCTCCTATCGGACCTGTGGAAATCGGTGCGAGCGCCCGGGATGCAGCCCCGCGGCCGCCGCGAGCGCACTCCATTATACCGGAAGCGGCGGGGCCTCCAGGGGGCGGCAGGGCTGGGCGCGGCGGCCGCTCGCCGGGAACCTCCCGCCTCCCGGCACTTGCAGGCGGAGCCGGCGTTCCGCCCGGGAGGGCGAACAAAAAAAATCGAAAATATCGAAAATAATGCTTGCATTGAATCCGAGGTTGGTATATCAAGATATCAAACCAACACTTATGACTACCTGGGGAAGTGGATAGCGCCTAGGGCAACCAAGTTATCCACTTCCTCCTTCCTGAAAAAAGAGGCCCCGGAAGGAATCGGCAAGGCGTCCGGCGGAGGCCGAACCCGGGGAGCCCCGCCGGCGTTCGCGAGTGTGCCGACGGGCAGCGTGGCGGGAGCGCGCGGTGGCGCCGCCTCCGCTCAGGGCACGACGGCGGCCGGCGCGAGGCGCAGCTTCACGCGCCGGCCCTCGCCGAATTTGCGCGTGAACCAGTCTTCCATGTCGGTGCCGAGCGCTTCGAGGTCGACTTCGAAGCTCACTTCCAGCCGCCCGTCCGCCACCGGAAGCACATCGTTAAAAGCCGAGCGCCCGGTGAAGCTGCGCATGGCGAAGGTGTCGAGCCATCGCAACGGGCAAGGGCGCGGGCCGTCCGGCTCGAGCACGTCCACCTGTATTTTGCGTGCGAACATCGGCGCTGGAGAAATCGACGCCTGCCGGCCGAAGACGATACGGCCGGAGGCGGCAGGCCAGCAATCTTCAATCGTCCATCGTCAAGAGCGCTGGCGCCGCAGGAAGGAGAACCAGCCGCGCTTGCGAGTTTTGCGTTCGATCGGCGGCGGCCCCGGCGGCAACGGCTTGTTCTCGATGACGGCCGCGGGGTTGCGCTTCATGATGCGGTCCGCCTCATCCCGGCCGCGCGCCGCCGCGAGCTTGTCGTAACAACCCGACAGCAGGGGAGGCCGGTACTTCACATCGTGCGCGTCCGAGGCGAAGAAATGGACCAGGTTGCGCTCCAGCCACATTTCGGAAAGCTGGAGGGCCCGCTGCCCGAAGCCACCCGTAAAACTCTTGGCGGTGATCTGCACCAGGCAGCCGCGCGTGGCCCATTGATAGAGCAGTTCGGGCTTGCGCTGGAACACCTGGTTGCGCTCAGGATGCGTCAGAATGGGCACCAATCCGGCCACCTGGAGATCGTAAAACACATGATCCATGTTCTCAGGAATGAAATGCTCGTCGAACTCCGCCAGCACGTAACGGGTGCGATTGATGGTAAAACTTCCGCGGTCCTGAATGATCTGCTGAATGTTGTCGTAGGAAAGGTGAAAGTCGCAACCGAGCAGGAGGGCCGGATGGGGACCGACGGCAGCCTGCAGTTCGCGCAGCTTTTCGCAATTCAGCTCGGGCTGAAACGCATATTCGTAGCTGCAGTGAGGCGTGGCCACCAGATGGGTGGTGCCGTCATGGGCGGCCATGCGGCACATTTCGACCGCGTCCTCCAACGTCTTGGCCCCATCGTCAATTCCCGGCAAGGGGTGGCAGTGGATGTCGATCATAGCCGGCGACTGGGATGCACGCTGGGAAACCTCATGTCAAACTCGAGCCGCCGGGCGCAAAGTGCATTTCGCCCGGGCCAGTCCCCTTCAAATCAACCTAACTGTGTCAAGGGCCGCACGTCAAGGCATGGCGGCGAGATTCGGCTGCAGCGCGACATGGCGGTGTTCAAATCGGGCCCCTCGCCGCGGGCCTCCTTGAACTCCGTGTTACAGGTTCACGTAGGAAGATTCTACGGAATCCCGGATTTCGGAGAAATCCCCGGTGTTCAAGGCGGTTCATATTTACGCGTCTCCGCTTGGAAGACGTTAGGAATGAGAGTGTTAGACAAGTTCTTGGCTTTACGCGCGCCGTTGGAAGTCCGCGTGCACGGGTACGGGCGAGCGCGCTGCGCTGGTGCGGCGAAAAGCCGCACCGTGACGCGTTGCTCAGATTTTAGACCCAACACCCGACGCTTGGGGGGAGTTGCTCCCCCCATTTTTTTTGGCCCCATCCTGAAGCCCGGCCCGCCTTCCTCGGCCTCGCGCCCTCCCCCGCAACTCGAGCTTTTCCGGCGGCCCCAAATCGGCAGGGTTAAGCCTCACCCGGCGCGGCGCGCAACGCCCGGCCGGGGGATTACCGCTTCGTGCCAGGCCGCGGACGCTGCCATCGCCGTGTCAAGGACAAATTTTAGGGCTCGGGTTAGGCGGCGCTGCAGCCGGCTGCTGTTGAGTAAGGCAGTGCAGAGTTCCCAGTCCCCAAACGAGATCGACGGCGTGAATCCCCACCACCGGCCGGTCCGGAAAGAGCTCCGCCAACATGCCCAGGGCCGTGCGGTCGTTGGGGTCGTTGAAGGTGGGCGCCAGAACAGCGGCATTCGAGATGTAAAAATTGGCGTAGCTCGCCGGCAAGCGCCGGCCCTGGAACTGAAGCGGAGCCGGCATGGGCAACGGTACAACCTCCGGCTTCGATCCGTCTTCCAATCTCGCGTCTTGCAGGCGCTCCCAATTCTCTTCGAGCGGCCGGTAATTCGAATCGTGCGGGTTCGACTCCCGGCAAAGGACGAGGGTGCGCGGGCCGGCGAAGCGGCAGAGGTCATCCACATGGCCGTGCGTGTCGTCCCCGGCGATGCCCCGCCCCAGCCAAAGCACGTGGGCGGCGCCGAGCGCCCGGCCCAGCAGTTGCTCAATCTGGCGGCGCGTGAGACCTGGATTGCGAGGCTGTACCTGGGGGTCGAGCAAACACTCTTCGGTGGTAACCAGCGTTCCGCGCCCGTTGACGTCGATTGCACCGCCCTCCAGCACCACGTCGCGCCCGAAGGCTTGCACGGGGAGGTACCGGAGGCCGAGCCTTCGCGTAATCTCGTGGCCGGCGGCGGCGTCGAGCCGGCAGTTTGGATATTTGGCCCAGCCGTTGAAGCGGAACCCGGCCACGGCGATCTCCCCGCCCCGGTTGCCGCTGCGCCTTACGAAAATGGGCCCGAAATCACGGGTCCACCCTCGATCGGTCGGGATCCGGAAGAATTCAACGTCCTCGAGACCGATGCCGGCGCGCCGCAGAATGCCGAGGGCGCGCCGCTCGTGCGCTGCCGAATTCACCAAGACGCGCACCCTTTCGCCGGGCACGAGCCGGCGCACAATTTCGGCGTATACCCAGGCGATGGCCGCGAACTTTCCCGGCCAGTCGGACGAATTGTGCGGCCAGCCGATCCAGGTAGCGTCGTGCCGTTCCCATTCGGCGGGAAGGAAGAACGGTGATGGAATCCTCGGCGAAGTTCGGCCTGGCATGGCGTTCGGGGGCTGCGGGCTCGAGGCGGGACGGTGGCCGCGAGGGGCCGGGGAGGTCTTCGAGGACGGGGTCACAGCGGTTCGTCATCCAGAAAGCGCTTCTCGAGGCCCTGATAGGCGTCCACGCGGCGGTCGCGCAGGAAAGGCCAGTTGCGCCGGACCTCTTCGAGGCGCGCGAGGTCGATTTCGGCCAAAAGTATCTCTTCCCGGTCCGCGGACGCTTCCGCCATCACCACGCCAAACGGATCCGCCACAAAAGAAGAGCCCCAGAATTCGATGCCCTCGCCTGCCGCCGGCGCTATCGGCTTTTCATGGCCGACGCGGTTGACCACCGCCACGTACACTCCGTTGGCGATGGCGTGCGCGCGTTGAATGGTGCGCCAGGCGTCGCGCTGGGCGCCGCCCAGCGCGTCCTTCTCGTGCGGATGCCAGCCGATGGCGGTGGGATAGAAAATCACGCTGGCGCCGCGCAGGGCGCTAAGACGGGCAGCCTCGGGAAACCATTGGTCCCAACAAATCAGCGCAGCAAGGCGGCCGGCCTGCGTGTCGAACGCCCTGAAACCGAGATCGCCCGGGGTAAAATAAAACTTCTCGTAGTAGGCCGGGTCATCCGGGATGTGCATCTTGCGGTAGACGCCGCGGATGTCGCCGCCGGCATCGATCACGGCTACGCTATTGTGATATACCCCCGGCGCGCGACGCTCGAAAATCGGCGCCAGCACCACCACGGCACGGTGGCGGGCGGCCGCCCCGAGCGCCCGCGTGGTGGGTCCGGGGATGGGTTCGGCAAGATCGAAGTTGGCGGGGTCCTCGCGCTGGCAAAAATACCGGGAGCGGAACAACTCGGGCAGGCAAACCACGCGGGCGCCCGCGCGCGCCGCGTCGTCGATGCGGGTCACAGCCTGGGCCACGTTCGCCTCGGGCTCTGGTGCGCAGGCCATCTGCACCAGGCCGGCCACAAACTTTTCTCCAAGCGCCATGAGGATCCTTGAGAACGGTGCATTGTACGGGCGGGCCCGGCGGGGTGTCAAGGCAAGGCCAACTTGCATAGGCTAGAGCTGATCTCGTCAACGCGACGCACGCCGGCGGGGCGCGGTTTGCGCCTTGACTTCACGGCACCCGCTGCATACAGTGCGAAGCAAGGAGGGTGTAGAGACTTGCCGCCAGACGAAACGCCGGGAGGAGAATCCTGAGCTACCTCAAACGCAAGATCCTGGCCGTTCAGGACGGCACCCACCTTCTTGTCAACGCGCTGCTCGCGCCCTTGAGCGCGCCGCGCTACAAGGTGGACGCGCTCATGCAGATGGACGCCATCGGCGTGGGCTCGCTGCCCATCATCCTCCTGGTGGGTTTCTTCACGGGCGCGGTGCTGGCCCTGCAAACCTACCGCACGCTGACCCGTTTCGGTTCGGCGACGATTCTGGGGCAGGCCGTGGCCCTTTCCGTGGTCCGCGAACTCGGCCCCGTGTTGACGGCCATCGTGGTGGCCGGGAGGGTAAGCTCCGGAATCGCCTCCGAGCTCGGTTCGATGCTGGTGAGCGAGCAGGTGGACGCCCTGCGCGCGATGGGCACCGATCCGCTGCGGAAGCTGGTGGCGCCCCGGCTTTACGCCACCCTGATCACCCTCCCGGTGCTGACCGTACTTTCCGACTTCATCGCCATGCTCGGAGGCTCCATCATCAGCGTCACCGTCGCGCATCTCACCAGTAATGAATACTGGAGCTCGGCCTACCAGTCGCTGGACTATCGCGACGTCACGCAAGGCATGATCAAACCGATCTTTTTCGCGTTTGTGATCTCACTCGTCGGTTGCTACTTCGGCCTGAACACGACGGGCGGCACCGAGGGCGTGGGCCGGTCGACCACCCAGGCCGTGGTGGTGGCCGTCGTGATGGTGATCATGCTCGATTTTTTCATCACGCAATTTCTGATTGGGATTGGATTTGCATAGGGGATCACCGGCGACAACCGCGCGAAGCGGCAATGAGTCCTGAATCCATGGAACGCGGCAGCTCCTCACAACCCGGAATTCAGCGCCGCCGGCACCGGTGGCGCCGATGACGGCCGAGCCGATGACCCACGCGGCCTCCCCCAGCGAGGCCCCGCCGGCGCCCGTGATCGGGCTTCGCGACGTCTCGCTTTCGTTCGAGGAAAAGCAGGTGCTGCGAGGCGTCACCTTCGAAGTCGCTCCGGCCGGAACCGCGGTGCTGCTGGGCGTTTCAGGCTCCGGCAAGTCGGTGCTGCTGAAGCTGATCCTGGGCCTGCTGAAGCCCGATGAGGGAGAGATTCTCATCGAGAGCGAGAATATTGTGCCGCTCCGGGAAGGCGAACTGAACGCCCACCGCCGGCGCATGGGCATTGTGTTCCAGGAGGGCGCGCTGTTCGACTCGCTTTCCGTCTACGAGAACGTCTCGTACCGCCTTCGGGAAGAGGGCAAGGCGGACGAAAGCGAAATCGAGCGGCGCGTGCGCGAGGTGCTGGGCTTCGTCGAGCTCGAAGAGGCCATCGACAAAATGCCCGCTCAACTCTCGGGCGGCATGCGGCGCCGGGTAGCGATCGCGAGGGCGCTGATCAGCCACCCCTCCATCATGCTGTACGACTCACCCACGGCAGGCCTCGATCCGGTCACAGCGCACACCATCGACACCTTGATGGCCAAGCTGCGCGACGTCCACCACGTCACCTCCATTGTGGTCACGCACCGCATCCAGGATGCCCTGATGCTGTCGAACTTCGTATTTGACCCCGAGCAGGCGGGCCTGGTTCCCGCCGCTGCGGCCCGGGACGGCGGGCGCAACGCCGCGGAGCTTACCCAGTTTCTGGTCCTCAAAGACGGGAAGATTCACTTCCGGGGCAGCCGGCAGGAATTTCTGAGTGCGCAGGATCCCTATCTCCGGAGATTCACAGCATGAGCGGGTACGAGCTGCGAAGGGCGGTAGACTGAAGCCGGCGAGGCGGAGCGCCTCGGCCGCCCGGAAAGGAAACGGGAATATGCCTCAGCGCAAGGAAGTCCGATGGGCGGAGCTCCGAGTGGGCGTAATGGTGGCGGTGGGCCTCATCGTGTTTATGGTGGCCATCTTCCTGATCAGCGGTCAGATCGGCTTCATCACCAGCAAGTACACGCTGCACGTCTACTTTGCCACGGCTTCGGGACTGCGGCCGGGCTCGCAGGTGCAACTGACGGGCATACCCGCCGGCACCGTGCAGGCAGTGCGCATCTCGGACTACCATGATCCGCAGCGCGCCGTCGAAATCGTCCTGCGCGTCGCTCGCGAGTACCAGAATGAGATCCGCGCCGATTCGGTAGCCAATCAGAGCACGGCGGGCCTGCTGGGTGAAGCGTACCTGGACATTTCGCGGGGCAGCCCCCAGCAGCCTGTGATTCCCGACGGCGGCGTGATCAAGAGCAGCCAGGGGGCCGACATTCAGCAGATCGAACAGAACGCCAACGATGTGGTCTCGAACCTCCGCGTGCTAAGCGCCAGCCTGAACGACATCACCAACCAAATCACCCAGGGCAAAGGCTCCATCGGCAAGCTGATGTACGACGAGACTTTTTACAACCAGTTGAACGCCACCGTCAAGTCGGCGCAGACGATCATGGCGAGCGTCCAGAAGGGCCAGGGCACGATTGGCGCGCTTTTGGTGGATCCGACGGCTTATAACAAACTGATCGCGACCCTCGATCGTCTCAACCAGTTCGTCGATCAGGCGCAAAACGGTCAGGGAACGCTGGGACGATTTATGAGCGACCCGGCGGTTTACAATCAATTGAAAGACCTCACCGCCAAAGTCGACACCCTCGTGAACAACATCAATCAAGGCCAGGGCACTCTCGGGAGGCTTGCGACTGACCGCCAACTCTATGACCGGCTGAACGCGACGGCGGGGCACATCGAGGTGGTCACGGCCCGCATGGAACAGGGCACGGGAACGCTCGGGAAGCTGTCCACGGATCCTTCGCTGTACAACAATCTAAGCGCGAGCAGCACTTCGCTCAAGGAGTTTTTGACGGAGTTTCGAAAGAACCCCAGGAAATACCTCACCCTGCACCTTCACATCTTCTGAGCCTCGGGATGGAGCTGCATGGCGCCGGTTAAGCCTACTGCGGCGAAGCGGCCCAGCTTACCCGCTGGATCGAAGCGATCGTCGAGTGGGTGGTTGAGGATCCCGAAAGGGTGGTGGACGGGAACCACGGCGGAGCGAAATTGCTGCCGGGTGCAAAGCGACGGTCGAAGAAAACGTTGCGGGTGGTGGTGTTGATGTTCTGGATGGTGCTCTGAATCCGGCCGCCGACGATGTTCAGCGTGTTGATGGAATTCCCGGTATTCACCAAGCCTCCGCTCCCGCCGGTAGAAATTGTAGCCAGGCTCGCGTCAATCTCGAGGTTTCCGTTGCTTTGCTTGTTGTTCAGATTGATGTTGCCGGTGGCGGTGAAGACACCGAGTGTCTGTCCGGTGTTGTTTGACGGGATGAGAGTGTCGGCGGGTGTGCCTGGAATCTGGTTAGTGGTGAAGGTGACGGGCTCGGTGGTGTAGAGCAGGTCGCCGGTAACTGTGATGTCATTCTCGGCGGTGATGGTGACTTGCGAGGCGTTCTGTATCGCGGGGTTCCCCTGACCCGGGCCGCTAAGAGCGGTAATCGATCCGTTGACATAGAGCATGGTGGCCGGCTGGTTCGGCATCACGTTTAGATTCTCGGGAACGCCCGCGAGGATCTGGGTGGTGCCACCCGATTTCATAGTGGTCGTATTCGCCGTGGGGTTTGTGGTTACGGTGGTCGTCGTGGCGCCTTGCTTGATCGTGTAGACCTGCGTGGGATTCCCCGAGGCATCTGTGCCCGGAGAGACGATCACCGAATCGGCAGTTCCTTCCACATAAATCCCGCCGCCAGTGACCGTATTGGTGCCGCTAACCGAAGCGTAGGGCAAATACACGCCGGAAGCCGCGCCTCCCGTAGGGTATGCGGTACCGGATATGTTTTTCATGGCGCCGTTCAGAATGGTGTGCCATTGGGCCGCGGTGGGAGTCGCGATGCTTTCTCCGGTCCCTTTGCCATCGATCGCGGCGTACTTCTGGCTGTAGTCATTGGCGGGAAGCGCCAGTGCCGTCTGGCCCCACGTGTAGCCCGCCTGAAAATTCGGCTTGATCTGCTGGCCCCCCGAGGTATAGGTGCCGGCCGTCGATTGGTAGCAACTGCCGAACTGGTAGCCCGCCTGGGAACCTGCGCTGCCCACCGGATCGGTGAAAATATACGAGCCCGTGGTCCCGAACGTCCACGATCCGTTGGTGAACACTGGACCGCTGATGGTGCCCGGAACCAGGTAAGAGCCGTCGCAGATCGGTTGCTGGTCAATAAACATGCCCCAGGCCGCGAAACTGGCGCTGGACGGCGTGCCGGTGACGTTCAGGGTGATGTTCCCTGTCTCCTGCACCGTCGAAAGCTGAGAGGCCAGGGCGCGCCCGCTCGAACTGATCGAGTAATTGAAGACGTACTGATAGGCCGTGGCTTTGCTGTCCGCGGCGCACGTGCCAGCGGGGGTACTGCCGCTGGCCGTCACTGTGCAGGAAGCCTGGGTGAAGGAAACGCTGGGGATCTCAAAACTTCCATCCCAGGACGAGGTCGCCTGCCCTGTGTTAAGCGAGACGTAGGCCGCGCCGTAGTTGGTGGTGATGTAGTTCTGAACCGTGGCGGCCGCCGAGGCCGGAAGAGGCGGAGTCGCAAAGGCAACGGGGACCTGGGCCGCAATCTGGTTCACAAGTTGTTGACGCGCGACGCTGAGGCCCGAGTCCGCCGCATAGTAGGCGCCCCGGTAATTTCGATAATAGCCGTTGATGAGCATGTCCGAGCTTAGGGAAATCACCATCGCCAGACCCACCACGGTCATGAGAACCAGCAGCA
>DATJAQ010000070.1:0-13786 GCA_035516075.1 Terriglobia bacterium | reverse complement strand
GATCCGTTCCAGAATCAGGCTCCCTCGCACATCCCGCTCAGCCTCGGGCCGCATCCCGTCGCGGAGCTTGTGCCAATCCATCTGCGTCTCGCGCGGATCGACGCCCCGCGCCAGCAGGCCGCTCAACATACGCTCGAGCTTGCGTTGAACCTGGGACTCCACGAGCGTCTCGGGGACCGGGAATTCGTGGGCGTCCTCCAGCTTCTCGAGCAGTTTCGCCTGGGCGGCGTGCTCCACCCGGCGCCGTTTCGCTTTTTCCATGTCCTGCCGCAGCCTGCCCCGCAACTCCTCCAGACTGCTGAACTCGCTCACGGTTTTGGCCAACTCGTCATCGGCCGCGGGCACCACCTTTCGCTTGAGTCCCTGAACCGCCACATGATAACGCACGCTGTGGCCTGCCAGCTTTGCATTGGGGAAATCGGCTGGATAGTCCACCATGAACTCGCGGACGTCGCCCGGCCGGGTGCCGCGCAGGTGCTCCGAAAACGCAGGCACGGTGCCCTTGCCCCCGACCTGCACCATACCCTCTTTCACCTCAATCGGCTCGGCTCCGGGGTTGGAGACGTCCCGGCCCTGATAGCTGACCATAACGTAATCGTCGTCCGCTGCTGCTCGTTCCTCGATCACTTCAAACGTGGCCTCCCGCTGGCGCAGCCGCTCCACAGCTTCAGCGAGCTCCGCGTCGGTCACCTCGGCGGAATCCTCCTCCACTTCGAGTCCCCGGTATTCCTTGAGCTCGATCTGGGGATAGACTTCGAACGTCGCCTTGGCCCGGATGGCTTGGCCATCCTCAACCTGAAGGTCCTCGAAGCGGGGCTCGCCCACCAGAAGGAGATTTTCGCCGCGAATCTTATCCTCGAAATAGCGCGGGACCAGGACTTGCACCACTTCGCTGCGAATCTCGTCGCGGAAGCGTTTCCCCACCAGAGAGCGCGGCGCCCGGCCGGGACGGAACCCGGGAAGGCGGGCCACGCGCGCGTAGTGCGACGTGATCTGCTCGCTCTCGCGGGCGACGGCGTCTTCGGGAACCTCAATAATCAGTTCTTTCTTGCAGGTCGGAGACTCCACGCTTCCTCGTTCGTCATGGGCGGGTGGACATGGGGGTAGGCGGATGACGGGCTCGGGACTAAAGAGCTCAAGCTGACCCCTCGCCAGAAGGCCAGTATAGCAGAAGGCCGGACGCAGTCAATCGGCGCAATGGCACGGCGCGTGCCGCCGCGCTCGGACAGGACGTTCCGGTACCGGTTCCGGTGTGGCGCCCTCAGGGGAGCACGAATTACTTCCCCGGGGCCACAAACCAGGGCGTACTCAAGTCGCTGTTCTTGAACCAGTTCAGCAGGTAGCCCGCGATCTTGATGTGGCCCCAGGGGTTCGCGGGGTGCAAGCCATCGGACCCGAGATCCTGGCAGCTCCAGGTGATGCCGTCACTGCGCGGCAGCAGACCGTTCCCCCAATGATAGAAGCTCCAACCTATCCACGGCGCCGTAACGGGCCCGTTGGCGGGGTTGTAGTTCAAGGCGGGGTCGCCGTTAATTTGATCCTCGATGGCCCACTTCGCGGCGAACGCGCTTTCGTAGGACTCCGGCTCGGGTTCAACATTGTCCACACCCGTCGAGTAGCCCGAATAGTTCAAGGTGGAAAAGAAGGCCATCTTGATGTTCGGGAAAAAGTACAGCAGATTTTGGGCGATGGATTCGAGATTCCCTTGAAGATCCTGGGCGTCATAAGGGAAGAGTTTCGAGCTGGAGTTGACGTCATCGATAAAAGCAACCTCCACCTGATCGGCGGTCACGTTCGACTGTGGCAACAGGTAGTCCATAATCTGTACCCAGTACAATGACGACGTGCTCGCCAGAAGGTTGGCGGTCGCGCCGCCTTGCGCGCCATTAATGAGCACCAGGGAAGGGTTTTTCATCGGATCGGCATTCGTCTCGCTCGTGAACTCCGAAAAAGGTTGCTCCGTGGCGGACTCTCCCAGGGAGAGCATCACAATTGAGCCGCCCGAATTGGGGTTGCCATTCTTGTCCAGCGGCACGATACCCTGGGCGATCGCCACGCCGTCCGAATGGTGCGGATTTGGATCGACGTTGGACCCGTTGGGATACAGGCCGCCCTCATAGTTAAGGTAAGTCCTGGTTGCGAGATCCATCAGATCGACAATAGCCGTCTGAGAGCCGGACACGTTTACGCCAACGATGTTGCAATTAGCGCCCGTCGGACTTCCCACCGTTATGCTGACGGTCTGGGTGGCCTTGAGGGGGGGCGAGCTCGAATCCTGCACTTGGACCACCGTGCTGTAAACGCCGGGGGCGACGGATTTACTCACCGTGCCGCTGATCAGTCCGGTTGCGGTATTGAGCTTGAGCCCTGCAATCTTGGTTCCCGACAATATCTCCCAGGTGTAAGGCTGCGTCCCGCCGTTGGCCTTCAACGTGGTCCGAAAATTGAATCCCGGCGTCATATAAGGCCAGGCAGGATAGCTCGTGACGGCCAAACCCGTCGCCTTTTTCCCGGAACCGGTGAGATCGACGCCTTCACACGGGAGCACATCGAAACAAATCGTCACGCTGCCCGTGGTGGAACCCGCGATCATGGGACTGAAACTGATGGGGATCATGTAGCTCTGGCCGGGTTGGAGGGTAACCGGCGTCAGGATCCGGGGAGCCGAAAAAGGCTGGTAGTAAATATTGACGGCCTCGACGGTGACCGCGTCGGGCCCTCCGGTGTTGGTCACCGTCACGGTCTGAGTGCCGGTGGTTCCCGCCGCCACAGTCCCGAAGCTGACGGAGTTGGCGCTGAGCGATGCGACGGCGGTGGTAACAAACGCAGTAGCCTTCGCTTGCACGACGAGGGGCGACATATTCTTGAGGTTGAATGAAATCGTGCCATTGTAGGTTCCCGGTTGCGTTGCCAGGAATATAAATGCGAACTGCACGGCCATGCCCGCGGGCACCGTTTGGTCCGCCAAGCCTACGCTGAGCTGAAACTGGGGCTTGCTGAAGGAGATACTCTGCAAGATCGCGGGGCTGGTGGTGTTGTTGGTTAGCGTTACGCGCGAGGCGAGACCGACAACGTTCACCGCCACGCTGCCGAAGTTGATTGAGCTCGGACTCACTGTGACCTGGGCCGAGGCCCCATCCACGCCACTTACGATCAGAGCGAGTAGAAGGGCGAGTTTCGCGATGATATAAATCGGTTTTGAAGACATAGTTTTCTCCCTCAGTGCCGGTCCTCCGGGGGCATAATCCCCCCCTTCGACGGTGTTTACAGCGGCTTGGTGGTCACGGTTCCTTCAAATGTCGAACTGATGTCGCTGGAAAAAGTCAGAATTGACAGGCTACAACGGCGCTCCGGCACTGTCAAGGGGGCGCACAGATCCATCGCGGATATTACCGTGTGAAATAATCTCCCGACAACGCGCGGCGAGCGGGCGCTGCTGACGCCGGCAACGGTCACCGTCACGCCCGATTGCCCGAGCGCACGCCCGGCCTCTATAATCGGTGCCTGCCGGCTCGTGCGAAAACGTGGGCCGGGCGGCGGCCGGACTTCCGGGGGGGGGAACGGATGGCAAATTTTATCAAGTGCGCGAATCTCTCGGACTTGGCGCCGGGTGCTTGCCGGGTGGCGGAAGCGGCCGGCCGCCAGGTGGCGCTCTTCAACGTCGATGGCGCGATCTATTGTCTGGACAACACCTGCCTTCATCGCGGAGGCCCGCTCGGTGATGGCACTCTGGAAGGCGACGTGGTCACCTGCCCCTGGCACGCCTGGCAGTACAACGTGCGCACCGGCGAAAACCTGTTCGACTCGGCCGTCAAGGTGGCCACCTACGCGGTCCAGGTTGACGGTGACGACGTTAAGGTGGCGTTATGACCCTTCGCAGACCCTGGCCTGGCCGAGACCTCTGCAGCTTCGTGTTGTCTTGGGCCTTCTCGTATACGAGCTGTCAGCTGTCGGCTTTCAGCACTCCCCGAACAGCACTCAACGGACGGCTCTGTCCTACTTTCGAGCGCTGACGGCTGAGCGCTGAAAGCCGCCGTCTGACTGCCGACCCCTGCCTATGCCCGAACTTCCCGAAGTTGAAACCGTGCGCCGCGGCCTCGAGGCCAGGGTCCTCGGCCGTTACATTACGAGCGTCGAGGTGAGACACGCACAGGTCATCGCCGGGCCCGTGGAGGACTTCGAGCAGAACGTTCGGGGCGTGATCCGCAGCCTCCGCCGTAAGGGCAAAGCCATGGCCATCGAGCTTGAGCCCGCCGCTGGCACGGGTCCCGGCCCGGGTTCCGGCAACGCCCGGCGCTATCTGCTGGTGCGCCTCGGCATGACCGGCCAACTCACCGTGGTGCCGCGCGATCATCCCCTCGAGGTGCACACCCACGTACGTCTGACCCTCGAGAACGGCGAGGAGATTCGCTACCGCGACGTGCGGCGCTTCGGGCGGCTGCGCTGCTGCACGCCAGCCGAGCTCGAGGCCGTCCTCGCGACGCTCGGTCCGGACGCCCCCGCCATGACCGACGTCGAGTTCCTCGCGGCGCTCGACGGACGGCGCACGCCCATCAAGAATTGGCTGCTGAACCAGGGGCGACTGGCGGGCATCGGTAACATCTACGCCGACGAGTCGCTGTTTGAAGCCCGCGTGCATCCCCTTACCGAGGCCTCGCGGCTGCGGCGACCTGTGGCACTCGCGCTCCGCCGGGCTGTAGCAAGAACGCTGCGGCGCGCCATCGCGATGCAAGGCACCAGCCTGCGGGATTACATCGACATCGAAGGCCGGCCCGGACGCTTTCGCAACAGCCTGAAAGTGTATCAAAGGACGGGCCAGCCCTGCCGGCGCTGCGGCGCCAAAATCCGGCGCATCGTGCTGGGCGGACGCAGCACGCACTTCTGCCCGCACTGCCAGCCACGGCCAAGGAGACGGAGGGAGTAGCAGTCTGCAATCACAAGGATGCGGTCGGCAGTCGCCAATCGGCAATCATCAATCGGCAATCTGCAATCCGCAGCGCCGCTCCAGGTGTTTAGCGCGAAAGTAACCGTGCGCGCGGCGCCCCCAGCCGCTGATGAAGTAGGCGTTCAGTATTCCGCCCAGGCCCGCCCCGAGCACGGGCACAATCCCAGCCGAGAGCTTTTCCGCCAGTTCCCCGCCCGCCTTTTCGGCGATCCTCGCCGCCAGGCGCTCGATCACCTGCCGCCTGATCCAGTCGCGCCCGGCGTCCAGGCCGGCGGCGCTGGCGGTGGCCAGCCAAAGCTCGGCCGCCTCCTCTTCGGTCGAATACTCGAAACCGTAAATCAGTCCGAGCTTCTGAATGAGCCGGAAGGTGATCACGCCGAGCAGGCTCACGTCGGGCAAAAGGGTGATGGGACCGGCCAGGCCGAAGCCCGCTCCCTGAGCTATGGCGATGCGGCGCGTGCGGGCAATCGTGCGCTCGGCCACCACGTTGAGGGCGGCGGGGTGCAGGCGGTAGGTATCGGGGTAGGACCCGAGCGGCAGGCCGTGAGCCCGCCGGAGCTCTCGCAGGTAGCGGGCGGGATTTACCCCGAAGCGGGTGTAGGCGTGCCGCAGACTCTTGTCGAGCACACGGCCGAGGTGCCGGGCGAGTAACGATGATGGCGCGCCAGCTTCCATGAGCCCTTCGATGCCCGCGCCAGGCGCCTGGATGCCGGGCGCAGCCAGGTTCCGAGCGGCTGCGAGAACTCCAAGTCGCCAGCCAACCGAATCCGCTTCGAACCTTGGATGCTGGGCGACGGACTTAGTGTCCAGCCGGCGGCAGTTCTCCCTTGACCCGAATGATTACTGTATGCATATTTAACGCTTATTTCAATCACCCTGGCCGCTCTCTTTGGGTTGGCGCTGTGGACGCCCACTGGCTTGGTCAGGACGGAGCTGGTCGAAAGCCGGGAGACAAGTGTCGATCAAAGCCACGATGCGCCACGAAAGTGGAAGCCTGAGTTCCAAACAAACACACAAGCGACTGTGCTGCAACAACTTAGGCGGGGGATGCTCGGGTTATGGCGATCATAAATTTAATCGTCTTGCTTTTCGTGAGACCCATCTAAATACTGATAGCGAACCTTCCCTCACCGGCCACCTGTAGCAAATTTAATTCTGCGGTGCGGTGTACCAAGGAGGAACTCTATGCAGGATACTTCGCAGCCCGTGAAGCATTACCTGTTCGCCAGCGATTTCGACCAGACCTTGAGTTTTCACGACTCCGGCCAGGCCCTGTGCGAGCTCGCCGGAATTCCCGCGGAAGTCTTCGACCGGAAGACGGCCATGTTGGCCGTGCAGAATTTCGTTCAACAGGGCGGCGAGCTCGCCTACCTGCTGCTGCACGACCCCGATTTCCGCGCGCGCGTGCGGCGGGAGCACTTTGCCGAAGCCGGCAAGAAAATCCGGCTGAAGAAAAACATCCGGCAGCTCTCCGAGCTTCTGGCGAGCGCGATTGACGGCTACCGCTTCGATTTTCACGTGATTTCGGCGGCGCCCCAGGAGGTGGTGGAGTCCGCGCTCGAAGGCGTGGTTCCGGCCGATCACATCCACGGCACCCAATTCCTATACGACGCCTCCGGCCACGTCGATTCCATCGTCCGCGTCAACGCGGGTTACGGCAAGGTGGCCGTGCTCGACGACCTCCAAACCCTGGCGCAGGTCGGTCCCGACCGCATCATCTACGTGGGCGACGGCATTTCCGATATCCACGTGATGCTCCACGTGAACCGCCGCGACGGGTTCACCCTTGCCGTCTCAGAATCGAAGCGCATCGCTCAGGTGGCCAAGCGCACCGTGCTCAGCGACGACGCTTTGAGCGTGCTCATCCCCATCCTGGAGGACATTGCGGGCTGGGACAGCGCGCGCATCCGCGCCTTCTTCGAGGCGCAGGGCTTGCTGATTCAAGAGTGGGGCCGGGTGCGGGCCGACTGGCTCACCATCGCTTCCAGCCAGCCGCCCGCGCCGCCGCCGAGCGGAGGGTTGCCCGATGTCGCTCATCCCTGACGGGGTCGGCTGGACGGCCACCGCCGTCTTCGCCGCTTCCTATTTTTGCAAAGGCTCGGGACGCCTGCGAGCCGTGCAGGCCGGCGCCGCCGTGGTGTGGATCGCTTACGGCGCGCTGATCCGCTCGTTTCCGGTGATCGCGTCGAACGTCCTCGTCTCGAGCCTGGCCCTGTACTCAGCCTGGCGCGGCGCCCGGAACGCACCGCAGACTGACGCCGCCGTTATCCCGCAGAAAAATCTGCGTCCTGAGATATAATCCCCTCTATACCCGGAGCCGCCCGCCAGGTTCGGACCGGGCCGTTCCCGGCGTGAGCGCGCTTCGCCGCCATGCTCTACAAGACTCTCAGCGCCGCCGTTTTTGGCATTGACGCTTACCCGGTGGAAGTTGAGGTGGACGTGTCGGCCGGCCAGCCCTATTTCAACACGGTCGGCCTGCCGGACGCCGCGGTGCGCGAAAGCAAGGAGCGCATCCGGAGCGCCATCAAGAACTGCGGCCTCGAATTCCCCTTCCAGAACATCACTGTGAACCTGGCGCCGGCCGACATTAAGAAAGAGGGCTCGGGGTTTGATCTGGCCATCGCGCTCGGCATCCTCGGAACCACTGGCGTGCTGTTGAAGAGCGACTTGAACGGCTCGCTGTTTCTCGGCGAGCTTTCGCTCGACGGCGGCCTGCGGCCCATCAAGGGCGCTCTCTCCATCGCCTCCATGGCGCGGCAGAAGAAGATTCCGCGCCTCGTGCTGCCGGCCGAAAACGCCAGCGAGGCGGCGGTGGTGGTGGGCGTGCACGTGTTCGGCCTGCACTCCCTGCCCGAAGTTCTCGACCTCATCAACGGCACTCGCGAGTTCAAACCCACGGAGTCCAGCCGCGCCGAGTTGCTGGCGCACGTCAACGAGTACGCCGTGGACTTTCGCGACGTCAAAGGCCAATTGCACGCCAAGCGCGCCATTGAGGTGGCGGCCGCGGGCGGACACAATATCCTGATGATCGGGCCTCCGGGCGCGGGCAAGACCATGCTCGCCAAGCGCATTCCCACCATCCTGCCGCCCCTGAATTTTGTGGAAGCGCTCGAGACCACCAAAGTGCACAGCGTGGCGGGCGTGCTGCAGCCGGGCACGGGCCTGGTGAGCGAGCGGCCCTTTCGCGCGCCACACCACACCATCTCCGACGCGGGTCTGATTGGCGGCGGCGCCATCCCGCGCCCCGGCGAGGTGAGCCTGGCGCACTTCGGCGTGCTCTTTCTGGACGAGCTGCCGGAGTTCGAGCGCCACGTGCTCGAAGTGCTGCGGCAGCCTCTCGAAGACGGCCACGTCACCATCGCGCGGGCCGCCATGTCGCTTACCTTTCCCGCGCGCTTCATGCTGGCGGCGGCCATGAACCCCTGCCCTTGCGGCTTTTTCAACGACCCGTCGCGCGAGTGCACCTGCACGCCGCCCATCATCCAGCGCTACGTCTCTAAGATCTCGGGCCCGCTGCTCGACCGCATCGACATTCACATCGACATGCCGGCTGTGAAGTACCGCGAACTGCGCGAAGAGGCGGGCGGCGACTCGTCCGATACGGTGCGCAAGCGCGTGGTGACGGCCCGCGAGCGCCAGTTGGCCCGCTACCAGGGCGAGAAGATCCACGCCAACGCCCAGATGAGCACGCGCCAGGTGCGCAAGTATTGCGAGCTGAACGCCGAGTGCGAGAAGCTGCTGGAGAACGCGGTGAACCGGCTCGGCCTCTCCGCCCGCGCCCACGACCGGATTCTGAAAGTGGCCCGGACCATCGCCGACCTCGAGGGGGCGGAGTCCATTACCAACACCCACATCTCCGAGGCCATTCAATACCGCTCGCTCGACCGGAACTACTGGGCGTGAGCCGGGCCGGACCGGTCTCCAGCAGAGTTCGGCGCCTCGCCGCAGAGCCCCAGGCCGGCGGGCGCGCTGTTCCGGGCCGGAACGCCAAACTGGACGGAGAAGAAATCCTTCGATGAAGGTGGTCGAATTCACAGCGCTGGTGGGGCTCGGCTCGGTGGTCGCGGGATTTCTCGGAGCGCTCACCGGCCTTGGAGGCGGCGTGGTGATTGTGCCGCTGCTCGTGCTCGGCTTCGGCGTTGACATTCGCTACGCCATGGGGGCCTCGCTCGTCTCGGTGATTGCCACCTCGTCCGGCGCCGCCGCCGCCTACGTGAAGGAGGGCTATTCCAACATCCGGGTCGGCATGTTCCTGGAAATTGCCACCACCTTCGGAGCGCTCTTCGGCGCATTTCTCGTGGCCAAGGTCTCCACACCCGCCATCGGCGTCATCTTCGGCGTGGTGCTGCTGGCGTCGGCGTATCTCTCCAGCCAGCCCCGCAAGCCGGACCCCACCGTCCGCGAGGCCGGTCTGCTGGCGCGCAGGTTGAGCATGGATTCGAGCTTCCCCACCCCGGACGGCCCCCGGGCCTACCACGTGCACCGCGTGCCGCTCGGCTTCGGCCTGATGTTTGTGGCCGGGACGCTGTCGGGCCTGCTCGGAATCGGCTCCGGCGCCTTCAAGGTTGTGGCCATGGACCAGGCGATGGGCATCCCCTTCAAGGTTTCCACCACCACCAGCAATTTCATGATCGGCGTGACCGCGGCGGCCAGCGCCGGCGTCTACCTGAGCCGGGGATACATCGATCCCGGCCTGGCCATGCCCGTCATGCTGGGCGTGCTGCTCGGGTCGCTGGCGGGCGTCCGGGTACTGGTAAAGGCCGACACCCGCCGGCTGCGCCTGGTGTTCGGCGTGGTCATTGCCGCGCTCGCGGTGGAGATGCTCTACAACGGCCTGACTGGGAGACTGTGAGATGGCTGAGGAGACCCAATCCCCGAGCGACGAGAAGCTGGACCACGTTTTGGGCAACCTGCTGATTGTGGGCGTGGTGGCCGCGGCGTTGGTGGTGCTGGCCGGCGGCGTGATCTTCCTCTTGCGGCATGGCATCGAAGCGGCCGATTACAGGAGGTTCCGGGGTGTGCCGCACGAACTGCGCAGTCTGGGGGGAATTATCCGGGAGACTCTCAGCGGGCGCGGAGGCGGCTTGATTCAGCTCGGCCTTCTCCTGTTGATCGCGACGCCGGTGGCGCGCGTGGGTCTTTCCTTGGTGGCGTTCGCGCGCCGGCGCGATGCGCTGTACACCGTCTTCACCGTGATTGTGCTGGGCGTGCTCGTCTTCAGCCTGTTGGGAAGGTACATGTAAGCCCGGGCTCGCGGCCGCGGCGCGGAACTGCAGGCGCGCTCAGCAGCGCCACGGCGCTCACCGCCGTCTCCGGGCGCGGCAGCAAAATTTCACCGTAACCTTTCCGCGCGCCACCGGTTTATATCACTTAAGAGATTGCCCCGAGGGAGCAGCTTTGGACACCAGGGAAGCTGAGGAGCAGCTTCTGATCGAAGCGGCGCAGCGCGACCCCAGCCGCTTCGCCGGGCTCTACGAGGCCCACTTCGAGCGCGTCTACGCCTTCGTGGCGGCGCGCGTCGCCAACCGCGACGAAGCGCAGGACGTTACGGCCGAAGTGTTCCACAAGGCGCTCGCCGGCCTTCCGCGCTTCGAGTGGCGGGGCGTCCCCTTCGCCGCCTGGCTCTTCCGGATCGCGGCCAATGCGCTGGCGGACCGCGCCGCCCGCGCCTTACGCGAGCGAGCGCTTTCACCGCCGGACGATCCCCCCTCGCAGGCCGCCGGTCTCGAGGATAGCGAGCGGCGCGCCCGGCTGTTCCGCCTGGTGCGGCGCCTGCCCCACGACCAGCGCCGCGTGATCGAAATGCGTTTCGCCGGGGAGAAAAGCATCCGGGAGATTGCCCGGGAATTGGGGCGAAGTGAAGGAGCCGTGAAGCAGCTTCAGTTCCGCGCACTCGAAAATCTGCGGGCCCGCCTGGCGGCCCCGGCGGGAGGCGCCCATGCCTAAGCCCTCTCTCAGCGGCCAACTCGACGTCGCCGTCCAGGCCGTGCTCGACCGGCGCGCGCAGTCTCCCGCGCCGGAGATGGCAGAGAGCGCAGAGGCGCGGCGGTTCTACACGCCTCCCCGGCCGAGGGAGTCCGAGGCCCTGCCGGAACGCATCCGGCCGCTGCTGGCCTTGATTGAGGACCTGGCTGATCTGCCTCGCGAGGAGTTTCGCACTCATCTCAAAAACGAACTGGAAAGGAACGCACCCATGATGACAACTGCCAAGACAGCCCCAGAGAAATCACCCGTACGGCCCGTGCCGGAGGGTTATCTCACCGTCGCCCCCCATCTCACCATCAAGGGCGCGGCGGCCGCGATCGATTTCTACAAGAAGGCGTTCGGAGCCGCCGAAGTGATGCGCCTGACCATGCCGGACGGCACGCTCGGCCACGCCGAGATCAAAATCGGAGACTCCGTGATCATGCTCTCCGACGAGTTTCCCGATTACGGGAATCTGGGTCCGCAGTCGGTGGGCGGCTCGCCGGTGAGAATTCATTTGTACGTCGAAGACGTTGACGCGCTGGCGGCGCAGGCCGCGGCGGCGGGCGCCACCATCACCAATCCGGCAGCCGACCGCGATTACGGCGAGCGTTCGGCCGTGTTGACGGATCCCTTCGGACATCTCTGGGCGATCTCGACCCACCTCGAAGACATGACGTTCGAGCAGTACCGGCAACGGCATGCCTCTCATCGGCAGGGCGAAGGAAGCGAGCGCATCCCTGCCGACTCCGTGAAGCCGGCGAGCCCGGTTCGCCCGGGATTTCACAGCGCGAACGCGCAGATCACGGTGAGCGATGGCCCGCGGGCCATCGAGTTCTACAAGCGGGCGTTTGGAGCGGTGGAGCGCGAATCGATGCGCTTCGGGGATCCCGAAGGAGACATCTCCCACGCCGAACTGACGATCGGCGATTCGGGCATCATGATTCAGAGCGAATCGGAGGAGTATCACCGGCGCGGGCCCCTCTCCCTCGGCGGCACGCCGGTGAAGATTCACCTCTTCGTCGAGGATGTGGACGCGCTGGCCGCGCAGGCCATCGCGGCCGGCGCGAAGGTGCTGAGGCCGGTGGAGGACCAGTTCTACGGCGATCGGGCCGGGCAGTTGGAAGACCCCTTCGGCCATCGCTGGATCATTTCGACGCATATTGAGGACATCACGCCGGAGGAAATCGAGAGGCGCGCGGCGGCCTTCGTGGCCGGCACGGCGCCGAAGCCCGCCACCGAGCGGGAGCTTGCTTCCGCCGCCTCCAAAGAGGCGGTGCGCCCGGCGGACTTCACCTCCGTCACGCCCTATCTTGCCGTGCGCGGCGCCGTGGAGCTGCTCGACTTCCTCAAGAACGTTCTGGGCGCCACCGAAACCTCCCGGCACCCCGATCCTTCGGGCGGCATCATGCACGCGGAAGTCAGGATCGGCAACTCGATGCTGATGGTGGGTGGCTCGCCCGGCATGACGTATCCCGAGACGCCGGCCGCGCTCCATACCTACGTGGACGACGTGGACGCGGTGTACCGGCGCGCGCTCGAAGCCGGCTCGGCCTCCATCCACGAGCCGGCCGACATGGATTACGGCGAGCGCGGCGCCAGCGTGAAGGACCCCTTCGGCAATCACTGGTACCTGGCCACTCCGCTCGCGGGCCAATCCATCCCGAAGGGTTTGCGCAACGTGACGCCCACCCTGCACCCGCGCGGCGCCGCCGGGATGATCGAGTTCCTCAAGCAGGCGTTCGGCGCGGAGGAGGTTGTGCGCTACGCCAACGCGGCGGGGGTGATTCAACACGCCCAGGTGAAGATCGGCGACGCGGTGATCGAGCTGGGCGAGGCTCACGGGCCGTATCAGCCCATGCCGAGCGCCCTCTATGTGAGCGTGGCGGACGTGGACGCCACCCACCAGCGCGCCGTGGCTGCCGGCGCCGCGGTGGTGCGGCCCCCGGCGGATCAGCCTTACGGGGTGCGCATGTCGTGGGTGACGGACCCCTTCGGCGTGCACTGGTACATCACGAAGCCGCTCGAGAAATGAGGGAGGAACCGTGGTGTGGAAAATGGGCGGGCGCCGCGGTTGCTGCAACCCGGCTTGACTGTCTAACGATCTGGATTGACAATCTAGGTGATCCAGAGGAGTCGGGCGCCATGACGATCGGAATGTTCGAAGCCAAGCAGAAACTCTCGGAACTGGTTGAACGTGCTTCGAAGGGCGAAGAGATCGTGATCACCCGCCGCGGCAAGGAGCGGGCCCGCCTCGTACCGATTTCGGAAAAGAAGAAACGAGACTTGCGCGAGATCTTCGAGTCTCTCTCTCGGGTGCGCATGAAGCTGCCTAAAGGCACGACAGTCAAGGATTTGATCGAGGACGGGAGGCGATTCTGATCGCCTTCGTACTGGACGCGTCCGTGGCCCTTGGGTGGATGCTCGACAGACCCGTGCCGACGCGGGCGTCTTTTGCCCGTAAGCTGATAGTCGAGGGAGCAAAGCCGGTGGTTCCTGCACTCTGGCGTTTCGAGGTTTCGAACGCCGTTGTTGTTGCCGAGCGGCGCGGCCGGGTAACGCCCGGTCAAGTTAAGACGCTCGCCGCAGACCTCGAGGAGTTTGAGGACTTTGCCGAGATTGACCCACTCGCCGTTCGGTATTCCATCTTGATTGAGACGGCGCGGCGGGCGCGGCTAACCGTTTACGACGCGACCTACCTGGAGCTCGCTGCGCGCCGCAGGCTCCCCCTCGCGACGCTCGACGATCGGCTCCGGGAAGCAGGACGAAAGGACGGCCTCGAGCTGATTTAAGATCGAGGGAGTGAGCGTGTAACCGAGGGATAGTGCCGGCGCGGCTACTGCCGCGTCACCTGCAGGTTCTCATCGATTGAGAATG
>DATJAQ010000069.1:0-8013 GCA_035516075.1 Terriglobia bacterium | reverse complement strand
AAAGTAGATTGAGGCCGGGATCGAAAGTGCCCGTCATCCACGTCATACCTCCGCCGTGACGGATGGCGTCGGAGCCTTTCGGCCAGGTCTCGGACCCCGGCTCGCCCGGCTGAGGCTCGGTGTACCAGCGCCATTGCACCTTTCCAGTCTCCGGATCGATCGAGTCCAGAAAACCGGGGATGTCGGTCACGTCGCCCGAGACGCCCACGATCACGTGGTTGCGCACCACTAGCGGCGCCATGGTGGCGAAGTATCCGAGCTTGGGATCGGCGAGCTCGATGGTCCAGCGCACGCTGCCGTCGCGCGCGTTGAGGCTCACCAGGTGCGCGTCCGGCGTGGTGAAGTAGAGCCATTCGCCGCACATCCCAAGGCCGCGATTGCCGATGTGGTCGCCTTCCGACAGGCGATGGTAATGCCAGATGGGGCGGCCGAAGCGCGCGTCGATGGCCCAGACGTTGTCGGGCGTAGTGAAATAGAGAACGCCGTTGACAACCAGCGGCGTTGACTTGATGCCGTTCGAATGGGCGCGGTAAATCCACGCTAGCGTCAAAGAGCCGACGTTGGAGGCGTTGATCTGGTCGAGCGGGCTGAAGCGGCGGCCGGAGTAGTCACCGTTGTAGGTGGGCCAGGCGTCGGCGGCCGGGCTGAGCAGAGCCTGCAGCGAGAGTCCCTGCGCCGCCGGCTGCGGGCGCGGTGCGCACAGGATGAGGGCCGCCAGCAGCACGATGAGCGCGCCGGCCCTGCGCATTCGATTCACGATGGTTCGCAAGAGAGTTTCCTCGGTCTGGGAGTCCGGATCAGCCCTGTAAGCCCGGGCTTCACGGCAGGCGTCACTTCAAAGTCTCCAGATAAGCGAAGAGATTGTGGAAGTCGGACTGACTGATCGTGTTGAGCAGCTCGCGGTGCGCCGCCAGAGGGTCATGCACCTCCACCTGCGCCTCCTCGCGGGAAAACGCCCGGTACCACCCTGTCGAATCGCGCAGGGCCACGGTGAACTCGTCAAGATGATCGAGTTTGCCCTGCACCTTTTCGCCGGACGGAAGGGTAACCGTAACTGTGGAGACGGCTTTGCCCGGATATAACATTCGCGCTTCGAGATCGAGCGGGGAGAACTTGCGCGCAACGCCCTTCAGGTCGCGTGCCGGCGAATGGCAGGCCGTGCAGCCACCCGCACCCTCGAAGTAAGCCCGGCCGGAGGCGGCGTTGCCGGTCAGCAGTTTTTCGAGCGCGTACGTTTTCGGAAGCGAGGCGGAGTCGAGCGCCTGACGGGCGCGATCGTGCAGGAACGCCGCCACCGCCTTGATCTGAGCATCGCTGAGAGCCAAGGCAGGCATGCCCTGGCCGGGACGTCCGTTGCGAATCACCGGGCCGATGAGATTTCCGGCGACGTCGTGGGCCACCAGCCTCGAGCGGATCAGGTCCGGCCCGCGGGCGCCGGTGGCATCGGGCCCGTGGCAGAAGGCGCAGCTTTGCTGGAACTGCCGGGCGCCGCGCTCGATCGCCACCGCCTGCGCCGCCTGCGCCGGCGTTGCGCAGCTCGCGCGATCGGGAGGAATCGCGGCTAACACCGCGGCCGCTCCCAGCACGGCGAGACGAGTCACCCACTTCAGACGTCTGCAAGCTTTCCGTGGTGGCTTTCGGAATGGTTCCGGCAAAGCGTCTCCCCCAGCCGTAGCAAGCAGCTCGCTCGAGGCGGATGCTCATTTTATCCCGTAGAGGCTCGCGTTCGGCAATAAATCCTCGCGCCCACGCCGCCCCATTCGAGTAGACGAAGGCAGGGCCTTTCACCGCGGCCCTCGCGGATCGCTCTGCTATACTTTCGAGGTTGCCCCGGCCGGGCGGCGGCAACCCAACCGCTGCCGGCGGCGCGAGCCGCACCGAACACCGCTGCAAGTGGCGGGGAATCGTTCCGGCACCAGGACCGGACCTGGGAGGCGCTTTTGTATCTCGAAATCCTCGAGAGCGTCCGCCGGCGATTCTCGCAGGTGGTGGACGAAGTGTTCGGCGTGCCCTTCGAGCAGCCCGTACTCGGCTTTCCGCCGAGCGTCGATCTGGGCGAAATCTCCATCACCTCGTGCTTCGAGCTTGCCAAGCAGCTTCGGCGGCCTCCGCGCAAAATTGCGGAAGACGTGGCCGCGCGCCTGCTGCCGCTCGATGGCGTGGAGCGCGTGAGCGTGGCCGGCGCGGGATACCTGAACCTGCACCTGGACCGCGCCGCGCTGGCGGCGGCGGTGTTCGACGCGCGCGCCGCCGAAGCCGGGGGCCCGGCGGCCGCGCGCCCTCCGAAGAGCAAGGCTGCCGCCGGCGGCAAGGTGCTGGTGGAGCATACCAGCATCAATCCGAACAAGGCCGCTCACGTGGGCCACTTGCGCAACGCCGTGCTCGGCGACACGTTCGCGCGCCTGCTGCGCTTCGCCGGGCGCGAAGTGGAGGTGCAAAACTACATCGACAACACGGGTGTGCAGGTGGCCGACGTGGTGGTGGGGTTCGTCCACCTCGAGCACCAAAGCGTCGCCGAGGTGCGCGCGTTGATCGAAAGCCCAGCCGTGCGCTTCGATTATTACTGCTGGGACTTGTACGCCCAAGTGACCCAATCCTACGAGCGCGACCCGGCCCTCGCCGCCCGGCGCCAGGACACGCTAAAGGCCATTGAAGAAGGCCACGGGGAGCTGGCCGAGATGGCCGCGGCCGTCTCCACCGCCATCGTGCGCCTGCACGTGGAGACGGCGCGCCGCCTCAACATCCGCTACGACCTGCTGGTGGAAGAGAGCGAGATCCTCCGGCTCAATTTCTGGCAATACGCTTTTGAGCACCTGAAGCAACGCGGCGCCCTGCGCTTCGAAGATTCCGGCAAAAACAAGGGCTGCTGGGTGATGAGCCTCGCCACCGGCGCGGGAGAGGACGATGCCGCTTCTGCAGACGACCCTGCGACGGGCCCCGGCGCCGCCGATGAAGTGGGCGGTGAGCGCGACGTGAAGATCATCGTGCGCTCGAACGGCACCGTCACCTACGTGGGCAAAGACATCGCCTATCATCTCTGGAAGTTCGGCCTGCTTGGCCGTGACTTCGGGTACGAGCCCTTTTACGACTACCCGGACGGCCACCGCCTCTGGCGCACGGCGCTCGCAACCTCTTCCGGGGCGGCCCCGGCCTTTGGCCGCGCCTCCGCCGCCTACGCCGTCATCGACACGCGGCAGTCCTACCTCCAGCGGGTGGTGGCGGCGGCCTTTCATGAGCTCGGCTACCACGACCAGGCCGCGCACCTTCACCATTTCGCCTACGAAGTGGTGAACCTGTCGATCGCGGCCGCGGAATCGCTCGGCATCGCGCCCGACGCTGAGGGCCTTCAGCGCGGCTACGTGGAGGTGTCGGGCCGGCGCGGCCTTGGGGTGAAGGCGGACGACCTCATCGACGCCGTGATCGAAAAAGCGCAGGCGGAGGTCACTGCACGCCAGATGACCGCGGACCCGGCCGAGCAGGCCGATTACGCGCGCCGCATCGGCGTGGCCGCCCTGCGCTACTTCCTGCTGAAGTTCACGCGCCGCTCCACCATCGCTTTCGACTTCAAAGACGCCCTCGCTTTCGAAGGCGAAACGGGGCCCTATCTCCAGTACAGCGTGGTGCGCGCGCGCAATATTTTCCGCAAGTCCGCCGGCGCCGCGGACGCGCGCGAGGCAGCGGGTGAATTACGCGCCGGAGTCTCGCCGGAAACCCTGCAACAATTCTTCGCCGGCAGCGGCGCACGCGACTTCTGGGAGCTGGCGTTGCTGGCCGCCGGGCTCGAAATGACGGTGGAGCAAGCGGTGGCCTCCGAGGAGCCTGCGGTGCTCGCCAAGTACGCGTTCCGGCTCGCCCAGGCCTTTAACAACTTCTATCATCACCATCGCGTGCTGGCCGAACCGGACCCCAAGCGGCGCGCCTTTCTGCTCTTCCTCGTCTGGCTGGCCAGCGAGACCCTCAGCCGCGCCCTCGACCTGCTGGGCATCGAGCTCCCCGAGCGCATGTAGCCCCCGGCCGCATGGCCGCGGAGACCGCAGCACCCCCCGCCGGATCGTCCCGGCTCAACAGTAATACCTTGACATCGATGAGAATGCTATCCAACAATCAGTACTGTCGCCTCGCCCAGGTTGGTTGCGGGCGGCACCATGAGCGTCAACTCCGACAAGGTTCGCATTCTGGTCGTCGATGACGAAGCCGCCGTGCGCTCGCTGCTGAGCGCGCGGCTGGTGATCGAAGGCTACGAGTGCGCCCTGGCGGCCGATGCGCGCCAGGCGAAGGCCCAGATCGCCGCCGCAGAGTTCCATCTGGTGCTCTGCGACCTGCGCATGCCCGGAATCTCGGGCCTGGAGCTGCTCAAAGAGGTCCGCGTGACGCACCCCCATCTCGCTTTTGTGATCTGCACCGGCGAAGACGACGTGCGTACGGGCATCGAGTCCATGAAGCTGGGCGCCTCGGATTACCTCGTCAAGCCCCTGCAGCTCGACATGATGGTGGCGAGCGTGGCGCGCGCGCTCCAGAAGCGGCGGCTCGAAGTCGAGCTCGAGCAGCACCGCAATCACCTCGAAGAGATGGTGCAGCAGCGCACGCGGCAGTTGCAGTCGGCCATCCAGCGCATCGAGCGCACCTACGACGAGACGCTGGCGGCGCTAGGCGGCGCCCTCGAGCTGCGCGATATCGAGACCCAGGGCCACTCGCGGCGCGTCACCCATTACTGCCTCGAGATGGCCCGCGCCCTGCACTGCTCGCCCGAAGAGCTTCGCGTCATTGCGCGGGGATCCTTTCTGCACGACATCGGCAAGATTGGAATTCCCGACGCCATCCTGCTGAAGCCCTACCGGCTCACCGACGAAGAAATGTCCGTGATGCAGTCTCACGCCCGCATCGGGTACGAGCTGGTGTGCCGCATCGCCTTCCTCACCCCCGCCGCCCAGATCGTGCTGAGCCATCAGGAACGCTGGGACGGCACCGGCTACCCGCAGGGCCTGCGCGGAACTGAGATCGTGCTCGGGGCGCGCATTTTCGCCGTGGCGGACACGCTCGACGCCATGACCTCCGACCGCCCCTACCGCGCCGCGCTGCCCTTCGCCGCAGCCCACGACGAGATCGCGCGCGAGGCCGGCCGCCAGTTCGATCCCGATGTGGTGAAGGCCTTCCTGGAGATTCCCGAAGAAGTGTGGCACAAGATCCGCCGGGAGGCCACGGAACGGCCGCAGTTCGGCATCGCCGCGCTCGCCGGCCCCCTCTCCCGCGAGGCGCTTGCGCCCGAGCCCTCGCCGCCGGCGGGGTCGCCGCCGAAGGAACATTGACGGGGCCGGGCTCGGTGGAGCGCACTCCGGCTTAACGGGCCGCGGGACGCCTGGCAATTGAAATCTATCCAGGGGACTTGAATGCCGGGAATCAGGGTGCTGGTAGCCGAGGACGATCCTGTTTCGCTCCGCCTGGTCGAGACGAAGCTGAAGAAGTGGGGTTACCAAGTGGTACCCGCGCGCGACGGCACGGCGGCCATGGAGGCGTTGAGCGGCGACGACCCGCCCCAGCTTGCCATCCTGGACTGGATGATGCCGCGCAAGGACGGCCTGACCGTTTGCCGCGAGCTGCGCGCCCAGGCGGAGCGGCCGTATATTTACATCCTCCTGCTGACGGCCAAGACACAGCAAAAAGACCTGCTCGAAGGCCTCGGGGCGGGCGCCGACGACTACCTCACCAAGCCTTTCAGCAGCGACGAGCTGAAGGCCCGCCTCTTCGCGGGCGAGCGTATCCTGGGCTTCCAGCGGCAACTGGTGGAGGCTCGCGAGGCGCTGCGGGCGCAGGCCATTCGCGACGTGCTGACCGGCCTTTTCAACCGCCGCTATCTGGAGGAGGCGCTAGCGCGCGAACTGCGCCGCGCCGCGCATGGGAGCACCCCCTTGACCGTGCTCATGTTCGATCTCGACCACTTCAAAAATTTCAACGACACCCACGGCCATGGGGCGGGCGACGACCTGCTGAAACACCTTGGAGCGCTGATCGAAGCCCGCACGCGGCGCGGGGACGTGTCCTGCCGCTACGGCGGCGAGGAGTTCGTCCTGATTATGCCCGGCGCCACCGCGGACGTCGGCCGCCGGCGGGGTGACGATTTTCGGCAGGTTATCTGCGAAGCCCGCGTGGAGCACCAGGGGAAACCGCTCGGGCCCATCAGTGTCTCCGTGGGGGTCGCAAGTTTCCCTGAGCACGGAACCACGCCCGCGGAGCTGTTGCAGGCGGCCGATGATGCCCTCTACCGCGCCAAGGCGGCGGGCCGCAACTGCGTGGTGGTCCACAATCCGGCCACGCCCGCCGCGCCCGCGCCCGGCGCGGCGCCGGCTGCGGAGTGAACGCGCCGCCCAAGCCCGCCCTTCCCACCCGAACCCTACGGAGCTGACGTCCGCCGCCGCCCGCGCCACAGCCCAGCGCCCAGCAACACCCAGAGCCCGAGCGCCACGCACTCGTGGCGGGTGAAGTGACCCGGAACGAAGGGCAGAACCTTCATCAGGATCATGGCCAGCGCCACCAAGCCCCCCAGCGCCGCCACGCCGCGGCGGCCCGGCCGGCCTTCAATCCGGTAGTAGGCCGCGCAGGCCAGGAGCCACCCCACCGCCGACGCCATCGAGCCCACCTCGGTGACGGGGATCAGGATCGACGGCCCCAGAAACAGCGCGGCCGCACTCGCCACCCCCAGCCCGGCTACGGCCTGCGAAGGCGTCCGGTTGCGTGGGTGCACCTCGGCCAGGCGCGCTGCCGCGAGGCCCTGGCGCCCCAGGGCAAAAAGCACGCGGCTCGAAGCCACGAAGTTTCCGTTGAACACTTTGAGCAGCGACACCATCGCCGCCGCCATGATAGAGCCCACCACCCAGCGCGCGCGGAAGGCCTGTTCGAACGCCACCGCGGTGGCGAAGTTCTGCCGGAGAAGCGAAGGCCACGGACGAACGTAGGCCACCACCGCGATCACCGAAACGTAGAACGTCACACCCACCGCGAGCGCCAGCAGAATGGGGCGCATGAACTGGCGCGGCTCGAGCTCCGCGGCCGCCTCCTCGGAGCACTTGGGCACGGACTCGAAGCCGGTCAGGAAGTAGGGCACAATCTGGATCACCTGCAGAACGGAGATCAGCGCCGCGCCGCTGAACAGCGGCTGCAGGTTGGCCACCGAACCGCGGCTGATGCCGCAGGCCGCGAACACCACAAAGAGCGCGAGCAGCGCGAAAGTGGTCCAGTTCTGAAACGTGGCGGTGGTCCGAATACCGCGGTAGTTGAGCAGAGTGATCAGCCCCACCAGCCCCAGGCCCAGGGCCAGGTGCGGCAGATACACCGGCTGTCCGCCCACCCGGTAAAGCTCGATGGAATTGAGCCGCGGAAACAGGTAGGCGGCGATGCGCCCGATGGCAACCGCCTCCCACGGGCAGACGATCCAGTACGCCAGGATCATCGTCCAGCCCGCCCCAAAGCTCAGCCCGCGGCTGCCGAACGCCCTGTCGGTATAGGCAATCTCGCTCCCGGCGTCGGGAATGGCCTGCACGAGACGGCCATAAACGTAGCCCACCGGGAGGAGCGCCGCGCCGCCGATAGCGAAGCCCAGCATGGCGCCCAGCGGCCCGCCGCGCCCCAGCCAGTCGTCCATCACCACCAGCCACCCCACGCCCACCATGGTGCCGAAGGCAAGGGTGAAATAGTCCGTCGGGCGAAGTTTGCGAGCGAGGGTGGTCATGGGCGCCCGGCCGCGTCCGCCACGTCGGCGGCCGGCGCGGCGCGAGCCCGCCAGTTTAGGCCCAAGGGGCGAGCGCAGGCAAATGCCAGCGCCGTTATCGTGCCGGCGGGCCCGGATGAGCCATGAAGAGTGTCATCACCGCGATGGCGGCGAGGATGAGTGCGGCGCAAATCACGGCGAACAGGATCCAGTTCAGCGCCTCGGATTGAGGCTTCGCCCCGGCGCCCGAGGACTGCCTGGACCGCAGGCCTTCGAGGCTGTCGATTTTCTCCGATTCTGCGTCCTCGCCC
>DATJAQ010000068.1:0-8548 GCA_035516075.1 Terriglobia bacterium | reverse complement strand
TGCCTCCTGCAACGCACGGTTACTCGGCGCATGAAATGGCTGGCCGCCGTGGCAGTGTTCGTGATGCTGATGGAGTGGGTGGATCTCTATTGGATCATTTCGCCTGCCTTTTTTCCGCACGGGCCGGTGTTGAGCTGGATGGACTTAACGCTGTTCATCGGAGTTGGCGGAGTCTGGGTGTCATGGTTCGTCTGGCAGTTGAAAGGCCGTCCCCTGCTGCCGCTCCACGACCCGCGCTTCAAAAATGAGGTGATCGCCGTTGCCCACTGAACACGGCCCGGCCGGGGCCGGACACGGACATCGGAACGCGCATGAAATGACCGACGCCACCGTGCACAGCGTGGGCATGCTGGCTGCGGCGTTTGTGATACTGCTCGTCTTCGGCCTGGTCGTGGGATACATCTCTTTCCGCCTCCTGAGCGGGCAGGAGACGGTAGGACCTCCGGCGTCGCCGCTGTCGAACGCCCGGGTGCTTCCGCCCCATCCCAGGCTGCAAGTCAATGGGCACGAAGATCTTGAAGAATACCTTCAGCGCCAGCAACAGACGCTCGGCACTTACGGCTGGGTGGACCGGCAGGAGGGCGTGGTGAGAATTCCGATCGACCGGGCGATCGACGTTTTGCTTGAGAGGGGCCTGCCGGTGCGCGCCCCGGAACCCGCGGGACACATCCAGCAAGCCGCGCGGCGCAAATCCTCGCCGGCGACGGCGGCCTCGAAGCTGCCGCCTGCCGGTAGCGGCAACCCAGGTTCGGTCGCAGAAAGGTAAGGTAAAATTAAGTGAGCAAAGGAGTTAATTGCATTGCACCGGCCCGCCGGCGCCGTCAGTTTTCGGCCGCAGTTGCCGCCCTGACCGTGCTGGGTGCGTTCGGGTGGGGAGCGCGAGCCAGCGCTCAGGTGCGAAACGCCGGCGCGAAGCCCGCGATCCTCCGCGACGTCGGCATCGATCAAAAGCTCAGCCAGCAGATTCCACTCGACTTGCCCTTCCGCGACTCGACCGGTAAAACGGTGCTGCTGGGCGATTTCTTCGGTAAGAGGCCGGTGATTCTCTCGCTCGTTTACTATGAGTGCCCGATGCTGTGTACCACCGCCTTGAACGGGCTTGAGCAAAGCCTGAAGGACATGAAGTTCAACCTGGGCCAGGACTTCGACGTGGTCACGGTGAGCTTTGACCCTACGGAACAACCCTCCTTGGCTGCGGCCAAGAAGGCGGTTTATGTGGGGCTCTACGGCCGGCCGGGCGCCGCCGAGGGCTGGCACTTCCTTACCGGCGACCAGGACTCGATCCAACGACTCACGCAATCCGTAGGATTTCGTTATACTTACGACCCGAACATCAAACAGTATATCCACGCCACGGGGATCGTCGTATTGACACCGCAAGGCAAGGTGTCGCGCTACTTCTATGGCATCCAGTACCCGGCGGGCAGTGTACGCCTCGGTCTGGTTGAGGCGTCACAGGGCAAGATCGGCAATCCCGTTGACGAGGTGCTGCTTTACTGTTGCGAGTACGACCCCGAAACCGGAAAGTACAGTTTCATCATCGCCCGGGTGCTGCAAGTGGGAGCGGCGGTCACCATCCTCTCCCTGGGCACCCTGATGCTGGTGATGTTCAAGAGCGCGCCGAACAGGCGGACTTAGGCCGCAAGTTCTTACGGGGAAACGAGATCGCAGGACGCCGCGGGGTGCCGAGAGCCCGCGCGGCACGGACTGACGGCAAAGCATGACTATGGCGTTCGTACTACCCTTTCATCTCGAACAGGCTTCCACGATTTCCGGGGAGTGGCAGTGGCTCTTCTATCTCCTGACGTCCATAACGGTCTTCTTCACGCTGGTGATTTTTGGCGCCGTTTTCTATTTTGCTATCAAGTACCGCCGGCGCTCCAAGGATGAGGTTCCGCCCCAGAACGAGGGCAACCTGATGTTGGAGCTGACTTGGACGATCATTCCGGCCGGAATCTGCGTGTTTCTTTTCGCGTGGTCGGCAGAGTTGTTCGTGCGCTACACCCGGCCGCCGGCCGCCGCCACCGAGGTTTTTGTGGTGGGGAAACAGTGGATGTGGAAGATCCAACACCCCGAAGGCCCTCGTGAAATCAACGAGTTGCACATTCCGGTGGGCGAGCCCATCAAACTCACCATGACCTCCGAGGACGTGATCCACGACTTCGGCGTACCGGCCTTTCGGGTGAAGCGGGATGTGGTTCCCGGCATCTACTCCAGCGAGTGGTTTCAGGCCACCGAAACCGGCAACTTCCACCTGTTCTGCGACCAGTATTGCGGTACTGGCCATTCGCACATGGTGGGCACCATCGTGGTGATGAAGCCTGAGGATTACGCGCGCTGGCTGTCGAGCCAGGCCAACGTGCAGCCGATGTGGGTGGAGGGCGAGAGGCTGTTCAGCCAGCTCGGCTGCGCCACCTGCCACAGCCTTGTGTCAAAGGGGGCCGGCCCGGCGCTCGAGGGGCTCTACGGCGCCGAGGTTAAGTTGCAGAGCGGCAAAACCGTGAGGGCGGACGACGCCTTCCTCCGTTCGCAGATTCTGGGGCCGGAGGCCGTGGCCGGCTATCCCGTTTTAATGCCGACGTTTCAGGGCCAGGTGAACGAGGAGGAAGTTCTGGAATTGATCGCCTACATCAAGTCGCTCGGGTCACCCGCGGAAAGGAAGGCAGGTAAGCAATGAGCACGGTTGCGCTTGAAACTCCGACCCTGCCGGAAGTGCATTATCTCAACGCCGATTACGGCTGGCGCTCCTGGCTTTTCACCACCGATCACAAACGCATCGCTTGGCTGTATCTGTTTGCGATCACGGGGTTTTTCGCGGTAGGCGGCCTGATGGCCACCTTGATGCGCCTGAACCTTGTCGAGCCCTCAGGCCTTTTGATGGAGCCGGCGAGCTATAACAAGCTCTTCACCGCCCACGGCCTGATCATGATTTTCTTCTTCCTGGCGCCATCGATTCCCACCGTGCTAGGCAACTTCCTGATTCCATTGATGATCGGCGCACGCGACGTGGCCTTTCCCAAGCTCAACCTGCTGAGCTGGTACATCTTCATGCTGGCCGGAGGAGTGTTCCTGTTCAGCATCATCCGTGGCGGCGTGGACACCGGTTGGACGCTATATACGCCCCTGAGCAGCACTTACGCCAACACCAACGTGCTCTCCGCCACCATGGGCATTTTCATTTCGGGGTTTTCGTCCATTCTGACCGGTCTGAATTTCATGGTCACCATCAACAAGATGCGCGCCCCGGGGATGACCTGGATGCGGCTGCCGCTGTTCATCTGGGCCATGTACGCCACCAGCGTGATCTTTATTTTGGCCATGCCGGTGATCGCCATCACCCTGGCCCTTATCGCCCTCGAGCGCATCTTCCACGTCGGCATCTTCGATCCGGCGCTGGGCGGCGATCCCATTCTGTTTCAACACCTTTTCTGGTTTTTCGGGCACCCCGAGGTCTACATTTTAATTCTGCCCTCCTTGGGCGTGGTGAGCGAATTGGTGGCCGCCGGCTGCCGTAAGCGCATCTTTGGCTACAGCTTTGTGGCCTTTTCAAGCGTCTCGATCGCCGCCATTTCCTTTATGGTTTGGGGCCACCATATGTTCCTCACCGGGCAGTCGGTTTACGCCGGCCTGGTGTTTTCGGCTCTCAGCTTTGCCGTGGCCATTCCTTCGGCGGTCAAGGTATTCAACTGGACCGCCACCATGCACAAGGCGTCTATATCTTACGATGCGCCAATGCTTTACGCCATCGGGTTCATCGGCCTGTTCACCATCGGCGGGCTCACGGGCCTGTTCCTGGCGTCGATGGGGACGGACATTCACCTGCACGACACCTATTTCGTGGTGGCCCATTTCCATTACGTCATGGTGGGCGGCGCCATCATGGGTTTCATGGGCGGCATGCACTTGTGGTGGCCGAAGATGACGGGCAAGATGTACCCCGAGGTCTGGGCCCGGATGTCCTGCCTGATCATCTTTCTGGGCTTTAATTTGACCTTCGGCCCACAGTTCATTTTGGGCTATATGGGTATGCCCCGGCGTTACGCCGTCTACCCGCCGGAGTTCCAGGTGCTCAACGTGATGTCGTCGGCGGGCGCTTCGATTCTGGCGGTGGGCTACCTGCTGCCGCTTCTCTACTTCACCTGGTCGATATTCAAGGGCCCGGTTGCCGGGCCCAACCCCTGGGGCGCCAAAGGGTTGGAGTGGACCGTGGCATCTCCTCCGCCCACCGAGAACTTCGCCGAAACCCCGATTGTGACCGAAGAGGCCTACGCCTACGGGACCGAGGAGGCTCATGTCGGCTGAAGCGCACCATGACGCCGCCCTGGTGGCGCATCAATTCGACGACTTTGAGCAGCAGAAGAACGCCGACTCGCTCGGCATGTGGCTCTTCCTGGCCACTGAGGTGCTCTTCTTCGGCGGCCTCTTCTGCGGCTACTCTCTCTACCGGAACCTTTATTTTGAAGCGTTTACAGCCGGTAGCCACCTCATAAAGGTGGGGTACGGCGCCTTTTACACTGCGCTTCTGATCTGCAGCAGCTTGACCATGGCGCTCGGCGTCCGCGCCGCCCAGCTTCGCAAGCAAATGTCGCTGAACGTCTACCTGGTCCTCACCCTGATCATGGGGGCGGCCTTCGTCTTCATAAAGCTCCGCTACGAGTGGTACGGCGATTACCTCGAGCACTTGGTGCCGGGGGTTAACTTTGCACCGCGCGGCGAGGCTTTGGAAGTTATCAGCCGCTTCCACGCCACGGTGCCGCACGTCGCCCTATTTTTTATTTTTTACTTTTGCATGACGGGCGTTCACGCCCTGCACATGGTGGTGGGCGTGGGGCTGCTCGCTACATTGTTGATCAAGAACAAGTTAGGTGAGCTCACGAAGGGGAACTACAACTGGGTTGAGATTGTTGGGCTCTACTGGCATTTCGTCGATATCGTGTGGATCTTCCTTTTTCCCCTCCTCTACCTGATCGGGGGCCGGTACTGATGCACGTCCATCCCAAGCGATTTTACGTGACGGTGTTTGTGGCCCTCCTCGTCTTCACGGCCGTTACTACGGCGGCGGCCTACGTGGACCTCGGCCGTATGAACACGGTGGTGGCCCTGGCGATTGCGGTGTGCAAGGCCACCCTGGTGGTGCTCTTCTTTATGCACCTGAAGGAACAGACAGGCATGACGCGGGTGGTGATTCTGGCCGCGCTGCTCTGGCTGGCGGTGCTCATCGGCATTACCTCGAGCGACGTTTTTACGCGCGGTTGGAGCGAGCGCGGCAGGCCGTGGCAGCAGAGCACCGTGGCCCCTGTAAGTTATTCTAATCCTTCGCCTTAGATCGGAGTTTCGCACTCCGTCCGGCGGCCCTTTGCAGCCGCAGGCCCGGCGGCACTTTATGCCAACCGGTACGCTTCCGAAGCCGGCACCCGTTGATTCCCCCACTCCACCATCGTCAGCCGGAACGCGTCCAAGCGGGCCGAGTGGCGGCTCGCACGGCCCCAGTGGTGGCGACGGCGGCTTCGGCGGCTGGAATCCCATGGGCTGGCAAACGCCGGCGGCCGCCAGCCGGGCCGGCATTTACGCGGCCCTGGCCTCCGTATCGATGCTCTTCGCCAGCCTGACGCTTTTCTTTTTGGAGCGCCGGGGCCTTGGCGGCGCCTGGTACTGCACCCCGCTGCCTCAAGTGCTGTACTTCAATACACTACTGCTGCTCACGAGCAGCGGTACCCTCGAGCTGGCGCGCCGCGCGCTCTCCGCAGACCGGCTAAGAGCTTTCCAAGGTTGGATTTACGGCACGCTCGGTCTTGGCCTTGCCTTTCTCGCCGGACAGTGGATGGCCTGGCGCCAGCTCGCAGCCGCGGGCGTCTATCTGAAAGGCAACCCGAGCAGCGCCTTCTTTTATTTTGCTACGGGGGCGCACGCCCTGCACTTGGCCGGCGGACTGGCGGCGCTGGTCTACCTGGCACTAAAAGCTCGCGAGCTCCGCTGGGGCCTCCGGCGCCGCACGGTGGTGGACGTCACGAGCATTTACTGGCACTTTATGGACGGGCTGTGGGTGTACCTGCTCGCGGTGTTGCTGGCGATGCACGCATAGGGCGAATCAGCCGGGCCGAGGGGGATGAAGGTCGAAAGTCGAAGGTTGAAAGTTGAACCTTGAAGGTCAAAAGATCTCAAGATCGAGTCCTGAATGTATGATTAGCTGTTTGGGATCAATATGTTAGCTCGACGCCAAAGAACTCGTGCCAGCCTGCTCGCGGCGCTTCTGCTGCTGGCCTGTGCACCCGCCTTGGCGCGCACCAAGGCGCGTCACAAGCCGCAGCCGGCGAAGCAACGGCCGAAGGGGGCGCTGATGTGGAGCGACGAGTTCAACGGTCCGGACGGCTCTGCACCCGACCCGGCGAAGTGGACCTACGACATCGGCGTGGACGGCAACGGCTGGGGTAACCAGGAGCTCGAGTACTACACCCAGTCCACTGCCAACGTGGTTGTGAGAGGCGGCAACCTGGTGATTACGGCGGTCCGCGAAAAGTATTCGGGCCCGACCGCGGCGCCGGCGGGCGAACCCGGCGCCTCCCCTGCCGCTCCCGTAACCGTCAGTCGCGATTACACTTCCACCCGCATCAAGACCGAGGGTCTCTTCGCCCAGGCCTACGGCCGCATCGAGGCCCGCATCAAGATTCCGCGCGGGCAGGGTATGTGGCCTGCGTTCTGGATGATGGGGGACGACATCGAAAAAGTCGGCTGGCCTAAGTGCGGCGAGATCGACATTATGGAGAACATCGGCAAGGAGCCCTCGGAGGTGCATGGCAGCCTCCACGGACCAGGCCCCGGCGACTCCGGCACGGACGACATGACGAAGGCCTACACCCTGCCTCGCGGCCAGCGCTTTGCCGACGCCTTTCACGTCTTCGCCGTGGAGTGGGACCCGCGCCAGATGCGCTTCTATGTCGATAGCCATCTGTACTTTACAGCCGAGCCCCGGGAGATGCCGCACGGCACCGGTTGGGTGTTCAATCACCCCTTCTTTGTGATTCTGAACCTCGCGGTGGGTGGAAGCTGGCCCGGAAACCCCGACAGCTCCACCGAGTTTCCGCAGCAAATGCTGGTGGATTACGTCCGGGTCTACGGGCAAGCTCCTGCACCGTAAGAGGTTCCGGCGTAAAAGTGCGCTGCGGGGCAGGGAATTCGCCGCGGCCTACCGGCGGCTGGCCAAGGCGGGGGCGTTCACCGTCAAGTGGTAGAGGGCGGGCCCGCGCTCGGACTGCGGATTCCAGACGGCCACCTCGATCCGGTCGCCGGCGTGAAGGGTCCAACCTTTTTTGCCGTAAGCGCCTGAAAAGCCTGTAATTACGATCTCCGAGTCGGTCCAGCTTGCCACGTTCAAAGTAACCTCATCCCAGTTCCAGGGGATGATGCGCCCCGCCGCCCAGCGCGCACTCGTGTCGCGGATGGCGAGGAAGGGTGTGTCCTGGTTCGTAAAACTAGTTTGAACCCCTAAGCCATGCCCTTTGATTACAATGGTTTGAGCCGGTTGCGGGGAAATGGGCGAAGTGAAGCTGATCTCGGGATGGGGGAGCGCGGTGACGCCGCTTTCGTGCTGGAACCAAGCCGGGCGCAGCGACCGCGCCAGCAGGAGCCCGGCTCCGGCCAGGAGCATGGCGGCCAGCGCCGCCAGGCCCGCCAGGCGCCGGCGCTCGGGAACTGCCTCTTGGGGCGCGCCGGCGCGGGGAGCGCCAGCCTCAAGCCAGCGGTCGATCTCGTCGGCAACCGCGAACACGGAGTGCCCGCTGCTCCCTGGAACGCGATGAACCGGCAGTCCGAGCTCCCGCTCCCAACGCTGCACTGTCCGCACCGAGATGCGCAGATGCTCGCCTATCTCCTTCCAACCCATCAATTTACAAGAGTTTCGGGTTGCCATAGCGGGCCTCGCAACCGCCGTTCTTTCGTCAAATGCCGCGAGATGACGCGAAATGACATTTGACGGAACAATCTTATCGCGTTTAGATCAGGCCTTGTCAAGGGATGAGGAAACCAGGGGCCATACCGCGCGTCGCGGGTAGCATAAGGTTTAGGGAGGGCGACCGCAACGGTGGCCCCTGGTTTGTCTCCGAAACTGCTTGCGGACGTGGAAGGGCGGCTGCATACCGCACTCGGGCTTCGCCCCCTCCCAGCCTGAATCTCCAGCCGAAACTGGCTGCGGCCTCGCAGCGATTTCGAGTAACTTTCGGGTTGAATTGCCGGCGCTCGGCAGGACCTACTTTCAACAACTTACAAATACTTCCAGAAATCATATAGTGTACGGATATTGGACAAAACAGCCCCAAAGAGGCCCCTTTTGGGGTGTCATACGAACAAGTATTGCAGGACAAATGACAATAATCGGGCGCGGTCCGGACTGCGAGCGCGGTGCTGGGGCCGGGCTGCGGCGCCGAACGATGTTCGGGTGATTTTCGGAGCGCCTTGCGACACGCCGGATTATCCTATTTCAATAAATTGCGGCGTCTTCCAAAAACCATAAGTGTACGGATATTGGACAAAGCGGCCCGAAAAAGGGCCTTTT
>DATJAQ010000067.1:0-10687 GCA_035516075.1 Terriglobia bacterium | reverse complement strand
CGAAAACCGGCTCAGGTCATCGTCGTATTCGAAGCGGGCCGCAGCACGATCTGCTTACCTACGGTCAGCCAGAGTGCCGGGTTGAGCTCGCCAAGTCCAATCGAAACGTCTTATGACACCTATCATTATTACTCGCATTATAGAGGCCTTGCATGTTACCTCCAACTCTCTTTTTTTGAAGCTATTTCAGAACCTTCGGTGAACAGAAGCCCGATTTCGTGCCGGACGGCGGGCTGCCGCGGATCTTTCCTCACACATCTGAGCCGGCGACGGTGTCATGCGCTTTTCGCGCGATCCGGTCCGCTTCCAGAATGGGCCGGTCACCGACCTGGTAGAAGCGCCAACTCGACCACGGCCATCCCGAGGGTAGAGTCCGGGTTGAAAATCGAAGATTCAAGACTGAAGCGCTCTGGGCCACCTCGCCGAAAATGTGGTCATTTGAACGCAAAGCGACCCGCGTCTGCTTACAGGCGATATGCTTGTATGAAAGCGAATCGTGTCGGCGAACTGGGCCGCTTCGCTGCCATTTGAAAGCAAATGTCCAAAGATCGTACACTTATGATTTCTGGAAGTTTTTTGTAAGTTATTGAAAACACGTGGAGGCGTGGCCGAGGAGATTTCGTCCGCAAGTTGTTGAAAACCCACGAGTGGATGTTTTTGAGGCGTCGTCCGTAAGTCGTTGGAACTTAGTTCGCCCAGCGTACCGAGGGCACGGCCATAAGTCCTTTAGATTTGACTTGAGTTTGCACGGCCTTACCTGTGGTTTGTCCACAGTTCAGGCCGCCAGAAGCTCGCGAAAAACATGGTTCGATGAGAGCAAATCCTGGGCGAAGAAAGGGGCTGTTGTGTCGTTGTATGAACGCGAATCTTGTAGGGGAAACGCGCTATTCTGCCGTTATTTGAAAGCAAATGTCCAAAAATCGTACACTTTTGGTTTCTGGAAGTTGATGTAGGTTGTCGAAAACTCGCGGAGCCGAAAAGGCGAGTCTATCGTCCGTAACTTGTTGAAAGCTGGTGGGGGGGGGGGGGTGTTCGTGTGATCGGCCGTAGGTTGTTGAAACCTCGTTAGAGGCCCGGCCGCCCTTCGGCGGTGTTCCGAGGGGCTCGCCGTCGTGCGGAGCTGCGCCCCCGGGTGCGCGTCCTCCCATGGCTCGGGGCCAAGGCTGTCCCACTTTCCTTCCCTGCACCACTTCGTTGCTTGGCGACCCCCTGCCGGCTTCTCGCGGCACTATCCACAGCGTTGCCGGTCCCCGCTGCTAGTCCAAGTCGTGCGAGGCTTTGCGAGCAATCAGCTCAAAGCCTTTTGCTTGGGCGTCTTTTGCCAACCCCTGAAGCACTGCCCTGCCCGCCGACGCCTCGCCGGCCTTCACATAGGCTTCACCCAGGGCGAGGCGCGCTTCGAGCGCCCGGTCCATAAAGCCGGCCCTGGCCGCCGCCGTCTGAGTCGCCATCAAGCGTTGCTGCGCTGCTTTGACGCGCCGTACATCGCCCGAGGCCGACTCCACCCCCGCGGCCACCGTTTGTGCCTCCATTAGCACCGTCTGGTTCTGGCCTTGCTGAGCCAGTGACTCCGCGCGATCGGCTGCGCGGCCCGCGTCGGCCAGCTTTCCTTGCGCCACCAACGCACGCGCCAGTACAGCCTCACCCTCCGCCACGTCATCCGATTGCCCTTCGCGGCGAAGCTCATCGAGCGCCGGGGACAACATCAAAGCCACCTGGTCCGGGTGTCCCTCTTCGAGGGTCAGCGCGGCGAGATCGAGCACCGTCTCGGCGGCGGTTCCCTGCTCTCCAAGCTCGTGGCGAATGGCGAGGGCCTCCCCGTACTTCTGGCGGGCTTCCTCCAGCTTGTCTTCCGCGAGGGCGACGTCGCCGAGACCGGCTGAGGCGTAAGCCGTTTGACTTTTGGTCCCGAGCTCGCGGCTGATCTGCGCGGCTTCTTCGTATTTCTGCCGGGCGCCTATAAGGTCGCCCTGGTTTGAGAGCACCAAGCCGATATTAAGAAGCTCCTGCGTGCGGCCGCCTTTGTCACCCAGTTCGTCGAACTTGGCGGCGGAGTCCTGGTACATCCTGGCAGCGGTTGCAAGCTGGCCCTGGTCGTAATAAATGTTGGCGATGTTGTTTAGAGCTCTGGCAACGCCGCTTTCGTCCCCGATTTCCCGAAAGGTGGCGAGTGCCTGGTCGTACATCGCCTTGGCGCCTTCCAGATCGCCCTGTTGCCACCGGAGCAGGGCGAGGTTGTTCAGCGAGATCGCCACCCCCCCTTCGTCGCCCGTCTTCCGGCGGATGGCCAGCGTTTGGGAAAACTTCTGGCGAGCGGCCGCGAGCTGTCCCTGGTCACGCAACACTTCGGCCGTGGCCTCGAGCGCCTCGGCTGCGCCCACGAAATCTTCCTCCGCTGTGAAGGTCCGCTGCGCGGCTGCGAACGTCGCCAGGGCTTGATCCGGCTGGCCGAGCTTCCACTTCGCGGTGCCCAGCGCCAAGCGGCCCTGCGCTGCCGTTAAGCCCTCGCCGAGCGCCTGCGCACGGTCGATGGCCCTCGACGACGACGCCTGTTCGCGTTTGAAATCGGAGATCGATTCCGCCCAATTGGCTTCCATCAAGTCGATCCTGGGGTCCTGACCCGCCGGCGCCGGCAAGGCTCGAAGCGCAGCCAGCGTGGCCAGCAGTTCGTCATTCTTCCCAGCCATGAACTCGGCGGTTGCGAGGGTGATGCCGTAATCGAGATTGTCCGGGAACAGGCCAAAAAGGGTGTGGTACACCGCACCCGCGCGGTCCCATTGATTGAGCACAGCCCGATACCGCCCCTCCACCACCAACTGTTCCTGCCGGCTCAGGTTGTGGGACAGCTCGAACGCCTGCTTGGCCTCCGCCTTGGCCTTCTCGTCGTAACCGAGCGACGAGAGAGCCGAAGCCAGAGCCGAATGCGCCAACGGAAATTCGGGGTCGGCGGCCACCGCAGCCTCCAACTTTTCGCGCGCTCCCATCGCGTCGAACACGCGCAGCCGGGCCAAGCCGTCTGCGTACAGCCTGGCCACCTGCGGATTGGACGGCAAGTCGTTTCGCACACCGGTGGCCTCGGAGCTTGGTGCGTCGCCCACGCCGAGCGCGCCGCGGAGTCGCTCGCCCGCCCTTGAGACCAAGTCGAACAGACGCGCCACGGTCCCCGTTTCGGCGATGGTGGCGAGCGTCTGGCCCTTGCGAGCGTCCTGCAGTCTCAAGTCCAGCCGGATCGGCCCGTCGCCATCGGGACCCAAAGCGGCGAACGACCCGAGGACCACGTAATCGGTTCCCAGATCGTCTCGAATGCGCGATAGCGTCGTGTCCCGCGCCGGGCTGTCGACGTCAAGCAACGGAAAGTCGAGCTTGAGCCTGGCAATGTCCTCTCCTGGGATCGCCCGCAATTGCTCACCGGCGGCGAGCTCCGAGGTCAGCATTTCTGAAAGCGCCGTTGAAAGCCACTCTGAGTCCGGCCGCCGGGTAAGGTTCTTCAGGCCGATCACCGCCACCGAGGGCCGGTGCCCCCATCCCGATCGCGCAAACGAAGGCCCCGAGGGCGAAGCGTCCTCTCCGCCAGCTCGTTGGGAGTGAAGGAGATAGAACACGGAAATCGTCAACATCACGATCACCGCCCCGATCACCGCAAGCTGGCCCACGCTCAGCCCGCTCAAGACCGAGGCCCGGGTGTCAGACTCCTCTTCCACGATGATCGTGGACTTGGTGTGCTCCCGCACAATGAGCTCCGGAAACGCCTCCCAGCGTTCCCGGACCGGGACCACGAACCTGTACCCGCGCCGCGGGACCGTCTCAATGTAGCTTCGTTCGTCGGAGCTCGGGCCCAGGGCCTTACGTAGCGCCGAAATGTTCTGGGTGAGGTTGTTCTCCTCGACCGCCGTATCCGGCCACACTCTCCTCATCAGCTCGTTTTTTTCGAGAATGTGACCCGGGGCCTCAACCAATGCGAGCAAAGTGTCGAAAGCCTTAGGTGTGAGAGGAACGAGTGCTCCACTGCGGAAAAGCGCCCTTTCGCTGGCGTCGATCCGGAATGGACCGAACTCGTAAAAACGCTTGGCGGACTGTAGGTTGGCCGGTTTCATGCAAGATTCATGAATCTTTCAGCGGATTCTAATTACGCCCAACCCACAACCGGTCTACGCTCCAACCGTTCGCCGCAGTTGAGCGCGGCGTTCGGTTCACCTGGATGTGCTGATTCTAGCGGAATCAGCCCCGCCGTGCAACGCCGCGGCGGGCAACTGAGCGCGTGCAGCGCCAGCCAGGTGCCCCGGCCCGTCGGGCCGGAGGGAGGAACGATGACGAGGCGAACTAAAAGAAAGACGACGATCATCACGGAGACAGACCGCCTGCTGATTCTCAACAGACAGAGCGGAGCGGTTGAGGGCTGGTGCGACGATCTTGATGGCCTTTTTGGCATGTTGGAACCCGAGGCGGCGGCCGTGACAGCCTTTCGAATCCAAGCCCCGGGGCGCCTGGCGCAGACCGGAAAGCGGCAGCGTGAGGACTGCCCAAACGAGGCGCCACCGGACGGCCTGGCCGCTGTGCTGAAACCGGCCTGACGGTCCCTCGGCTGTCGCCGCCGGCGCCCTCTTGAAGGTCGCGTGAAGGCGGGCGAAGTCACGCGGCGCTTGGTGATTGGGCTAGCGCAGCGTAGAGCGTGGCAGGTCGGGTTGCGATTCGTTACCTCGAACTCCGGAGAACCGGAAGCGAGACAAGATCACAGTAAGGTCCAACCCGCCGGCCCCCTGGCAGCCGAGCTGCCCATCGGCGGAAGAGAGTTCATTTTCAGAGGAGAAGACAATGTCGATCGGTCAAAGAATTCGCCAGCTTCGAGAGAAGAAAAGCCTCTCCCAGGGAGACATCGAAAGGCAAACGGGAATGCTCCGGGGCTACATTTCGCGAGTGGAGCACGGCCACACCGTCCCCTCCATCGAGACCCTGCAGAGATTTGCCGGTGCCCTCGATGTACCCCTCTATCGGCTGTTCTATACCGCCGAGGACGGACCGCAACCCATAGCAGCCGGAGGCCGGCCAGCCTCGACGCTGGAAGAGCTGGCGCAATCCTCGGGCAGCGAAGGTTCGGAGGCCAGGTTTCTGCTTCAATTGAAGGGCCTGGTGGGCCACATGGTAGACTCCGACCGCGCTTTCCTGCTGGACTGCGCCCGCAAGCTCGCCAGCCGCTGAGAGCGTTTCGGCGCGCTCGGCGCGGGCGCCAGGCCTTGGCTTGCTGGTCCCGTCGGAAGTCGCTGCGCGTCAGCGTCCCCGGAGCCGGGCGAGGCGGCGCGCGGCCTCGTCCAGCGTGGCGTCCGTTTTGGAAAAGCAAAAGCGGACTTGCTGGCTGCCCTTTTGCGGATCGCGGTAGAAGCTGCTTCCCGGTACCACCGCCACGCCCACTTCGCTCACCAGATGGCGGGCGAACTCCACGTCACTGGGATACCCGAACCCCGAAATGTCCGTCATAATGTAGTAGGCCCCCGACGGCTTGAAGCAGCGAAAGCCGGCGCCGCCGAGAGCGTCGAGCATTCGGTCGCGGCGCCGGGCGTACTCTGCCGAAAGGCAGCGGTAGTAATCATCCGGCAGGCGCAATGCGGTGACGCCAGCCTCTTGCAAAGGGGCGGCCGCGCCTACGGTCAGAAAGTCGTGCATCTTGCGCACTGCCCCCGAGACTTCCGGGGCGGCAATCGCGTATCCCACCCGCCAACCCGTCACGCTGTAGGTCTTCGAAAGCGCGTTCAGGGTGATCGTCCGTTCACGCATCCCCGGTAGCGTCGCCATGGATACATGCCGCGCTCCGTCATAGGTCAGGTACTGATAAATCTCGTCCGTCACCACGTAGGCGCCCGACCGAAGCGCCGCCTCCGCGATGGTCTCGAGTTCCTCTCGTGAGAACACTTTGCCCGTAGGATTGTTCGGTGTGTTCAAAATGATGGCCCGGGTACGCTCGCTCACCGCGGCGCGAAACTCGCCGGCGTCGAAGCTCCAATCGGGCGGTGTCAGGCTGACGAAACGCGGCGTGGCTCCGCAAATAACCGCGTCCGGCCCATAGTTTTCGTAAAAGGGCTCGAACACCACCACTTCCTCGCCCGGATCGACCACCGCCAGGAGCGAGGCGATCATGGCCTCGGTGGCCCCGCAGGTCACCGTGATTTCGCGTTCGGGGTCGATGGCCAGGCCTGTATCTTTCTCGAACCGTTCGGCGATCGCGCGACGGAACTCCCGCGCACCCCAGGTGATGGCGTATTGATTCACGTCGGCGGCGATCGCCCGCCGGGCCGCCTCCTTCACCTCCGCCGGAGCCGGGAAGTCCGGAAAACCCTGGGCCAGGTTCATGGCGCCGTGTTCGATAGCCAGCCGCGTCATTTCGCGAATCACGGATTCGGTGAACTGGCCGGCTTTGCGCGAAATGTGATGTTCTGGCCTCGGGGCCACGCCTGTCATCTCCTTACCCTCGGGCCGGCGGCTTCGACTCGCGGTCCCCACACTAACGTGGGCGCGATGGGGACGGTGGCGCTTGGGGGCAAGCCTTGAACCTCAGGCCTCCCGTCATGAGCCGCCGGTAGACGTCCTCATCGCGCAAGACCGCCTCCACGTAAGCCCTGGTGTCGGCAAACGGGATGCTCTCCACGAAGGCCGCAGGCTCAGGGAAAGCGCGCGCCGCAAGCCATTGTCGCACGCGGATGGGTCCGGCGTTGTAGGCAGCCAACGCTTCTTCCAAATTGCCGCCAAATTCCCGCACCATCTCGCTCAGGTAGCGGCAGCCGGTGCGCAGATTGGCGGCCGGTTCGTTGAGGTTCACCCGCGCCCGGCGGCGCGGCCTGGCGGTCTCGCGCGCCACGCCGCGCGCCGTGGGCGCTAGCAGTTGCATCAGGCCGTGCGCACGCGCCCCCGAGGTTGCCTTGGGATTGAAGCCGGATTCCTGGCGGATCACCGCCATCACGAGGTACGGGTCCAGGCGATTGAGCGCCGCATACCGCCTCACCAGGGTCCAGAACGCCTCGGGATACAGCAAGCTCCAAAAGTCACCCGGAAGCTCGGGAAAGTCGTATTCCGTGTAATCGGGCAGAGTTTTGCGCGCGTAGTAAACCGCCTGGTCGTACTCTTCACGGTCACGAGCCAGGCGTGCCAGGGTCAGCCGCAATCCGTCCGCCTTCGTCGAGTCGGCAGGATCGTTCGCGGCGGCGATGCGGGCGCGGAGATAGCGTGCCGCAAGATCGTCCAGCCCGAGAGCGGCCAGGGTGAGGGCCGGACGTTCATCTGGAGCCGGCTCGCGCGCAGGACAGAGTTTGGCCGTGTCTCCGGCGGGAGGCGCTACGGCCACCGCGGCCGCGAGCTCAGGCGGCAGTGCCTTGCGTTGGGAGGCGGCGTCGGCAGAGTCGCGTGGAGATTCGGCTCCCTGCCTCACCCCAACTCCACCCGCAGCGGCGTCGAGGGCCTTCAAGCGGTCTCCGGCCCGGGCCGAATAATAGTCGTTTCGAAACCGGGTTCGAAGGAGCGCATACAAGGCGCGAGCCTCCGCAGTCCTGGCTGCGCCTTCCGCGAGTCGGCCGAGCCAGTAAAGGGCGGGCGCCACTCGAGACGACGCGGGATGATCGCGGATGTACGAGAGGAGCCTCTGTTGAGCCTCGCCGGACTCACCCGTGAGATACGCCGTCCACGCCACCTGCCACTGCGCTTTCGCCGCCAGTTCGGAATCCGGAAAGGCGTCGGCCAGCCTGGCGCTGAACTGGCTTGCGCGCACCCAGTCTTCGTGAGCAATGAAGTAGTACGCGGCCGAATCGAGCGCGGAAGCGTACGCTGGCGACCGTGAGTCGACTCCCGCCAGGCGGTCCAACTCCTCCTCCATACCCCCAGCGTTGTTGAGCCGCTCCTGGCACCGCACGATGAGCAACCCCCGGCGCGCGTCGACATCCCCCGAAGGCCACCCACTCGCGGAAAGATCCGCCAGGGCGTCGCCGGTGCGGCCGAGACCGTAGAGGCAGCGGTCGCGGCCCAGTCGCCACTCCGGCGCCGAGGCGCTCGCCGGCCGCTCCCTCATCAGGACCTCATAGGCGTCCAGCGCCTCCTGGAAGCGCTCTCCCGTCTCGAGGGCCCGCGCCCGCGCCTCCCTGAGCTCTTCGGACGGCGCGGGGAAACTCGCACCGAGTCCGGTCTGAAGCCCGGTGAGAGCCGTGCCGGCCGGCCCGGCGTCCGTGCTGTTCGGGGACCGGTAGCAGACCTCCTCGAACGCCCGCGCGGCTTGCTGGAGGTTGCCACTCCTTTGCTGCGCCTGGCCGAGCAGAAACTGGTACCAAGGCTGCGTGCGGAATTCGGGAGACCCGGTCAGCACCTGCAACGCCTGCTCGAAGGCGCCCGCCGCAAGCTGGGAACGCGCGAGCGCGCGGGTGGCTTCAGGAAGAAGCGTGCTTCGCGGAAACCGTTGCCGAAAACCGGAGAGGCACTGAACGGCGATTTCCGGCTCGTCCGCCTGCCTGGCGGCCTCGGCCCGATAGTAGGCGGCGAAGTCGGCCAGAGAAAAACCGCTCGAGGCGGCGCGGCCCAAGTGCTCGAGGGCCGCCGGGTATTCGCCGGCCTGAAGTTCACGATAGCCGAGCGCGAAGTAGGCGAGGCCCTTCAATTCAGGGCTTCGGGCCGAGGCGGCATAACGGGCGAGCTGAGCCCACCCTTGCCGACGATCGGCCCGCGATGCGAGCGCGGCCAACGCGGGCGGCACCCACACCGGCCGTGAACGGGCAGCGTGGGGAGAGGAGCGGTGAGCCGCGCGCGCGCCGGCTGCGAGCCAAAGCAGGAAGAGCAATCCGCCGGCGAAGCTCCGAGTGAGTCTCACGCGGAGGGACCCGGATAGCCGGCTCCGAGTAGCACGGGATCATCTTCGGCCAGCACTCTAACCAGCTCGTCGTGGAAGAAATTGAAGGCTCCAGCCGCGCTCTGCCCGAAGCGCTGATCGTAGGCCTGGCGGCTGCGCTCAATCGACGCCTTGAGGCGCGCGTACAGGTCGTGTTGGCGGCGTCCTTGTTCAAGTTGTTCGGGATGATAGAGCGCGATCTCAGACACCAGGAGGCGCGCAAAACGCCGCGCGTCGTCCAGGACCTTTTCTTCGGCGCTCCTGGCGTGTACGCCCTCGGCGGAGTAGGCGTCATCGCGATGCGATCCGTCATCTCTCGAACCCCTGGGAGCGTGCTCGTTCCTCGCCGCGGCCAACTGCCCTGGCAAGGCATATTCCTGCTCGAACGCTTCCTGAAGCTCGAGGTGCCGGGCGCGCAAGCCGCGGACGGCCTCTTCGAGCCGCTCGATTTCGCGATCCTCAGCCAGCAGTGCGCGGTAAAGCCTCGCCCGGGAGTTTTTTGTCCTGTCGTCGGCTGCGCCCGGAGGCGTCATGATGGCTTGGCTCCGCAAATCCCCGTCCCACGAGTTGGGGCCGGCTCTACGGTTCCGATGCGGGCGGCCGCGCCCGGCGAACCGCGCCCTCGCCCCTCACTTCACCGCCAGCACCTCGCGCCAGCCGGAGCGGGTGAGAAATGTCTTCACGCTGCCGGTCGGAATGAGGCGGTCGATTTCCCGATTGCTCAGCGCCGGATAGGCAAAGGGCTTGTCGCCGTCTCGCACCCGAACCAAGCTCGCCAAGCCGTCCAACTCCCAATCGGGGTTCGCGCCTTTTTCGAGGCGCGGCTCACGGAGTAGACAGAAGAGCACACCGCCGGGTTCGAGCAGGCGATAGCAGCACAGCAGCACGTCGGCCAGCGCGTCGCGCGGAAGAAGATCGAGGAGCTGCCAGCAAAAAATCGACGTGAGCGAGGCGGGAGCGATATCCGGCAACTCGGCGAGCAGCACATCGGTCCGGAACAGCGGCGACCTGCGCGATCGGTCCCAAAGCGCCGGGTCGTGGCGGTCAAGGGGAGAAATGAGGTCGCCCCGGTAGAGCCGGCCGCAACGGGTCAGCAGCACACGAACCGTGGCCGCACGGAGCGCGCCGCAGTCCAGCACCTTGGGGCGAGGAACGTCTTCCAAGTATTGCCAGAGCCAATGAAGGCCGAAGCTGGGAAGGGGCGCGCCTTGGGGATCAGCGCCCGTGTCTGACCGACCGGGTCTCGCGAGCATCTCCCTACCCGTCCGCGGGTTTTCTCCTACGCCCGGCGGCCCTCTCCGCCGCCCCTCGCGGCAGCAGCGGCGAAGGCCGCGGCCTTAAATGGCGGCGACAACCGCCGAAGGCCGCGCCGTCTCGGTGCGCCCCTCGCGCAGGATTTCAATACTCCCCTTGAAGTACGCTCCGTCCTCAATGGCGACTCCGGCCGCGACCAGATCCCCCACCACATTTCCGGTCCGCCGGATGTCGATCTTTTCCCGAGCCGAGATCTTTCCCGTCACCGAGCCGTGCACGACCACATGCCGGGCTCGAATCTCGGACTTCACCTGGCCCTGGGCCCCCACCGTGACCGTATGCTCCGCCACATCAATGGTGCCTTCGAACTGTCCTTCCACCACCAGGTCTTCCTTGCCGGTGAGCTCTCCCTTCAGGCTCATGGACCGGCCGATCACCGATGCCGCCTGCGGACCGCCGGGACCCGGCACGGCACGGGGTGTGTTCTCTACCATAGGTTTCTCCAGTCGAGGAGGTTCGGGCGCAACGGCGGAAGCTGGGCTCGGTTGCACCACCGGACTCGGCTTCTCGGTGTCAGCC
>DATJAQ010000066.1:0-15173 GCA_035516075.1 Terriglobia bacterium | reverse complement strand
CAACTCCGCCCAATTCGGCAAGCTGTTCTCTTACCCGGTCGACGGCGCCATTTACGCCCAACCGCTGTACGTGCAGTCGGTGACGATTCCGGACCAGGGCGTCCACAACGTGGTCTACGTCGCCACCGAGCATGACAGCGTATACGCCTTCGACGCCGACGGGAAGACCACGTCACCGCTCTGGCACGTGAGCTTTATCGATCCTCCGGAAGTGACTCCAATTCCCTACGCCGATACGTATTCGGCGGACATCGCTCCCGAGGTTGGAATCACCGGCACCCCCGTAATTGATCCGGTCCAGGGTGTGCTCTACGTGGTGGCGAATACCGCGGAAGGCGGCGGATACGCCCAACGGCTCCATGCGCTCGACATCACCACGGGAGCTGAGATGTCAGGCGGCCCGGCGCTGCTCAGCGCGTCAGTGCCCGGCACGGGGGACGGCAGTAGCGGCGGTACGGTGAGTTTCAACGCCCTCAGGAACGGCCAGCGGCCCGCCCTGATGCTCCTGAACGGGATCGTCTACGTCGCCTGGGCATCTCACGGGGACGCTGACCCTTACCACGGCTGGCTGATGGGTTTCGACGCCCGAACCCTGAAGCAGGTGAGCGCCTTCAATGCGACTCCGAACGGCAGGCGCGGCGGAATCTGGCAGAGCGGTGGCGGGCCTTCGGCCGACGAGGCTGGCAACATCTATCTCATGACCGGCAATGGGACGTTTGACGCGTCCTCGGGCGGTCTGGATTATGGTGACAGCTTTCTGAAACTGTCGACGCCCGGAGGATTGAGCGTGGCCGATTACTTCACACCTTTCGACCAGGCAAATCGCGATGCGACGGACGCAGACGTCGGCTCCGGAGGAACCTTGGTGATTCCCGACCAACCATTGCCACACTCCCATTTGCTGGTGGGCAGCGACAAAGAGGGCTTCATCTTCCTGCTTAACCGCGACGATTTGGGTGGCTTCAACGCACAGAACAACGGCCAGATTCTTCAAACGGTGTGGAGCGACGGTCATCAAACTTACAGTACGCTGGCTTTCTGGCAAAACAACATTTACATTGCCGGCAGGGACGACGGGTTACGACAGTTTCCGCTCACCGACGGCCAACTCTCCGCCCTTCCGATCGCGAAGTCCTCGGCCACATTCGGGTCCCATGGCGCGACGCCTTGTGTTTCGGCGAACGGCGCCGCGGGCGGCATCGTATGGGTCACGGACATCTCGCTCTGGCACAGCGCGGGGGCCGCCGTTCTCCACGCCTTCGACGCCACAGACGTCTCGCACGAGCTTTACAACAGCCAACAGAATGCCCAGCGGGACCAGGCCGGACCGGCCGTGAAGTTTGTTGTGCCGACGGTGTTCAACGGCAAAGTGTACCTGGGTACGGCATCGGAGCTGGACGTATACGGAATTCTGGTGCACTAATGCTTGAGCTGAAGTTGACCGCTGAGACGTTCAGCAAGCGCACGCCTCGGATCGGGCGGACTGCTCTTGTTATTGTCCATTCACGATTGAGTGTCCGGAATCCCGGCACGGTTTTTGGCGTCGAAAACCAGGCGAAGGGCCGGCGCGGGCAGGCACCGTGAGCTGCGCGTTACCGGCCGACCGTCGCGCGCGCGTCAGCTGCGGGCTGGCAGCCTAGGCGCGAGCAAATCCCCGGACACTCCGATAGCGCTTGCAGAGTGTTGAGACCATGCCGGAAAGCCTTAAGGAACTCCGGGTTGCGCTCGTGCACTACTGGCTGGTTTCGCACCGCGGGGGCGAGCGCGTGGTGGAAGTGCTGGGAGACATGTTCCCCCAGGCGGACATCTTCACGCTGGTTTACGATCCCGGGCAGACCTCCGAGCGCATCCGCCGGCACCGGATCCACACTTCGTTTCTGCAATCGATTCCATTGGCGCGCCGGGCTTACCGGTCGCTGCTGCCGTTGATGCCGATGGCGCTGGAGCAGTTCGATCTGCGCGCCTACGACCTGGTGATCAGCCAGGAGTCCGGCCCGGCGCACGGGGTGTTGACCAGCCCGGAGACCTGCCACATCTGTTACTGTCACACGCCCATGCGCTACGCCTGGAACATGTATCAGGAGTATTGGCAGGGAGCGGGCCGGCTGAAACGCCTCCTCATTCCGCCCATGATGAACCGCATTCGCAACTGGGATCAGTTGAGTGCGGCGCGGGTGGATTACTTCGTGGCGAGTTCAAAGAACGGGGCACGCCGCATCCGGAAGTATTACCGGCGGGAGGCGCCCGTGATTTATCCGCCGGTGGATCTCCTGTCGTTTTCGATCGGCAGTCATCCGGAAGATTTCTACCTTGTCATCAGCCCGCTGGTTGCTTACAAGCGGGTTGATCTGGCGGTCGCAGCCTGTAGTAAACTGAACAGGCGGCTGGTCGTGATAGGGTCCGGCGCGGAGCTGCCCAGACTCCGGCAGATGGCGGGCCCCTCCGTAACATTCCTTGGCTCGCAAACCGACGAGGTGGTTCGGGATCACTATCGGCGCTGCCGGGCGTTCCTGTTTCCGGGCGAGGAGGATATCGGCCTGACGCCCATCGAGGCCCAAGCCAGCGGAAAGCCTGTGATCGCCTACGCGAAGGGCGGTGCCTTGGAGACGGTCGTCGGCTACCAGCCCGCGGGTTGTAGCGCGCCGGGAGCCGGCGGGTGTACTGAAGAGCAGGAGGTTCGCGAAGACCCGGATACCTGCACAGGCGTGTTTTTTCAATCTCAAACCGCGGAGGAACTGCTCGAGGCTATGCAGCTATTCGAGTCCATCGAGGCACGCTTCAATCCCGCTTTCATCCGTTCTCATGTCGAACGCTTCGCTGTTTCCCGGTTCAAGAACGAAATGAGTGCATTTATCGCCTGTAAAATGAGCGAGCTACGGCGTTCCAGCTCGAGGGCGCAGGCCGGCGGGAGTGCATTCGTCCACGAGACATGAGGATCGCGGAGCAACCCATCGAGCTGGCTCGGTTGGGGAGGAGGCCACCGCCGTGTGAACGACCCGCGCGGCGTTGGGGCCGGCAAAATGGCCGGCGGCGAGAGTGTCCAATTGTTGTACACTTTGAGGTGTGGAAATGGCCGCTGAGCCGCCCAGGCCGGACGTTGATTTCATTGAGCTTATGCGTCGGCGGACCTCGGAAAGCATCGCCGTCAAGCAGCTAATATTGGAAGATCGAGCGTTAGGGGGCTGCTTGGAAAAGGTCGCGCAGGAAACCCTGCGCACACTGACGGCGGGCGGCAAGGTCCTGCTCTTTGGCAACGGGGGCAGTGCCTCGGACGCGCAACACATTGCAGCCGAGCTGGTGGGCCGGTACAAGCTGGAGCGCCGGGGACTGGCCGCCATCGCCCTCACGGCGAACACGACGTCTCTCACTGCGATCGCCAACGATTACGCATACGAGCGGGTATTCGCCCGCCAAGTGGAAGCCCTGGCGGCTCCGGGCGACGTCGCGCTGGGGATATCCACCAGCGGCAACTCGCCGAGCGTGCTGCGCGGCGTACAGGCAGCAAAGACCCGAGGTGCGATCACCGTGGGCCTTACCGGGAAGTCCGGTGGAAGGTTGAAGGCTGAGGTCGACTACTGCGTGCAAGTGCCCTCCGCGGAGACAGCCCGCATTCAGGAGGTCCATATCCTGATCGGGCACATCCTCTGCGAGTTTGTTGAGGGCGAGATCTTTCGGGCGCCGAATGGTACCCGACAGCGCCGGTGCACGGGGCCAGCTGAGCCGTGGAGGGGTCATGGGTAAGCGTGCGCTGATCACAGGGATCACGGGCCAAGACGGCTCGTATCTTGCCGAGCTCCTGTTGGAACGTGGCTACCGGGTGTTCGGTCTAGTGCGGCGCTCAAGCACCATCAATTTCGAGCGGCTGGCTCACCTTCAGGACCGCATCGAGCTGCTTCCGGGCGATCTGCTGGACCAGGGCTCGCTGATGACCGCTCTCCAGCAGAGCGAGGCCGACGAAGTTTATAATCTGGCTTCGCAGTCTTTCGTGCCGACATCCTGGAACCAGCCCGTGCTTACGGGCGAGTTCACGGCACTAGGCGTTACCCGCATGCTGGAAGCGCTGAGGGTCGTCAATCCGCGCATAAGGTTTTACCAAGCGTCGTCGAGCGAGATGTTCGGCGCGGTGCGGGAGAGCCCGCAGAACGAGAGCACCCGCTTCCACCCTCGCAGCCCGTATGGAGTAGCCAAACTCTACGGGCACTGGATCACGGTAAACTACCGCGAGAGTTACGGTCTGTTCGCCTGTTCGGGCATCCTATTCAATCACGAGTCGCCGAGGCGGGGCTTGGAGTTTGTCACGCGCAAGGTGAGTTACGGAGTGGCTCGAATCAAGCTGGGACTGCAGCACAAGCTGAAGCTGGGCAACCTCGACGCTGAGAGGGACTGGGGCTTCGCGGGGGACTACGTGCGCGCGATGTGGCTGATGCTTCAGCAGCCGGAAGCCCGCGACTATGTGGTGGCCTCCGGCATTTCGCATTCCGTGCGCCGGCTGGTCGAGGTCGCTTTCGCCCACGTGGGCCTCAACTATCGAGAGCTCGTTGAAACAGACCCTGCACTGGTGCGGCCCGCGGAAGTTGACCACCTCAGGGGGGATCCTACCAAGGCTGCGCATGAGCTAGGCTGGCAACCCACTATGAACTTCGAGGAGCTGGTGGCACTCATGGTGGACTCGGACCTGGGACGACTGAAGAAACAGGCCACCCAACCGATGGAGAGCGTGCCATGATCGGGAGAGCGCCATGAGGGCCGTAATCACCGGAGGCTCGGGGTTCGCGGGCTTGCATCTCGCTGAGCACCTCCTCGGGCAGGGTTATGAAGTGATCTTGATTGACCGCCCGGCCGCTGACGCGCGCGCACTCGAGCACTTGCGTCATCAGGTCAAGCTGGAGCGCGCTGACCTGCGGGATTTCGGGCTGCTCCGGAAGATTCTGGGTGACGCCCGTCCGGAACGCATTTTTCACCTGGCCGCGTTCTCGTCCGTGGTCGATTCGTTCCGGCATCCCCGCGAATGCTACTCAACGAACTTCGATGGCACGCTAAATCTTCTCGAAGCGTGGCGCGAACTCCAGTTTGACACCCGGGTGCTGCTCGTTAGTTCATCGGATGTTTACGGCCGTCCGGGAGAAGCCGAAATGCCCTTGCAGGAGGATTCGCCGCTTCGGCCCGCCAGCCATTACGGCGCCAGCAAAGTGGCTGCCGAGTTACTGGCCGTCCAGTTCGGGCTTAGCCACGGCTTGCCTGTTGTCAGGGTCCGCCCCTTCCAGCACACCGGCCCGCGCCAGAGCCCCGACTTCGTTTGTTCGGAGCTCGCCCGGCAGGTCGCCGAAATCGCGTGTGGGGTGCGGCCGCCCTGGCTGGCCGTTGGCAATCCGGACATCGCTCGCGACTTCTCTGATGTGCGCGACATCGTGCGCGGATACGCTCTACTGCTCGAGCAGGGCCGGCCGGGCGAGGTCTACCAGCTTTGTTCCGGACGGGCCGTTTCGGTCGGGGCCTTAATCGAGTGCCTCTCCGCTATGGTCCCAATGCCGATCGAAGTTCGGATTGACAGCGCCAGGGCACGCGCCGGCGACTGCCACGCGATGTGGGGTGACCCGGCTAAAGCGCGGGCCGAGACCGGATGGGCGCCCACCCACGAACTGAGGACAACGCTCAGTGACCTCAAGAGCTACTGGGAGGGCCGCGTTCGCGAGAACGCTGTGAATGCGGCGGAGCATTCCGCCCGGGGCGGGATTGGCGCCGCCGGACAACGTTCAGCGGTGTTATAATACTGCTCTCGCGTAAGAAGATGGGGCCGGCTGCACCATCAGCGGCCCGAAGAAACCTGCTGAAACTGATCGCGGCAGGCACCCCGAGATCAACTGTAAAGCCTGGCAGACGCGTTGGCGGAGGTTAGTTTGGACAGACTCGAAGGGGGACTTCGAGTATGGGATGAACGCCTATGATCCGGAGCAGACTGCTCATCCAGCAGATTGCCCTTAAGAGCGGGCTTTACGGTGCGTTCACGGCCGCCTACCTGCTCGCTTACTGGTTACGCTTCAAATCCGGGCTGTTGCCCGGCATCATGTCCGTTCGTCCCTCGGACTATGTCATCCTATATTTCGTGGCGGCACTGGCGTGGGGAGCGCTATGCCGGTTCGCGGAACTCGACCAGTTGTGGGTCGCCTCTAATCCGTCGCTCTGGACCCGCCGCGCCGTTTGGGTAACGTCCGGAACCCTCATGATGGTCTTCCTCGGCGCCTTTTTTGTCCGGTCGTATTCCTTTTCGCGCCTGTTCGTCCTGATCCTGGCCTTCTTCGCACTTATTCTGGTCGCGATTGCGCCGCGCCTTCTGCTGATCCTGGCAGGCCGGCACGCCCCCGCAAGAGCGGTATTGAAACTCCTCATTCTGGGCGACGGGGGCTCCGCAGAGCGGGTGGCCGAGCGCATCCGCGAGAACTCCTGGCTCCGTTGCAAGGTCGTAGGGTTCCTCGCGGTCGGCGATAGCCCTGGCGGAGTGGTTCACCGCCTCGGAGGAGTTGAAGACCTGGAGGCTGTCTGCCGCCGCGAGCAGCCGGACGAGATCCTGGTAGCGCTCCCGCTGGCCCTGCTTGGCAGGGTGCCGGAGCTAAAGCAGTCATTGACCCGAGTTTCTGTACCCTCGCGTCTAGTGTGCGATTTCCTCAAAGAAGCCTCCGCCAGCGCCACCATCTTCGACGCCTTTGGCACCTCCGTGGTGGACTTGCACCGAACCCCCGCCGATTCGCTGGTGTACGCGCTTCTGAAGCGGTCCTTCGACGCGGTCGTGGCGGGCTTTCTCCTGGTGTTGCTATCTCCCCTCATGGCCCTCATTTTGGTTCTGACCAAGCTCACCTCGCCCGGCCCCGTCTTGTTTTCTCAGCGGAGGGTGGGGCTCCACGGCCGCACGTTCACAATGTTCAAGTTCCGGACGATGAGCGTGCAGAGCGAGGGGACCTCGGACGTGGTCTGGACCACGCCGGACGACGGGCGGCGCACCACCTTCGGCACATTCCTGCGGCAAACGAATCTGGACGAGCTGCCGCAGTTGTGGAACGTTCTTCGCGGCGACATGAGCCTGGTGGGTCCACGCCCTGAACGCCCTCACTTCGTGGACAAATTCTCGGAAGAGATCGAGCAGTACAACGTGCGTCACTTCCTGCGGTCCGGCATTACGGGCTGGGCGCAGGTCAACGGCTGGCGCGGCGACACGTCCATTGCCCGCCGGATCGAGTGTGATCTCTATTACCTGAACAACTGGTCCTTCAGTCTCGACCTCAAAATCCTCTGGCTCACAATCTGGCGGGGATTCCGCGACCGTAACGCGTACTGATACCGGGCCGAACCTATGAATCGGGCTCTCGAGATTGTGCTGGCGCTGGTTATGGCCGGGACCGCACTGGCCTTCGGCGGCGTCATCCCTGCAGCATACTCTCTGATGGAGATCGTCCTTTTCGCGGCCGTTCTGGCCCTGCTCGTGCGCGACACCTGGCGCGGCCAACTTGATCTCAGGGTTTCGATATGGCCCGTCTTGTTCGCCGTCTGGGTCGGTCTGCAACTGGTGCCGCTTCCGGCCGGGCTGGTGCGCGCCCTTGAGCCAGCCCGCTTCCAGGCGCCGGGCGTGCCCGGTCAGCCGTATGAGGCCTGGCTGACTCTCAGCATTTATCCCCACGCCACGCTACTCGGCTGGACCCGCTTTCTGGCCTATCTGGCCGCATTTGTCATCGCGATTCAGACATTCGACTCACGAAAGCGAAGCAGCTTGTTGATTCGAGCGCTGATCGCGATTGGCATCTTCGAAGCGGCCTACGGGTCGGTGCAGTACCTAACAGGGTGGGAGAAGATCTTTACCTATACAAAGGAATACTACCGTGGGATGGCCACCGGTACGTATATTAATCACAACCACTTCGCCGGGCTGCTGGAGCTGTCGGCGCCCTTCCTGGTGGGCTCGATTCTCTATTCGTTTCAGATGTGGCAAGCCAATCGCCGGAAGGGTCTATCGCAGACTCGGGAGCGTGGCGCGGCGCCGGGGTTTCAGCTTCTGGTTTATGTATTTCTGGTGATCGTCATCCTCGTGGGACTGATCTTCTCGCGATCCCGGGGCGGAATCCTGGGCGCAATCATCAGCCTGCTCTTCATTGCGCTTTTGGCACAATTGCGGGTGAAACGCACAAGTTGGCTTTTAGGGCTCCTGGGCTTTATGGCGATAGCGGGAGCCTACGGAGCTTGGATCGGATTAGGACCGGTGTTGTCCCGTTTTGAAGCCCTCGGCGCCGGCGCGCAGAACTTCGATGTTGGAACCCGGCTCTCCTTCTCGAAGGACGCTCTCGGAATGATCCGGGACTTTCCCTGGACCGGCATTGGCTTGGGAACGTTTGTCACCGGCGTTCGCCATTACCAGACTCAGTGGACGGGTTTCTTTGTCGATCACGCTCACAACGACTACGTGGAGTTTGCGGCCGAAACCGGACTCGTCGGGGCGGCGCTGCTCTTCCTGCCGATCGTTTACCTTCTGATCCGAATGGTGGTCAGTTTCTTGGACGATTCCCGGCGTTACCGTCCAGCGATGCTCCTCGGCTGCATTGGGAGCACGCTCGCCATCCTGATACACAGCGCCACGGATTTCAACCTCCAGATTCCCGCCAATGCGCTGATTCTCGCAGTGGTCCTGGGCATCGGTTACAAGGCGGCCTGCGTCGAGCGCCGGGACGAGGCTTCTGGCCGGACGTCCTCGCCCCAAGCGCTGCGCGAGGTCTCCGGCCGGAGGCGTTAGCAAGGCTGGCGTCAGCGCTGTGCGGAGCCTGGCGGAGCGCCTGTGACCGGCGCGAGACTGACGTCGTCTACCCAGACCTTTCCGGCGATCAAATTATCCAGCTTCGCGCTGGGCACCCGCGCGATGCAGAGCCTTACAAAGTGGGTGTCCGTTTTGGGCGTAAATCTGATGGTGAGCGGGGTCCAGGCTGCGTTGCTTCCCGTGAGCTGGTCTGAAAACTCAGGCCGTGCGCCCTCATTGAACGGGTACTGCACTTCCAGCCGGGGGCCGCTGTCGGTCGTGATGTTCTCCGTCTTCATAAACACGCGCGCCTGATAACTCACCCCGGGTTCGACTCTCACGAAGTGATAGACACCCTCGTAGAACAGATTTGCGTTGCCCCCGAAGGTGATCAGCAGCGAATGGCCCCCAGAGCGGAAAATCGTAGGATCAAGGCCAAAATAAACCCCTTCAACCGCCGACTCCCTCCAGCCGAACCCATAGTTCAACATTTCGCCTTCGAAGTCACCGTTGGACACCAGATTGTCAGGAGTGGTGGATTCAGAAATCAGTCCACGCCTCTCGAGGTCCGTCCATGCCTGGTAGGCCTGATCCGGTTGGCGCGTCTCTAGGAGGAAGTTTATGTATCCGGCTGCGCGGGAGGGGTCGAACGACTCGTGGTTGGCGGCAATCCGAGTCCACAATTTCTGCGCTTCCGGAAACTTTTTTTGGCCGAGCAGAAAGTAAAGATAGTTGAATTGGGTCTCAACATTGTCCGGAATCAGAGTAGCCAGAATCTTATCGCCGTCGCCGATGGCCTTCCAGGCGGTGATGAAAATCATCGAATCGTAGTTTCGACTTCCGTCGAGGACCACTTTGAAGTGACGAACCGCCTCGCTCACGTCGCCGTGCAGGAGGAAGAAATTGGCGATGGCCCACTGGAAACCGGGCAAGTGGGGAGCCAGGTAGTCGGCTCTCCGCAGGCAGCTCGCGGCCTGGTCGATTTGGCCTCCCACCTCTTCCGCCGCGCCCAGATCGAGCCAGGGCTGGGCATCCATGGGGTCGAGTTGAGCGGCTCGCGACAATTCGTCGGTGGCGCGGGTGGGATCGATGTCGGTCAGGCTGTACTGGTATATCCGGCCAAGTTGCACGTGATAATCTGAATCTCCCGGGTCCAGGCGCGCCGCCAACCGGAGATTCTCGACGCTCAGCTTGTGCGAAACCACGCTGGCAAAGTAGGCCCGGCTGATCCAGAGGCTGAGCATCAGAAAAATGGCGGCCTCCGCAGCCACCATGACCAGCCTCAACCCCTTGCTTTTGAGCGCAAGCTGCATTCCGAACCCTGCTCCCCGAGTGTGGCCGGCCGGGGGAGTTGCCCCGAGATTCATTCGTCGCCGGTGGCAGCCACGGATTGCCTTCATGTTATCACGATTCTCCGGAGTAGTAGATTGATCGCCGACTAGGCTAAGATAAACAGCGGCTCCGCCCAATCCCCTCCGGCTGAGTCCGGGGCACGGCGGGAAGACGGCTGGTTCGGTGCGGCAGTGATGCCGCCGCCGGAGGCTCGTGTGAGTGCCGCGCTTGCGATCGATCGCGAATCGATCTGTCCGAATTTCGTCAACGGCCAGTGGGTCGCCCCACGCTCCCTCGAGGCGCTGGAGCGTCGCAATCCGGCCGACCCCCGGGAGATTGTCGGCTACGCCGCCCTCTCAACACGTGCCGAGGTCCGGGAGGCCGTCGCTGCCGCCATGCAAGCCCTACCCGCCTGGCGGGCACAACCGGCGCCGCGGCGAGGGCGCATCCTGGCAAACGCCGCCCGCCGCCTTGAAGACCATAGGGAAGACCTGGCCCGCCTGCTGACCCGGGAGGAGGGCAAGACGGTGGGGGAGTCGCGCGGCGAACTGGCCCGGGCCATCAACACCCTGGACTACATCGCCGGGGAAGCCCGGCGCCTCACGGGTGAAACGCTGCCCTCCGAGCTTCTCCATAATTTCGTTTACACCTTCCGGCAGCCGCTGGGCGTGGTGGGGCTGATCACGCCTTGGAATTTCCCGGTCGCGGTTCCGGTGTGGAAGCTCGCGCCGGCGCTCGTCTGCGGCAACACGGTGGTCTGGAAGCCCTCGGAGATCACCCCGCTCTGCTCACGCCGGGTGGTTGAAGTCCTGGTCGAAGCCGGCCTGCCGCATGGCGTCCTCAACATGGTCAACGGACTCGGCGAGGAGGCCGGGGATGAGCTCGTGGAGCATCCCGCCGTAGAGGCCATCAGCTTCACCGGCTCCAATGCCGTGGGAGCCATCATCAACGCCAAGGCCGCGCGGCAATTCAAGAAAGTACAGTTGGAAATGGGCGGCAAGAACCCGGCGGTGGTTCTCGAGGACGCCGATCTGGAACTCGCTGCGGAACACACCGTGATGGGGGCGTTCGGGTCGGCAGGCGAGCGCTGTACGGCTACCAGCCGCGTGGTGGTGGTGGAGCCCGTGGCGGACAGATTTGTCGAGCTGGTCGCCGCACGCGCTTCGGCGCTTCGCGTGGGTGATCCCCTCGACCCTGCCACTCAAGTGGGGCCGTTGGTCAGCCGGGAGCAATTTGAAAAGGTTCTTATCTATCTCGAGCTGGGTAAGCGCGAGGCACGGCTTGTGTGCGGCGGCGGAAGAGCCCCAATGCCGGACGGCCTGGGCGGCTACTTCATCCAGCCAACCGTATTCGATCGAGTGCTGGCGGGGTCGCGCCTGGCCCAGGAGGAGATCTTTGGTCCCGTGCTCGCGGTGATCCGGGTGCGAGACTTCGAGGAGGCCCTCGCCGTCGCCAACGGAGTGCGCTACGGCCTAACCGCCTCGATCTTCACGACCGACGCGAACCGCATCTTCCAGGCGGCGGAACGCCTCGAATGCGGCATGGTCCACATCAATTCTCCCACGGTGGGCGGTGAGGCCCACGTGCCTTTCGGCGGCATCAAAGGGACAGGCTGCGGCGAGCGCGAGTCCGGCTCCACGGCCATCGACTTCTACAGCGAGCTTAAGGTGGTTTACGTGGATTACACCGGGCAAAAGCGAGACGGGAACCTATACTAGGGTGAGAGAGTGCAGGTCGCGAGCCGGCCCGCTGGGGCCCGCGCCAGGCTCAACCGGTCTTCCCTTCCTGGTTCAAACCAAGTCCCGCGGGCGTGAGACCGCCGGACACGCTCGGATGAGGCGGCGAGGCGCCGCGGAAGGTCTCGTTCCGAGGAGAAACTTACCGGGCGTCCCCTTTTGAAAGACCCGTGGCCGGGTCGATTAATGGGTGAGGGAAGGCCTGTGGTATCGTTCCGGATGCTGGGGCCGTGCCAAAAAAGGAGTGTGAAGCCGGGCAGCGCGAGACCACCGCCTTCACACTCTTCGAGGAGGAGGGCCACTCAAGAACTTGCGCCGTACCGCGCTCGGCGCGGCGGATGCCGTGGTTTTGAAGTTGCAGCCCCGTTGAGCCTTCGCGCCTGGCTCCGAGGTCAATTCTCCGTTGCGGGCGCCTTCGCGGGCGCGCCGTTCCTGCCGCCTCTGCGCACTGTACCCAAGCGGCGTCCAATCGTGGGCCCCAGGCAGGCGTCGGCAGGGCCAGGATAAGGACAATCGGAGTAGCGAACCGCCGGGACTCGTGCGACCCAGCGGGTCATGGTCCTCCGCTCCCCGAACGATTCAGCCTACCTATTTGTTTAAACACCTGCAGAGCAAAAAAGTTGTGCCGCCAATCTGACCTCGCCGGCCACAATGACACGCAGAACTTCTCAAAGTAAGATCAAGGCAGTGGAGTTTATGTCGAAGACCGCGCCGTTCGAACTTGTCCAACTCGAGAAACTCGACGACTACCGCTGGCTGATCCCGCGCCAGGCGCGGCCCGGCATGCTCACCGACGCGCTCATTTACACCGACGAGCGCCTGCTGCACGATGCGCTTCGCGACCAGTGCCTGGAGCAGGCGGCGAACGTGGCCATGCTGCCCGGCATCGCCGGGCGATCCCTGGCCATGCCCGACATTCACCAGGGCTACGGCTTCCCCATCGGCGGCGTGGCCGCCACCGTGCCCGAGGATGGCGGCGTAGTCTCGCCCGGCGGGGTGGGATTCGACATCAACTGCGGCGTGCGCCTGCTGGCAAGCACGCTCACCCTCGACGAGGTACGGCCCAAGATCCGCGAGCTCGTCAACCAGCTCTTTCGCGACATCCCCTCCGGCGCCGGGCGTGGCGGCGACGTGCGCGTGTCCTATCCCGAGCTCGATCGCGTGCTCGTGGGGGGCGCGGCCTGGATGGTGGCGCGCGGGTACGGCCGCCCCGAAGACCTCGAGACCTGCGAAGAGTGCGGCACCATCGACGGCGCGGATCCCGCAGCGGTGAGCGATCGCGCCAAAAAGCGCGGCCTGCCGCAAATCGGCACCCTCGGCTCCGGCAACCACTTTCTTGAAGTGCAGCACGTGGAGCGCATCTTCGATCCGGAAGCCGCGCAGGCGCTTGGCCTGGCCGAAGGGCAGATCGTGGTGCTCGTTCACTCTGGCTCGCGCGGCCTTGGCCACCAGGTGTGCACCGATTACCTGCGCGATATGGACGAGAGCATGCGCCGCTACCGCATCGCCGTGCCAGACCGCCAGCTCGCCTGCGTGCCTGTGCACTCCAAGGAGGGCCAGGATTACCTGCGTGCCATGCGCGCCGCGGCGAATTATGCCTGGGCCAATCGACAGGGCATCACGCATTTCACCCGCGGGGCCTTCCGGCGTGTCTTCGGCGAGCAGCACGACCTGCGCGTGGTGTACGACGTATGCCACAACATCGCCAAGCTCGAGCGCCATCCGGTGAACGGCCGCGAGCGCCTGGTGATGGTGCACCGCAAGGGTGCCACGCGCGCCTTCGCGCCGGGCCGTCCCGAAGTGCCGGACGCTTATCGCGCCGTCGGCCAGCCCGTGCTGATCCCCGGCTCCATGGGCACGGCTTCTTATGTGCTGGTGGGCGCCGAGGGCGCCATGGCCGAGACCTTCGGCACCACCTGCCACGGCGCCGGCCGCGTGATGAGCCGCACCGCCGCCAAGAAGTCGGAATGGGCCGCCAACGCGCGCGGGCGCCTCGAAGAGCGGGGCATCCTGGTGCGCGCCGAAACCAAGGACGGCATCACCGAGGAAATCCCCGAAGCTTACAAGGATGTGGATGAAGTAGTGAACGTGGTCCAGAACGCCGGCCTCTCCAAGAAGGTCGCACGCCTGAAGCCGATCGGTGTGATTAAGGGATAAGCTGAGCCCTACAGCTCCTTCACGAATGCGGCGGCATGGAAGGCCTCCACGCCGGCGAGCTGGGCGATCCCGCGGCCGTCGCATCACTCCGCAAAGCGTCGCGTCCCGTTCAGGTACGCCTTGTGGGTCTGGTCGATGTTGATCTGAGCGGTGAAGAATTCCTGCACGCGCCTAGCGGCCTTCGGCGTCGGCGCGAATTGCGGGGCGGGCTGGCGCTCGGAGGCGGGAGAGAGGACGATTTCGATGCTCATGGCGATACCGTTGCTGGGGCGTTGTCTCGGGTGAATTCAGCCGATGCATCGACGACAGAACCTAACAGGCCGGTGATTCCATCCAAGCGCCGTTGGATCATCCCATCCTCAAATGCCAGCTCATCGTTCGACCCTGGGATATGCCAGAACTCTTCTCGGGTGTAAGTAAAGGTGCCATCGGAATGCTTGATGATTTCACCTCGGACGTGTCGGCGGCCGCCTAGGCGGTGGGCCAGTATATTTCGAACCGCGTCGAGACGTTCGAATTCAGTCTCCTGTGGCAGGGCTGCGAGACGGTTGGTGGCTCTGCGCAACAATCTGTGAGAGCGAGAATTGGCGCGGGTTTAAGGGCGCAGGCGCGTGAGCGCTCGCGGCAGGGCCGCCCAGTTCGAGAACCCCGCATTCGTCGCTTTTCCACAGCCCATCCTACTGAAGCTGAATGGAAAAATAAACTGTCTCATTCGTCCCGTTTGTCCCCACAGCCTTCCGGAACCGTGCTAGGCTCGCTGCGGGTTCGGAGGTCCGTTGGCACTGGTCCGATGTCCGTTGTCAGTTGTCGGTCGCTACAGGCTTCGGCAGGGTTTCGTGGTTCGTTGAACGTGGATCGTCGATCCACAAAACACGGGCTACGATCTACGAACCACGATCGTTGATCGACGGACAATTGACGACGGACAACGGACAACTGGCAACGGACCAATGGAAACTGACAACGGACCACGGACAACGGACCCCTAAACCACGGACCGCGGATGCCGGGGGAGGGAGGGCTGGGATGATGCGGAATGCCCGTCCGCAGCGGCGGGGCCCATTTCGAGGCTGGGTGGAGCGAAAATGCCCTAACGCATGTACGAGCAAAGCTGGAATGTTTATGAAAACAATGGGATTAAAAATATGTATAGGAGAATGAGAAAAATGAGAATC
>DATJAQ010000065.1:0-8315 GCA_035516075.1 Terriglobia bacterium | reverse complement strand
TTCGAGGGTGGCGAAACGCTGCACTCGCTCGGCCAACAGATTGCCGTAAGGCATCGGATGCCGCACCACCACCAGGCGCCGTCCCAGGCGGCGCAGTTCGTCCGCCACGCGGCGCGACACGGGGCTTTTTCCGCACCCGGTGCGAACCGCGCACACCGAGATCACCGGAACTCGGGAGGCTAGCTGTGTACGCTCGGCGGAAAGCAGCCAGAAGTCGGCTCCAGCGGCCGCCGCCCGCGAAGCGAGGTGCATCACGGCCTGGTGAGAGACGTCGCTGTAGGAGAACACGACAGCGTCCACTCTCCGTTCGCGAATCAAGCGCTCCAATTCGCTCTCGGCGATGATGGGAATGCCGTCGCGATAGCGCGGTCCCGCCAGTTCGGCGGGATAGGTGCGGTTCTCGATGTTAGGAATCTGGGTGGCCGTGAACGCCACCACCTGAAACGCAGGGTCGTTCCGAAAGACAACGTTAAAATTGTGAAAATCCCGTCCTGCGGCGCCTAAGATCACGATTCTTTGCATCGTCCACTCCCTCAAAGCTCGCTCGTTCTCTAACAAGCTAGGCTATCAATAGGTGGGATTGGGGGCGGTGATTAGAGTCACAGCGGCCTGTGACCGCGATCATGCGGAAGGGGGGTAAGGCTGGCCGTTCAAAGACGACAAAACGGTGCTTGCACAGACTTAGCGGCAGGTCGTGGCGGCGGCAACTCCGCCAAAGCACCCTTAGGGCAGGAGGTTAGCACGGCCGGCCCCGTCTCCGAACATGATGCGATTCCGGGGCTGTCCAGCAGCTAACGCTGGATCATCATCTGCGCGGCGTCCGGTTCGAAGCCTTCTTCCTGGACGGCCTTGAGCGCCGCGGAACGGACCGTCTGTTCGTCCGCGTCGTTCCGAATCGGGCAATGCCGGCGAATGACTTCTGCGCCCGCCTGAATCCGCACCAGCCACTTGTCTTTCCCGGTATCCCACGAGACTTCCACGCGATCGGCGCGCATAGAAACCTCCCTTTGCGATTATCATACCCCCGAACGGTGGCCGGTGCCAGCGTTACGCAAGGATGGTGTTTTGTTCGTGCTTCTTGCCGGCGCGAAGCGGCAAGAGACATCCTCCACATCGTCACCGAGTGCCGGAGGGCGTCCCGGCGATCCGGCAGGAAGGCGCCCGAAGCGAGGCCGCGGTGAAGTCAATGGACGGACCTCGATCCGGCTGGCCGCAAGGCTCCGCTATGGGAAAGGGTGCCGCAGGGCCGCGCGCATGGCACGGTTTCTGCGCAGCTTCCGCTTGATGATTTCGAAGGCCTCCTCGGGTGAATCGACGAAGCGCGCCAGGCGCAGGTCGTCCTGGCTCACCGTGCCGCACTCGGCCATCGCGTCAATATTGATGACGCGCTTCCAGTACTCCGACCCATACATCAGAATGAAGCACTGGTGTCCCATTTTGCGCGTCTGGAGCAAAGTCAGGAATTCCCACAGCTCGTCCATGGTGCCGAACCCGCCGGGAAAGACGATCAGCGCTCGGGCCGGTTGGGCGAACCAGAGTTTGCGCATGAAAAAGTACTTGAACAGGAAGTTCAGGTTCGGGCTCACGTAAGGGTTGGCGCTCTGTTCGAAGGGCAGCTTGATGTTGAAGCCGATCGAGGGCCCGCCGGCCTCGAAGGCGCCGCGATTGGCGGCTTCCATGATGCCGGGGCCCCCGCCCGAGCACACCACCAGGAAATGGCTGCCGCGCTTAAGCGCGAGAGACCATTCGGTGATCATCCGGGCGAGCTGCCGCGCATCTTCGTAATATCGCGACATCTGCACCGCGGTTTGGGCTTCGCGCAGCGCAGATGGCTCGGGCTGCGCGGCGCCGTCCTGCAGCTTCTTGAGCCGCTCCTCAGCTGCCTCTTGCGGCAGGATGCGCGCCGAGCCGAAGAAAACGATGGTGTTCAACACCCCGGCGCGTTGCAGGCGCGCCTGGGGCTCAAGGTATTCGGCGCCAATCCGCAAGGTGCGTCCTTCGGGACTCTCCATGAAACGGCCGTCACGATAGGCAAGCTTGGGCTGACGGGTACGGGTGGAAACATCCGATCTGGGTTTCGCCGGCACGGAGTCCTCGATTGAGATCGACGTTAGTGGGCCGACATCAAGATGGCACAGTATCAGAAGTGACCGCCGCGTCGCTACGGGCGGTTCGCGGCGCAAGGGAAATAGGACCACGCACACCACCGCGCTCGCGGCGCGGAGGCTCACCCAGTCTGCGCTTGCGCCGTACCCCGTCCTGCGCCATGCTCGGGGAATGTTGGCTTTGGGCCGATGGACGCTCGGGGGAATCGCTGTCGGCCTGCTCTCCGGCGCGGTCGCCGCACCGCGCTTCGCCCAACAAGCCACCACCGAGAGCGCGGTCCCGTCGGACGAAGTGTTTTTGACGGCCTACCGGCAGGCGAATCCGCTGGTTGACTGGCCCCTGAAAACGCTGCTCCACCACATTCCAGAACTCCGGCATCTCAAGCCCAGCGCGGACCAGTCTGCTTTGCCGCAGATCCTGGCGCGCGTCGGCGAGAACAGCCGCCTCTTCGTGGCCAACTCCCTCAACACCACTTCGGTGGAGACCATCGACCAATCGCGCACCTTCGGCCCCACGCTCACCCGTCGAGTGACCGTCACAGTTACCCGGAAATTTCATTACCTGATGGTGGTGAAAGCGGACCCGCGCCCGGGCTTTTCAGCCCTTGACGAGTACCGCACCGGCCTGCGCGGCGGCCGCCGGGGGTATGAAACCGGCAGCCAGGGCTTTTTCGCTACCAAGGGATTCGCCTCCATGCCGCTGGCGTTCAGCCTGCAAACCCAGCCGCATTCCACCTTTCGCTATCTCGGCACCGAAGTGGTCGGCAAGCGCCGCCTGGAAGTGGTGGCGTTCTCCAACCACGCCGAGCGCTCCGGGGTAATGGGCGTTTTCATCGACGGCGGCCTCAGGGTGCCCCTGCTGATTCAAGGCGTCGCCTGGATCGACCCTGCCAACTACCAAATTGAGCAGATGCGGACGGATTTGCTGGCTCCGCAGCCTTCCATCCAGCTCGAGGGCATCACCACCAAAGTGCAGTTCCAGGCCGTCAACTTCCGCACCGCCGGTTCAGTGCTCTGGCTTCCCAAGGAGGTGAACGTCACCGTATATTGGGGGGAAATAACTTATTCCAACCGCCACCGCTACAAGAACTACCAGCTCTTCCGGGTGGATACGCGCCAGGACCTGGAGGCGCCGAAGCCGCCGTCAGGCCCCTAGCGCCTAGGGTCGCCCGAGGCGGTAAGTCCGTAAGCGCTTATCGCAGTGGGGTGCTGAAAAAGTCGTTGCGGCTTGGAAGCAGGGCAGTGCTGCGCACAGTGAGCCGGCTGGGACTCGAACCCAGAACCCCTGCCTTAAAAGGGCAGTGCTCTACCATTGAGCTACCGGCCCGCACTTTATTCACCGTAACCCAGCCCAGCCCGCGAAGTAAAGCGCGGCGAGATGGGGATGCCAGGGGGCGTTCATGACGGCCGATCCGAACGCAGAGCAGAAGACCGTTACCTCGCGTAAGGTGGGCGCGGCGCTCGGCTGGACCGCGGTCTGGGCGTGGACCATCGTCGCGGGCGGTGGCGGCGTCGGGCTGCTCGTCCTGCGAGGGCCATGGAAGCCGACACATGGTTGGTTCGCCCTGTTCTCGGGCCTCGCTGCCTGTCCGCTCACGGCGGCGTTGTTAAAAAAGTACGCCGGCATCACGGTCTTAGGTTGGGTTCGGGTTGGCGTCGCCGTTCTCTTCATCGTCGCGGGCAGAATTGCCCTACGGGTAGGACTCTGATCTGATGCGGACATGCCAGTGCGTTACGCCCCGCGTCTTTTCTACGTCTCGCTGAAGTCCACCATGGCCGGCCGCTCGCGAAAGCCGTGCGTGGTGTAGGCCAGGTAGGCGATTCCGATTGCAAACCACAGGCCGCCCACCAGCTTGGCCAGATGATTCAAGTTCCACCAGATGACGCCGCAGAATAAGAACCCCGCCAGCGGAAGAATCGCGTCGCGCACAATTCTGGCGCGGCCCCCCCGGCGCAGTATCGAAAACTGCCAGAAGGTGGCGAAGTTCACGCCCATGAACGCGATGAAAGCCCCGAAGTTCAACAATTCGCCGGCGTGCTCGTAGGCCTGCCCGTAGTAGCCCAGGCCCGCCGCGCCCAGGAACGACAGGGCCCCGATCAGCAGGATGTTGTAAGTGGGCGACTTGCTGCGCGCCCCCAGATAGCCGAAAAATCCGCGCGGGAGCACGTTGTCGCGGCCCATGCCATACAGCAGGCGGACGGCTCCCATGCTGCCGGTCAAGGCGCTGCCAAACGCCGCTACGATGAGCACGGCGCCCATGGCGTGGAAAAGGCCCATGCCACCCACGCGATGGCAGATATCCATGAAAGCCGTTTCCAGGTTCGAGAACGTGCGCCAGTCGGGCCACACGCGCGCCCCGAGGTAGGATTCCACGCCGCTGAAAATACCGGCGAACAGGCACGTGCCCACCACGGCCAGCATCACGTTGCGCTTGGGATTTACGACCTCTTCGGAAAGCGTGGTGACCCCGTCGAAGCCGATGTAGGTGAGGGCGGCGAACGAGGTTGCGCCCAAGATGCGATGGCTGTCGAAAGTGGCGGGTTCATAGAACGGCTTGATGGAAAATAGCCCGCCCCAACCGCCGCCGTGGTAAAGGAAGTGGACGGCCAGCACCAGGAAAACCGCCAGCACGGCAAACATCGCCACCAGCATCACCTTGTTGGCCTCGGCGCTCGACTTGATGCCCGCCAGGTTGAGCAGGGTGATGAGGGTGGCGATGAATCCGGCCGCCACCACGTAGGGCACCTGGGGCAAGTAGCGCGAGTGAACGGCGGTGGCGATCCAGACGGTGTTGATCAGCGGCTGCAGCAGGTAATCGAGGAACATGGCCCAGCCCACCAGGAAGCCCGCATGGGCGTTCAGGCCGCGGCCCACGTAGGTGTAGGCCGACCCCGCCGACGGGTAGAGCGTCGCCATACGACCGTAGCTCACCGCGGTGATCAGCATGGCGAACATGGCGATCACGATGGTGTCGAGGAAGAACCCGTTGGAGAGGCTTTGCGCCACGCCGAAAAGCGGCACCGGAGCGATGGGCTGGATCAGCACGATGCCGTAAAAAATGAGATCGTTCAGCGAAAGCACGCGCCTCAGGTGCGGCGCGGCGGCCGTGGTGGCGGCTTGCGATTTGTTCTGGCTCATGCTCGTCGGGCGGCCGCGAGGGGCGGCAAGCGCGAATTTGGATTCTAGGCGAGTGAGGCCCGGATGGGAAGTTGTTTTGGATCGTCGCGCTGCGAATCGTCACTGGAGCCGGGTGGCGCAGGCATCGAGTTTAAGGTGCGCGCCACCCCGGCGTAGGAAGTGAGAAGACCCAGGAAAGGTGCCCGGGCGCCCGGAAACCATGATCGGCTGACAGCGAATCTAAAGGACTTACGCCCGCGATTTCGGCCCGGCCGGCGGAACCAAGTTTCAACAACTTACGGGGCACTGAAACTGGGCCGCCAAAAAGACAAAAGTGTAGCGTTTTTGGACAATTGCGTTCAAACAACGGCATTATCGCCTTTTTTCGAAATTCAAACGATCCGATTCGGACGCATCGATGGGATGTTTTACGTCCCTGCCTGGCTGTAGCGCCGGTGTCCCCACCGGCGATTTCGCCCGGCGGGCACAGCGCCGAGCGCGGGTGGGGACACCCGCGCTACAGCCAGCGGTGGCAGTGCAATATGCAATCCTCCGTAACGGCAGAATTGCGAGAGCCGGTCCCGATGAGAGGTGGCGGCGCCTTTCGAAATTCAAACGGAAGGGACGCGCCCCTGCGAATATTCCGGCTTCACGCGGGCGGCGAAAAGGCAATCGGCAGTTCGATCACGCGGCCGGCTCCTTGGGGACGGCTTTGGGCGGTTGGACGGGGTGGGGAACCATCACCACGGCCACGAGGTGCCAACCGTGCCGGTTGAGCAAAGCCTGCACGGTCGAGGGCTTCAGCGGGCGATGGGCCTTCTGCTCCAGGGCGCGGTGGATGACGGGATACATCAGCAGGCATTCAGGCCAGACCTGGCGGCTCAGGCCGGCGAGCACTTCGTCCGTCTCCCGTGTGCTCAAGATATGCCGGCGCGCGCCGCCGCGCCCGACGCAACGAAGCGCGGCCTGCCCTTGGCGCGAGTAGCGGTGGTGCAATCGCCGCACGGTGGTTGTGCCCCAGCCCAGAGTTCGGGCCACCACTCCGCAGCTCAGGCCCAGAACAATCCGCATATAAAGGCACAGCAGGTGGCGATACTCGGGCACCGTGGCCGCGCTTTGCATGGCCGCGCGCAGCTTGGCGGCGGTCTCGCAGGACGGCAAGGCGCCTTCATGCGGCACGCGGGCGGGGTGCAGCGCGGCTTCGCCCCTCCGCAGGTACTCGGCCTGGAAAGTGGCCACCGACCCGCGCACCCATCCCAGCGCCGCCGCCACCTGCTTGCCGCCCAGGCCCAGGCTGGCTCGCAGCAGCACGCACTGGATTCGGCGCAATTCCTCCACGGTACGTGCCCGTTTCACCGCAGTTACCAGCGCCTCGGCCGCTCCGGGAGGGATCTCGTAGGGATACCGCTCTTCACCGAGCAGCGCGCCCAGGCCGGAGCGCCGGTAGCGCGCCTGCGCGCGCCACACGGTGTTGATCGACCAGCCGAGGGCCGAGGCGGTGTCGCGCGCGGTCAGGCCCAGCACCGCGGGCATCCAGACACATTGCAAGCGCCGCAAGTGGTCGGGGCTGCGCGCCGCCTTCATCGCGGCCTTCAACTCTTGCCGTGCCTCTGCCGAAAGCTTCCATCTGTTCTTCGCCATGATTGCCTTCCTTTCTACGGTCGTTCCCGCACAACTCCCGCCGAACTCCCGTGCTCGAGATTCCCGCGCAACTGCTGCACAACTCTGCTGGTCGTCATTGCCGCGCAACTCCCCCCGGATCGTCATTCCCGCGCAGGCGGGAATCCACTTGTACTGCCTCAGTAATATACTACCTGAGTAATGAGCCGAGCGCAACCCGGCGCCGCTTCAGCCCGAGGAGCCGGGACTGCGACTTCGCATTCGCGAGGCGGCTTCGCCGCCCTGCTGTGCGGAAAGGCTCCGTCTCTCCGCACCCGGTTCATTCACTTCTTTAACGAGGTTCGAGGTCGATTCGCTGGGCGCCCTTGACAGCGTTTTTGGTTTCCACCGCCCTTTGGTTGTAAGGCCGGGATCGATTGGGTATCGTTATTTCAGGCGGCGCGATCATGGTGAAAACGGTTACCCTCAATACGGAGATTCCGTCCAACCGCGAATTACGGATCGCGCTGCCTGCCGATGTGCCCACAGGGCCGGCGGCCGTCGCGGTCACCGTGCCTCGCCCGGCCCCTCGACCGCCTCGAGTGTTGGCGACCTTCTCGAATCCGAGTTCTTCGGCACGTGGCGCGATCGGGCCGGCATTGCAGACAGTGCGGAGTTCGCAGATAGACTTCGCCAGGAGGGCCGGAAGCGGCGGAGGATTGGCCGTGGCCCAGCCTGAGAGACTACACGGGAACGGTTAGGGCGGCACTCACCCCGCGCCCGGTGCTGTCAATCGACCGGGTGCTGCTGCCGGCCAACGAGCGGGCAGGGAACTGACGCAGTAGCCGCAGAGTCCCGAAAAGCGCGAGACTCGGCGCTATGAGGAGGTGAACCACCCATGGGGATGAGACGTCTTTCTCCTGGAACCAGCGTGCGACTGGTGAAGATCGCGCCTGGCGAGAAGGCACGCTTTTGGGACGACTGCCGAGCAGGCCAGTATATATGTGTCGGCTGGGATGAAGTTGGCAACCTGCGGAGGTTCGCTTCCAAGGATGATTTCAAGGCTGCCTTCAGTCGGCGCTGCTCATACAGCCCTGCATGGAAAGCCAATGAGCTATGGACGTTGATGGAGCTTCGGCCGGGCGACAGGGTAATCGCAAACAACGGTCTCAGAAAAGTGGTCGGTGTGGGAACAGTTAGGAAGCCCGGATATGCCTGGATGCCGGCCAGGAGGCGCGACGGCTACTGCCATACTGTTGCAGTCCGGTGGGACAAGACGAACTGGGGAACGGCCCACTACCTAGAAATCTCCCGTCAACGCTGGAATAACACGGTGGCACCGGTGTCACGGGAGCTGTTCGAGCGTGTTGCGGGTCATGCAATTCCAGCCGAGTCCGTAATCACTGAGAAAGCAACCAAGGAGCAGCGCACAATGCTTACGCGGCTCGTAAGGCAGCGCCAGGGTCAGCCGAAGTTCAGGAAAGCTTTATTAC
>DATJAQ010000064.1:0-25114 GCA_035516075.1 Terriglobia bacterium | reverse complement strand
GAAAATCGGCCAGCAGCGGCCCTGGCAATTGGAGGCGCTTCGAATTGAACGCGTGATCGACTCACATTTTCGATTCATTCAGGGCTGCCAGGGCCTTGGTGCGCCCGTTTTACGATGTCAACTAAGATTGCACATCGCCTTGACATTCATTCAGCCCGCCCAACCACCGCCGCCCGGCCCAATGTTTTCACCGCCGCGGCTATGGTATATTGAGTTCTCTTGGGTACCGGCAAATCGCTGTGAAAAACTGCTCCACCTGCCATTCGACCTATCCCGACGACTACACGCACTGTCCGCGGGACGGCACCTCTCTGCGCGCCACCGAACTGTGGACGGAAGGCGCGCTGGTCCGCGAGAAATACCGCATTCTGGGCCAGATCGGCAAGGGCGGCATGGCCGCCGTCTACAAGGCGCAGCACGTGCATTTCCGCGAGTTGCGCGCCCTCAAGGTGATTGGGGCAGACCTGGCGCGCGACGCCAAGTTTGTGCAGCGCTTCATGCAGGAAGCCGTGCTGACGCGGCGCCTTCAGCACCCGAACGCGGTGCGGGTGGACGACATCGACAAGGCCGAGGACGGCCGTCCCTTCATGGTGATGGAGTACCTCGAGGGGCGGAGCCTGAAAGACGTGATGATCCACGAGAGCCCCCTGCCGGTGGAACGCGCCTGCCGGATCGCCCGGCAGGTGGCCCAGGCCCTCGATGCGGCCCACCAGCTCCACATGGTGCACCGCGACATCAAGCCGGCGAACGTGGTGCTGATTCAAACGGCAGAGGGCGAGCAGGCCAAAGTGCTGGACTTCGGGATCGCCAAAGCCAAGGAAGCCGGCCCCGAATCCGAGGCCACCGCTCAATTCACGCTCACCGGCGCAGGCATGGTAGTGGGCACGCCGGCCTACATGTCGCCCGAACAGGCGAGGGGAAAAAGAGGGGATGACGTCGACGGACGCTCGGACCTCTACTCGCTGGGCGTGGTGATGTATCAGATGCTCACCGGCGATCTGCCCCTCAAGGCGGACTCCGAGCTCCAGTTGATGATGGCGCACATCAGCGTTGCGCCGACGCCCATCCTGACCCGGCGGGCCGATATCCCCGAGCCGGTCGCGCGGCTGGTGATGCAGTGCCTGGAAAAGAATCCCGACGACCGGCCGCCGAACGCCGGGGCCATGGTGAAGGCAATCGAAGCGTGGGAGCGGGGGCCGGCACGCGATTTGCAGGCGAGCACGGCATTTCAGGCGCCCGCCGGCGACCGGACGGTGGTGGAACTGGGCGCCATGACCCGCTCGGACGGCGAGACCCAGGCGCTCGAGCAGGCCACCAAGGAGCGCAGGCTGCGCGAAGAGGCGGAGCGCCTGCTTCGCCTGGCCGAAGAAAAAGCCGAGCAGGACCGGCTGGCCCGCGAGGAAGCGGAGCGGCAGGCGCAAGCGGCCCGCGAGCGCGAGAAAGCGGAACAGGAACGCCTGGCCCGCGAGCATGCGGAAGCGAGGCGCCAGGCCGAGGAGAAGGCCGAAAAAGAAAGGCTGGCGCGTGAGCGGGCCGAGCAGGAGCTGCGCGCCCGCGAGGAAGCGGAGCGGCAGGCGCAGGCGGCGCGCGAACGGGCGGAGCAGGAGCGGGTGCAAGCGGAAGCGAAGCGCCGGGCCGACGAGAAGGCCGAGCAGGAGCGCCTGGCCCGCGAACGGGCGGAGCAGGAGCGCCTGCAAGCGGAAGCGAAGCGCCAGGCCGACGAGAAAGCCGCCCAGGAGCGGAAGGCGCGCGAACAGGCTGATAAGCAGCGCCGCGAGCGCGAGGCTGCAGCTCGAAGCGGCGCGGCCGCGGCGCCGGCGCCCACGCCCGTTCCCCCGCCCCAGCCAGCCGCTTCGTCGAAGGGCAAGATCGCGGCCCTGGCGGGCGCGGCCGCGGTGGTGGTGCTGGCCGCGGCGGGATTTTTGTACTTCAACAGCCGCCCCAAACCGGGCGCCGGCGCGCCGCCAAATACACCGGCGCAAACCGCGAGCCCTGTAGGCGCGGGCGCAAGCCAGGCGCCCGCGGCGCCCCGGACCACTGAGCCATCACCCGGCGCCCCTGCTGGGGCGGCGACCTCGACTGAGAACGCAGGCGGCGCCTCAAGTACGCAGCCGGACGGGACCGAGGCCACCCTTCCCAAACCGCCGAAGATTCAGCCTTCGGCGGCTGCGAACCCGGCCAAGCCGCCCGCTGCGGGCAAGGGCGCGGGACTCGCCGGCGGCGCCCCATCGGCAGCCTCAAAGCCGGCGCCATCCTCGCCCGCGCCGGCGCCCAGCGCCTCCGCCGTGAAGCAGGGGGTCCCCACAAGCACGCCGCCCGCCCCGCCGCCGGCCAGCGGTAACGCCGCAGCTCAGGCACCCGTATACGCGGCGGGCGGAGACATCAACGCCCTGGGAACTCCTCCGCCGGCCTCGGCCCAGGCGCACGTTAACGCGGGATCCCGCCTGTTGAACCAGGGGCAGATCGATTTGGCCATCAAAGAGTTCCAGACGGCGCTCCAGATCGATCCGAACGATGGCGGGGCGCATACGGGCCTGGGAGCGGTTTGGGTGCGGTTGTACAAGTGGGACCAGGCCATAGCCGAAGAGAATAAGGCGCTGTCCATCAATCCAAACGACCCGTATGCACACCTCAATCTCGCGTCGGCGCTGGCGGGGAAAGGCCAGTTGGACGAGGCGCTTAAGGAAATCAACACGGCGCTCAGAATCGCACCGGAACTCCCGGGCGCCGCCGACATTCGCACCTATATCCAGGATCGGAAGAACAAAAGCAAGTAGCGGCGGCGGACTCTCGAGGTTGGCTTGAGGGCAGGGAGCCCAGGGAAGCGCGCTTGGGCAACAACCGCTGGGATGGGGGAATGAACAGGGGCACTTCGACGGCGGAATGGCATCGTTCCAGACGCACCCGGGCTTGGCTCCTGGCGCTGTCCTGCGCCGCGCTTGCGGCGGTGTCCGCCGGCGCCGGGAAGGGGGCCCGCGCCAAGGCCGTCCGGGTGGCGCCGGGGTCAGCCGAGGACCACGTGAACCGCGGCGAGCGCTACCTGAGGGCCGGGAATTGGGACGCCGCCATCGCCGAGGAACGGGCGGCCATCCGGCTGAAGCCCAAAAGCGCCGCCGCCCACAACAACCTCGGGGTGGCGCTGCGGGCCAAGGGAGACCTGACGGGGGCGCTCGCCGAGTACCGCGAGGCCGTGCGCTTGAAGCCCGACGACGCCGAAGCCCACAGCAATCTCGGCGTGCTGCTGCGGGCCCGGGCCGATCTGGACGGGGCCATCCGCGAATACCGCATCGCCCTGCGCCTGCAGCCGGACTCCGCGGAAGTGCACAACAACCTGGGCGTGGCCCTTGCGGACCAGGGCGACGCGGAAGGGGCCATCCGCGAGTACGGCCATGCCGTCAGCCTGCGGCCTGACGACGCCGAAGCGCACCACAACCTGGGGGTGGCGCTGGCCGGCAAATCGCATTGGACCACCGCCATCGCCGAAGAGCGCGAGGCTCTGCGGCTGAAGCCCGATTACGCCGAGGCCCATCTCGGCCTCGGGGTGGCCCTCAGCGGAGCCGGGGACTGGGCGGGCGCCGTCGCCGAACTGCGGCAGGCCGTCCGGCTGGCCCCGAACGACGTCCGGACGCACTCCAACCTGGGCTTCGCCCTCGGCAAGCAAGGCCAGTGGGAGGCGGCGGCGGCGGAAGCGCGCGAGGCGGTGCGCCTCGCGCCGGGCGACGGCCGCGCCCACTTCGCGCTGGCCCTCGACCTCGAGCACCAGGGCAACCGTGAGGCGGCGCTCGGAGAGTACCGCAGGGCGGCGGAGATCGAGCCCGGCAACGCCGAATATCGCGGGGCCGTCGAGCGCACGTCGCTCCAGCCGCCCCTCTGAGCGCGGGTCCGCCCCGGGGACGGGCCCGCGGCCCGGAAGAGAGCCTAGCGTGCTAGGCTACGTTCGCCCCGGCGCAGGCTACACCTTCTTCTGGCGCACCTCCGCCGCCTGGCAGATGAACGCCCCCACCTCGTCGCTGTAAGGCTTCTTGAAGGTGGAGGGCCAGTGCTGCGGGTCGGCGTAGAGCCGGTTCAATCCCTGCTGCACTGCGGGGTTGCCGCCGGTGAACCCCTCGATCAGCTCCACCCAGCGGCCGGCCAGCGCCTGGGCCTGGGCGCCGGCCGGGTCTTCGCCGGCGGCGAGCGCCGCCTCGACGTCCCGGATGAGCGCGGCCCAATCCCGCTCGGCCTGCTGTTGCATCTCGGGAGTCCAGGCCTTCCGGCGCTCGGCCAGTTCGGCCTGGGCCTCCTCCGAGTAGTACTTCTTGGTCCATTCCATGTTTTGCTGCATGTTGATCACCTCGATGATTTTTCGGAACGCTTCCCAATCCTCCGCCCCCTCCGGGCCGCGCGCCCGCCGCCGGCGGGAGGCTACACGGCTAGTCCGGGCGGAGACGGTCTCTTCGGCGCGCTCGATCGCCTGGATAGCCAGGTCCAGTTGACGGCGCCTCTCTTCGAGTATTCTGCGTTGCAGGCGAAGCGCCGCCGCGAGACCAAGCGCCTTGCGGCTGAGAAGCTCCCGGATCTGCTTCAAGGGTAGCCCGATGAACTTCAGGGTCACGATCTGCTCCAGGCGCCCCAGGTCGCTTTCGGCGTAGAGGCGGTAACCGGCCCCGGTGCGGCCGCTCGGCTTGAGCAGCCCGAGGCGGTCGTAATGGTGAAGCGTCCTCACCGTCACGCCCGCCCGCTCGGCGAACTGATGCGCTCGATAAAGATTCGCGCCCGTCATGCGGTGGTCTCCCTTCGCCTTGAGACTAAAGTCTGACGTTACGTCAGGGTCAAGCACTATTTTCGGATTATTTTCGAGGCCCGGACGGCCGGGGCGGATGACAGCACGGAAGGGCGTGCGGTAGTATGACCCGTGCCGGGCGAGCGGGTGCAGGGGGCGGCGCGGCCATGGCAGGCGAGCGGTCATCCTGGCGCCGGTCGCCGGCCGCATCAACGCCTGGAGCTGGGCACGGCAGGCCGGGGAGCCAATCGTCGGGAGAGGGGTTTCGATGAAGGGACTGTACGTCCTGGGCGGGCGTCAGAAGAGAGCGCTGCTCAGGAACCGGAACGAGTGGACCCGGTACGAAGGCGCCCTGATCCTCCAGGTCGATCCGGACACCGGCGAAGTCAGGACCTGTGCGGAGTACGACACTCCCCCCGAGGCGCGGGCCGGCGCCGAGGCCTCGATGATGTTCAAGGCCGGAACCCTGGGCGGCGACAGGCTCTACGTCTGCACGTCCACCGAGGTGCTGATCTACCAGGCGCCGCAGTTCGAAGTGGTGGGCTACATCTCCCTGCCGTGCTTCAACGACTTGCACCACGTCTGCCTGGGCGGCGAGGGCCGCTTGCTGGCGGCGAGCACCGGCCTCGACATGGTGGTGGAATTCACGGAAGCCGCCGAAGTGCTGCGGGTGTGGAACGTCCTCGGCGAAGATCCCTGGGGGCGCTTTTCGAAGGACGTGGACTACCGCCGCGTGGCCACCACCAAGCCGCACCGCGCTCACCCCAACTACATCTTCCATCTGGGAACGGATATCTGGGTGACGCGGTTCGAGCAGCAGGACGCCGTGTGCCTGACGCGGCAGGGCCGGCGCATCGCCATCGGCCTGGAGCGCGTCCACGACGGGAATGTGCAGGGAGACTCGATCTACTTCACCACGGTGGACGGCCGCGTGGTGATTGCAGACCGCCACACGCTGCAGGTGTCCTCCATCGTGGACCTGAACCGGATCAGCGGCGCCAGCCGCGAACCCCTGGGATGGTGCCGGGGATTGTGGCTGGTGGACGATTCGAGAGTCTGGGTGGGCTTCAGCCGCATTCGGGAGACCCGGTTCATGGAAAACCTGGCCTGGGTAAAGCGCGCGCTCGACCGGCTGGAGCGGCCCTCCCACATTGCGCTTTACGATCTCGCCGCCGGCCAGTGCCTGCACGAGATCGAGCTCGAGTCGCGGGGCTTGAGCGTGATCTTCAGCATCCTGCCTGCGGTGGAATCGCGATCCGAGCCTCGTCTTCTCGACGCGGACCCCCGCCTGGAGCGGCTGGCCGAAGTGCCGTGAGCGGCCGGCTTAGCTGCGCGCCTGCTTGAGGCGCTGCATCAGCCCCTGCCGCAGCCGCACGCCCGTCGGTTCCCGGGTGAGAAAGACCCAAAGCAACCCGGCGCCGTAGACGCTACCCGCCGCCGTAAGGTGAATCAACAACTGAAGGTAGGTGTGAGGCCGGAACCAGAGTTGCATCAGCAGGAGCGCACCCACCAGCGGCACGGTGAGGGCGAGAGGCAAAAGGTAGGCGCGGTACAGAAAAGTCTTGAGCGGGACCTTCAGCAGCCGGCAAACGTAGGTGGGCAGGAAGAAAACGCTGGTGAGCGCCAGGGGAATCGTGGTGCCGAGCGCGTCGCCCACCACACCGAAGGGGCGCACCAGGACGATGCTGAGAATCAGGTTCACCGCGCCTTCCGCGATCACCACCACCGCGAGCGCGCGGTGCCGGGCCATGCCAAACAAGATGCGGTTGGACGCCGCCTGGGCGCGATAGAGCGTCTTGGGCAGAAGCAGAAGCAGCAGGACGGTGTAGCTCGAAACGTACTTCGGGCCCACCCAGACCGCGATGAGGGGCTTGCCGAGAATCACCAGCGCGGCGCAAACCGGGAACATGATGAAACCGCAGAGGCGGTTTCCTTCCACGAAGATCCGGCGAAGCTGGCCCATCTCCTGGGTGGCATCGAACTGGCTCGACATGGGCAGGAAGATGGTCGCCAGGTTATTCACCGGGGCCACGGCGTAATCGGCAAGCTTGGCGCCGATGGAGAAGTAGGTGATGGCGGAGGCGGAGAGAAACACGCCGATCACCACCGCGTCGCTTTGGAAGCGGAGCTGCTCGGCCACGATAATGACAAACGACACCGAGCCGTAGCCCATCAGCATGCGAAACGCGGCGCGGTCAACGAAGCGGCGGCTCAGCTCCAGCGGAATAATCCGACGCGCAATCAGGATGTACATCACCGAGGCTGCCAGCGGCACCGTCACCGTGATCAGGGCCAGCGTCAGCAGGCCGAATCCGCGATCGAGCGCCAGCACGATCAGAAGGGCGCGGAGCAGCAGCGCACCCACCTGGGTGAGATTCAGCCAGTAGAATCTTTGCAGACCCTCCAACACGCCGCCGAAGACGCCGAGCGGAAATCCCAGGGCGGTGGCGATGCCCACCATCAAAAACAAAAGCGGGGCCGTGTGGACAAAGGCCGGGGAGACGTGGAAGACGCGGTCGACGTAACGATAGCCGGCCAGCGTGCCGAGCAGCAGAACCGAAGCGATGCAACTGTAAGTAAAAAGAGTGGTGTTGATGATGCGCTTCAGCGCGTCCTCGTCTTTTGTCGCCGTGTGATGCGCGATGTACTTGATGATTGAGGAACGGATACCCAGCTCGAAGAGCCCGTAATAGCCGCTGACCGCCACCACCAGCGTCCAGAGGCCGAAGGCGTCGTCGCCCAGCCGATGCAGGATGAACGGAGCCAGAAAGAAGCCCACCACCATGGTGGCGCCCAGCCCGAACCAGTTCGAGCTGACGTTTTTCAAGGCTCGTCGCTTCAGGCTCATGGCATTGACGGTCAGCGGCCGCGCGGCGTGCGCGCAGGGTTTAGCTTAGGCAATGCGCTGAGGGAAAGGAAGGGGGAAAACCTCCCCGGGCAGCGTTTCGCGCCCCGAACGCCGCGCCTTCAGCCAACGCGCAGTTACACCGCGAGTCTCCATGGCCTTACATCGGGCGCTCGGGAATTTCGCGCACCCACAGGTTGCGGTATCTCACCGGATGATTGTGGTCCTGCAACTCCAGGGGCAACTTCTCCGGGGTAAAGGGGTATTGGGGCCTCACGTGGTGGCCGGTCGGACCCATGGGCGCCACGTCATCCTGCACCAGCACGCCGTTCTGGATCACAGTGATGCGGGCCCGGCGCAGCACGGTGCCCTCCTCGTTGAAGCGCGGCTCGTGAAAGATAATGTCGTAGGTCTGCCACCGGCCGGGCGCGCGGCAGGCGTTCACTTGGGGCGGATACTGGCCGTAAATCGCGCCGGCCTGGCCGTCGGCGTAAGTCACACTGTGATAGGAATCGAGCACCTGGACCTCGAAGAGCCCCATCAGAAACACACCGCTATTGCCGCGGTCCTGGTCCTTGCCGTGCGGCGGATCGGGGGTGGCCCATTCGACATGAAGCTGCATGTCGCCGAACCCTTGCCGGGTTCTGATGTCGCCCGTGCCGGGCGCCACTTCAAAATAGCCATCGCCCACTTTCCATTCAGCCGCGCCGCCCGTCAGATTCTCCCAGTTGGAGAGGTCGTGGCCGTTGAACAACACCATCGCATCCGAGGGCGGCGCGCCGGCGTGGTCCTGCGTACTGCATTCCCCGGGCATGATGACCGGCGGGAGTGGATGAGTGCGGTCGTGCTGGACATATTTCTGCGGGGCTCCGGCGAGAGGGCGCGTTCCTGGAATCAGGAACGCCGCCAGGGCGGAAACGCATCCGAGTGCGATCAGGGTTTGGCGAATCATGAGTCTCCTTTCGACGATTATGCCGCCCGCCCTGCCGGCGTGCGCGCTCGTAGCGAGGTCAGCCTCCGAAGCAGCGGACGCCGCGGTCAGGCGTTGCCGCTGCACGTTGAGCCGGAAGCCATCACCGGCCGGGCGGTCGAGCGTCTCGAAACCAGGTAGACTTATATGCGATTTCGCGGGGGAGATTCAAGCGATGTCGGTGGAGCCAACTCCGCCGATGGCCGGCGGCAACTCGCAATTCAGCATTTCGCCGGGCACAGCGAGCCTGGGCTCAGGCGGGGCCTGGGCTGGCGACCGGGTTTTGGGACGCCACTCCAGGCAAGGTCACGCGCAGCACCGTCCCGCTAGGCCCTGTCCGTTCGACATTCACTTGCCCGCCGTGTTCCTGGACGATCTTCTGGACCACGGCGAGGCCCAACCCGATGCCGTTGTCTTTGCCCGCGGTCACGAAGGGCTGGAACAGCCGCTCGCGAATCTCCGCCGGAATCCCCCCGCCGTTGTCGGCTATCCGGACTTCAAGCCCCGCGGAAGTCTGGCCGATGGTCACCTCAATGACCCCCGAATCGGGCGGCACCGCCTCGCAGGCGTTCAGCAAGAGGTTGTGAAACACCCGCTCCAGGTTGGCAGGGTCAAACAATCCCTCGTGGCCGCCGTTGAAAGAAGTGATCACGCGGACGCCGCTAAACTCCGGGCGTGCCTTTACGGTGCGAAGGGCGCGCTCGATCACTTCCTCGAGGTTCGCTCGGACGGGTCGATCCACCATTTTGGGTTTCGAGAACTCCAGGAGCGCCCGCAACTGCTCCGTCATCTGGTTCACGGCTTGCCGGATCTCCTGATAGAACTCCGTGCGTCGCCCCTCGCCCAGCCTGCCTTCGGAAAGAAACTCCGCATACGCCAGAATGGCCGACAACGAATGGCGCAGATCGTGGGAGACCGTGCTGGCCATGCGTCCGATGGTGGCCAGCCTCTCCGCCTGCAGCAGGTCGTGCTGCGTGGTTTGCAGGGTTCGGCGCATCCGGTCGAACGATCGAGTCAGGTCCGAGATTTCGTCGTTACCCCGCGGCTCCAGCGGGTAGTCGAAGTCGCCGCGCTCGAGGGCGTTCACACCCCCAAGCAGGCTCGCGAGCGGCCGGGTGAAAAAGGTATCGGAAATCACCACCACGAGCAAGCTCCCGGCCAGGATGGCGGTGAGCCCGAGGCCCAGCAGCCAGCGATTGAGGCTCTGAAGAAAGGCGGTGGCCTGGTCGTAGGACTTCAGCACCACCAGGCTCACGTTCACCCAGCTTCCGGAGGCAACGTCGGTCGAGGTCGCGAGGAAACGTTCCCGTCCAAGGTCGATGTCGACGGGCGGAGTGTCGGGGGTGGCGCTCCCCAGCAACGCCTGCCTCATCAAGTCTTCGTTCTGCGCGGCCGAGAGTGTGCTCACCACAACGGTCGGTCCACAGCGAAACGCCACCTGGCTTGAGGCCACCCGGCGCACGTCAGCGGCCACGGCACCGTTGATCTCGTATCCCAGCACCAGCACGCCCAGCTCGGTGCCGTTTGACGGTGCGCCGAAATAGATGGGGTGGATGAAGACCTGGAACAAATGGCCGCCACCGAACCACCAGTCGCGAGTCTCACCGCGGGCGAGCGAACGCTGCAACGAATCGCGCGCCTGGACCCGGGCAAACTCCGGGGTGACCGTTTGCAGCGCCACCAGCTTGCCGCTCCGATCCGCGAGCACAAAGAGGTCACTGTCGATCGTTTTCCAAAGCCCCAGGGAGCCATCCTGGATAGTCGGCTGGTCCTGGGAGGTCATCAGGGCTTCGAGCGTCGGCAAGCCGGCGAGAAGCGCCGATGACCGTTCCAGCGTGGCTTCGCGCTGCTGCTGAAATTGCTGAAAGGTGGCCACCGAGCTCTGCAGCGCCTGGCGGATCTGTTCTCGAACCTGCAACTGGATCCGGTGGCGAACCACCAGCAGGGTCGAACAGGTCAGGAAAGCTGAAACCAGGAGGAGAGAAAGCAGGAATTTGGTCCGGAGTCGGCCCTCTCGGGCTATTCGCGGGTACCAAGGCCGGCGCTGTACGGGTTCATCCATGGAACGAGTCCCGGAAGATTCGGTCGCCAGCCCCGGCGGGCAAGCTAACTCGGCGCCCCTTTCTCGCCAGACATTTTCACCGTCGGCACGAACTTGTATCCGGCCCCGTGGACGGTTCGGAAGTGCACCGGATTGACGGGATCGGCCTCGAGTTTCTGCCTCAATCTCAGGATGTGATTGTCGACCGTCCGCGTCGAAGGATAGCAGTCATAGCCCCAGACCTGGTTAAGAAGCTCGTCCCGTGAAAGGACCCGCTCCGAGTTCTCCGTAAAATACTTCAGCATCTTGAATTCGTGGGGCGTCAGGGCCACAGCCTGGCCGTCGCGCAGCACTTCCATCTTGGCAAAGTCCACGGAGATCTGGTTGAAGCTGTAGCGCTCGCCGCCTGGCGTCCGCTCAGACCTGCGGGTCACCGCCCGCAGCCTCGCCAGCAGCTCTTTGGGGCTGAAAGGCTTGGTGACGTAATCATCGGCCCCGAGTTCGAGCATGAGAACCTTATCCAACTCTTCGGAGACGGCGCTCAGAATGATCACCGGTTGGGACGGAGCCTCGTTGCGAATCTCGCGAATCACGTCTCGGCCCGACATCTTCGGCAACTTGAGGTCGAGGATGACGGCGTCGGGCTTGGAGCGGCGAAAAGCCTCGAGCCCCGCCAGGCCGTCCGAGGCGACCTCCAAGGCGTAGCCCTCGGATTCAAACATCAGCTTCAACATTTTGTGAATGCGTTTGTCATCCTCGATCAACAGGACCCTTTGCATTCCCCACCTCGGTTTCCGCCGGCAGCATGGCCGCACGCGGCGGCGTGCGGGCCCTGATCTTTGAAGTATACCCCTACCCTCGATCACCTTCAGGGGCGTGGCCGACCTTCCACGACCGGCACTCGCTGGAAGCGGCGCGCCAGCCCACAAGCCGATGAACACGAGTCCACCGCCCCGCCGGCCGAACCGGAGCGGCCGCTTCAGTTGACGCCTCAGCGTTTGTCCGAACCCTTCCCCGGGAGCTATCATCTCAAGGTCCGGAGGCCGGGAGCCTGGGTCGCGCCGCGTCAGGCCCGGGCGAGCAGGTGGAGCCGAATTTGAAGCCGGGCAGAATCCGATCCGCGGCGCTAGCCTGTGGCCTCTCGACATCATTATTCTGCGGTTGACGGCGCCACCGTGTGTCATCGAAGCCTTGCGAATTTGTAAAATTATTGTCACACCGGGAGGCGGCCGGGCGCAGGGGAGGTCCTGAGACTGACGCACCCCGCTGCTCCGGCCGCGTCTGGGCCGCGGGACGCCGGACGGGAAAGGGCCGACCTCGGCCCTGTTACTACCTCGCCCGATCGTTTGTGAAGTCACACGCTTCCCTAACCACGCGCCCGCGGGTGGGCACCTGCGCGTGCACTATCAAGGAGGTTCTATGAGATCGTACCGCCCGACACCCTCTCTGCTCAAGGCCTCCGGCTTGGTCGCGGCCTTCCTCGCCGCGGGTCTGACGGCTCGCGGACAAGCGCCGGCCACGAGTCCCAAGGCGTCGGAAACTCCTCAGCCCGCCGGCAGCCTGACCGAACTTCAGCAACAGATCCAGGCCTTGAGTGCCGAGCTCCGTGACATGCGTGCCGAGGTAAAAGGGGCCCGCTCGGAGGCCGCCGCGCTCAGCCAGGAGTTGGGCCACACCCGAGACGAGCTGACCGCCCTCAAAAACGACTTGGCCGCCACGCGCCACCAGACCGCCTCGCAAGCCACGGTTCCGTCTCCCGCGGGTCCCGCGGCACACGCCGGCGGCACGACCGAGGACCGCGTATCGAAGATTGAAGAGGAGCAGCAACTCCTGAGCGCCAAGGTGGACGACCAGTATCAAAGCAAGGTTGAGAGCGGCTCGAAATACCGGGTTCGGCTTTCGGGAATGGCGCTGTTTAATGCATTCACCACGCGGGGCGCCACGGATAGCTTCGATCTTCCCCAGTCTGCTGTCGCTCGCGACCCCTTGCAGCCCAACGGCGCTTTCGGCGCCACCCTCCGGCAGTCCATCCTCGGGCTGGACGTCTCGGGCCCCGAGATCCTCGGAGCCAAAACCAGCGCGGACATCCGAGCGGATTTCGCGGGTGGTTTCACCGCTACTCCGAACGGCGTCACGGCCGGCTTGGTTCGGCTTCGCACGGCCGGGCTGCGACTGGACTGGCAAGACACCTCAGTGGTGGCGGGTCAGTACACACCGTTTTTCTCTCCACTATCGCCCTCGTCGCTGGCGTCCGTCGCCTACCCGGCGCTGGCATCCTCGGGCAATCTCTGGGTGTGGACGCCTCAGGTCTACGTCGAGCACCGCTTAAACCTTTCTGAGAATTCGAGCGTCTCATTCCAAGGCGGCATTCTCGACGGGCTGGCGGGCGAGTCGGCCGGCGGATCTTACTACCGCTACCCACAGGCCGGCGAGCGGTCGGGCCAGCCGGCGTACGCCGCCCGGATGGCGTGGACGCGCAAGTCGCAAGCCGGTCCGCTTTCAGTCGGGGTTGGAGGATACTACGAGCGCCAGAGCTGGGGCTATTACCGGACGGTTGACGCCTGGGCGGCGACCGCGGATTGGAGCCTTCCGCTGAGCCACTGGTTGGCGCTCACTGGAGAGTTTTACCACGGACGGGCCCTCGGGGGATTGGGCGCGGCCGGCGAACAGAGCATTGCCACCACCGGGCCGCTCTACGATCCCCAAACGGTGGTGCGGGGACTGAACTCCACGGGCGGGTGGGCGCAACTGAAGTTCATAGCTTCCGAGAAGCTCGAATTCAACAGCGCCTTCGGTGAAGATTTCTCGATCCCTCCGGACGTGGGCTACTCGACCGCCGGCGCGGGCTATACGGGCACCACGATCGGAAGGAATGAAAGCGCGTTTTTCAACAGCATCTATCATCTGCGCTCCAACCTGATGTTCTCCGTCGAATACCGCCGGCTGCGGACGGCGGAGGCTCAGCCGGGTTTGTTCAGCGCGAACCAGGTGAGCGTGAGCGCCGCCACGCTGTTTTAGGTCCGGCGAGCCGGGCGAGGAACCCGAAAGCCATGAAGTTGCCTCCAGGTCGATCCCTTCGCCGCCTGGCGCTGGCGGCGCTAATCCTGACCCCAGCCGGCCTTTTCGGCCAGGGTGTCACCGTGACGGGCCACGTGTCTCTGGTCCCCGCCGCGAAGCGCGCCCGAGCCCCGGCGGCCCACGCCGGCGCCGTGGTCTGGCTGACCCCGCTCGACCAACCCGAGGCCTATCGCACCAGCCCGCGGCCGGATCCCGCCGGCCGCTTTCGGCTACTCCAAAAAGACAAGCGCTTTACTCCTCACATCCTGGTGGTGCCCGCGGGTGCGGTCGTTGAGTTCCCGAATGACGATCCTTTTTTTCACAACGTCTTCTCGCTGTTCAACGGTAAGCGCTTCGATCTCGGCCTGTACGAGGCCGGAGCCACCCGCACCGTCACGTTCAGCGCACCCGGCATTTGCTATATCTTCTGCAACATTCACCCTGAAATGAGCGCGGTGGTGGTGGTCACGAGGACGCCCTACCACGCCGTCTCCGGCGCTGCCGGCGACTTTGCCATCGTCAACGTGCCGCCCGGCCGTTACAAGCTGAACGTCTGGGACGAGCATTGCCTGCCGGAGGCGCTCAAAGCCCTGGCGCGGGAGGTGAGCATCTCGCCCTCGTCTTTTTCGTTGGGTGATCTCCGCCTGCCCGAATCGAGGAGCCTGCTCAGCAAACACAAGAACCTTTACGGCCGCGACTATGATGCCACACCAGCTTCGAATCCGATTTACGGTCCACCGTAGATGGCGGGCGCGTGCGCCAAACCACCCGGGGGCGGCGGTCGGTACGGACCAGGCGGCCATCTGCCTGCTTCCAGCGGTCGACTGCCTACCACCTGCGACTTCCCGTCTGCCGTCTGCTGTCTACGGTCTACCGTCTACCGCTTTTGGAGGAACCCATGCCAAACAATCCTGACCTCAGCCGCCGTGATTTCCTGAAGAACACCGCTCAAACCACGGCCGGCCTCGCGGCGCTCGGGGGAATCACATTCATCGCCCGGCCGGAGAGAGTCTTCGGCGCCAACGAGCGCGTCCGGGTGGCGGTCTGCGGGCTGCGCAGCCGCGGCAAGGACCATCTGGACGCCTATGGCAAGCTCCGGAACGTAGAGATCGCGGCGCTTTGCGACGTCGACGAAAACGTGCTCCATCGGCGGCGCGGTCAGGTGAGCGGCACACCCGCAACTTATGTCGATGTGCGCAAGCTGCTCGACGACAAAACCATCGACGCCATCTCCATCGCCACGCCCAACCACTGGCACTCCCTCATCGCGATCTGGGCCTGCCAGGCCGGCAAGGACGTCTACGTGGAGAAACCCTGCTCGCACAATTTCTGGGAGGGCCGCCAGCTGGTGCGCGCCGCACAGAAGTACCGGCGCATCGTCCAGCACGGCACCCAGATTCGCTCCGCACCCGCAATTCGAGAGGCGATCGAGGGCATTCAGGCGGGCTCGCTCGGCGACCTTTATCTGGCGCGCGGCCTCTGTTTCAAGTGGCGCGACACCATCGGCCACGCGCCGGTGGAGTCCGTGCCCGCCGGGGTGCACTACGATCTCTGGACCGGCCCGGCGCCCCTCAAGCCTTTCACCAAAAATCGGTTTCATTACAACTGGCACTGGATCTGGGACACGGGCAACGGCGACCTCGGCAACCAGGGCGTTCACCAGGTGGACGTGGCGCGCTGGGGGCTCGGCCTGAAATATCCCAATCGGGTATCGGCCGTCGGCGGACATTTCATGTTCGAGGACGATCAGCAGACGCCGAATACCCTCAATTGCGCCTTCGAATTCGATCTTCCCGGCGGCAAGCGCAAGATGATGGAGTTCGAGGTGCGCCACTGGATCACCAACCGCGAGGCCGGGATCGGCGAGGCGGGCCTGGTGTCAACGGAGGGGCTCTTCACCCACGATACCAACACCATCGGCAACATTTTTTACGGGTCGAAGGGATACCTCGCCACCGGCGATGAGGACGCGTGCAGCTACAAGACGTGGCTGGGCCGCGATCAGGCGGTGGGCCCGCACGCTCATGCCGCGGGCGACCATTTCGGCAACTTCATCGACTGTGTCCGCAGCCGGAAGGCGGAGGACCTGAACGCGCCCATTGAGGAGGGGCACACCTCCGTGGCCCTTCTCCATCTTGCGAACGCGTCATACCGCCTGGGCCGGGCCCTGCGCTTCAACCCCGACACCGAGCAGGTGATCGACGATGACGAGGCCAACCAACTGCTGCGCGATGGCGACCGCGGCTACCGGCCGCCCTTCGTGGTGCCCGAAGAGGTCTAGCCGGCGGGGCCACGAGCGCCCCGCCGTGGAGGCTATCTCTGGCAGGGATCTATTGCGAAATGACCATCTGCGACGTGCTGGTCAGGGTCCGTGAGCCGGAGGATGGGAGGAAGGCAAAAAGCGAGTGCAAGTTATATTGGACCGTCACCTGAACGGAGCTGCCGGGCTTGTTGTCGGGGTTCCAGGTCGTTGTCACGGTGATGGCGCTCGGATCGATTCCGGTCGGGACAATCCCCTTGACATAGTTCTGAATGTCGGTGGCGCTCGCCGGGCAGGCCGTACCCCAGCTCGTACAGCTCGCGCCCCGCACCATGGCATAGCGCGTCGCTTCCCGCGCTGCGTTGGAGACGAAGTGGTAGGTATAGAGAGCGCGGCTAAATTCCACCACGCCGAACATCACGGTGAGCAGCACCAGCACGGTGAGGGCAAGTTCGACCATGGCGGAGCCCTGCTCGTTGGAGCAGGGTTTGAAAGGCAGACGCCTTCCCCTCACGCCATCAGATCTTCTGGGCATGCTATTGCTCGACCCTCATGATCGCTTGCCCCGTCAGGGCGAACGAACTGGGTAGGCCCGGGTAATGCAGCAAGGGTGCCTCGGTCGCGCTGGTGCTCACCTTGACCCATTGGACGAGCCTCGCTGGGGCGGTGCAACTCGACAGCGCGCACGTAACCGTCCCAGTTCCGCCCGAGCAGGTGCAGAAACTCGACGCCGTGGCGCTCAGTCCAGGTACGTCCGCACCGTCAGAGAGCGCCGCTTGCTGCATGCCGGAGTTGTCCACCGCCGAGGTGGCGGACTGCGCTCCGTACTGCGCGCCGGCATGCGCCGCGTTGCTCGTCTCGATGCTGAAGTAAGCCAGCCGCCCCAGCTCAATGACCCCCACCAGGATCATCAGCAGGGCGGGAATCAGAAGGGCCGTTTCGAGCAGCGCCTGCCCGGCTTCTTGCCTCAGCCCTGCGCCCCGTGAGGCCTTGGGCCGCCCGCTCGTCCAACCGCGTGTTGGGGGGTTCACTCCGTCTCCAGTCTTCATGGGTTACTCCACCAGCATGGCGGCCTTGATAGGCGACCCCCCCGCAAGTGAGCTGTAGTCATCGTTGAAGGAATCGCTTCCGTTAAAGACGATGGTGTCGGCCACCAGAATGCCGTACGCGGCTGCGCTGTTTCCTCCGTTGATCGTCAGTTGAGCCGAGGGAAAATAAAGCGCTCCGGTGAGGGTGGTGGTGTTGTCGCCGTTGACGGCCGCGGCCGAGCTATCTCCCTGGCTTTGAAAGAACAGGACTCCGGCATACGATCCAGTAATCGGGGCCGTCATCTGAACCGGATTCCCGCCGTTCACCGTGACAGTTCCAGCGGTGATGTAGAAGGTTGCGGCCGTGCTGGTCACCGTGGCCCCGCCGTTGATCGTGAAGCTGCCGCCCTGGATGGTGTAGAGGCCCGGGTTAAACGTCACATTTGGCGTGCCGTTGGTGACGATCTGCTGGTAGGGCCCCGGATCAAGGGTGACGGTCGGGGAATCATCGATGGTCAGGTCGTAACAGTTGCCGTCCGGCGTCACCGTCTGCGAAGTGGTGACAATCTTCACCACGCCGTTGCAGGCTGACGTCGAGGGCGGCGAGAGATAGGCCAGGGGGTCGGTCTGCGGCACAATTCCGGTCTGGGGCGTGGGGCTGATGCTGCCGCTTCCGTTATTCAGGTAGCCGCCCACCACGCCGATCGACCTGGAGGTCAGTTCACCGCTGCCATTGTTCAACAGGGCCTGGCTGGCGCTGGAATCGTCGATCAGGCCGCATGACGCCTGGATATTCGTCGTCCCGTTCAGCTCTATCGCGTTCGTTGCCGTCCCGCTCAGGGCGTAGATGCAGGCGGGGCCGGTGCCCAGATAGGCCACCGCCCGGGCCTGAACGGTTGACGTGTTCACCCCGAAGATCTTCATGAAGTAAGTGGAGTTCACTTGAGTCGCCAGGACTTCGACGTAGGCCGCGTTGCCGGCATGCGGCCCGCTGAGGGGGGGATTGTTCACCGTGAGCGTGGCGCCGTTGGCGCCCGTGGTGAAGCCGTTCTGCACCGCCGCGGCCTGAGCCCCGGTTGTCACGTCACCGTAGTTTATTTCCGATGCGCCACCGATTGCGGCACTGTCGGCCACGGTCTGCAGGAGCCTCTTCTCGTATCGCAAGGTCCCCACATCCGTCGCCATTCCGATGAATCCGAGGAGAACCACCATGCCCAACGCGACCAATACCAGCGCCTGTCCCCTGTCGCTGCGCTGAAATCTCATAACCCTCTCCCCTATTCGATTCCTTCCTCAGGGCTCAATCTCAGCCTGCGTGGCGAAATGAACCAACCGCCTCCAATGCTTCGTCCTGGCTAAGGCCGTGCCGACGTCACTTGGGGAAATCAAGCGCCAGGCGCTTCCGCATCGGTATCCGTGGTACTTTAGGACAGAGCCCAGACTATTGTCAAGTCGTCATAGCGCCAGGAGACCACTGCATTAACATATATATCCCTAGCCAACGCATAACGATTGCGAGTTGGTAAAAACGCCTCTTGACGAAGAATGGCGCCGTTTGCCGGTAGAAATCCGGACCGGGCGGGCAAATTGTGATCCATCTGTTAATTAATTAACAGAGGGCTTGGTTGAGACTTCCCTTTCACCTTGCTTTTGCCGGGCGCTATGTTAGTGTAGTGATAGGAATTTGGATAAGCAGATACGCGGTGAGGCTGTTTCGTTCGAAAGCTTAAGCTCTGTAAATGCAGCCATCGGACGACCGATTACAGACTCGAGACTCCGCGATGTGCAGCGTGTTGACTAAAGCTTGTCGAGTGGTAATTTGTTTGCCGGTCGCTGGGAGGGGCGGGCTCGTGCGAGTGTGCCGGAGTCTTTGTTCTGCCGGCAGACATCGGTAGGCGAGCTATGAAGGGATTCACCATTCCGACGTATTTGGCTCTGCTGGTCTTCGTGGCGGTTGCTCTCATCGCGATGCACGTCAAGATGCCGACTTTTGTCAAGACGCTCTTCACGGGTCCCGCAAGAACCGAGATCCACCCCGATCCGAGTACCCGCGTGTGGGTAAGGCTGAATTCGGGGCTTTATTATTGCCCGAACACGAAACCGTACGGCACCCTCAAGCCTGGGGCGTACAAGCTTGAAACCGAGGCCCTGGAGATGGGCTACCGCCCCGCTCTCGGAAAGGCTTGCGCTCCAGAAGCGGTTCGGCCGGTGAAGTGAGTTGTGGGCTGGCTCGCGAGCAAACGGGCCCAAACGTGGGCGTAGTAAGGCCGATACGGAGCCCGGCCCCGCTTTCTCGTCCAGCGGCGGTTTTCGTTAAAGGACCGTCCGTTTTTCGACTCACCAGCCCGAAGCCGCCGGATTCCAGGGTTTCACCAAACCTCGCGCCCGGCGCCGGCACTGCCTCTCAAACCGAGCTGCGGCCGCACTCGCCCTCGGACAGCCCGGGAGACATCTGCCCTTCAAACGCTGGTATTGAGTTGTTTTAAGATTCTCACCAGAACTACTCGTGGCGATCTGTAGTCTATGAGGTACAAGGCGCGCTCCCAGTCGCTGGGCGCGCGATTCCTTCGTCCGGGGCCCCCGCCTGACGATCACCCCGGAGCTTAGCGGTGCTGTCGATCCACAATATTGGGGAGCACCTAAGGCGACCCATCGCACTTTACTTGTCAGATGCGACGGGGGGGGCCACTGAACTCGGGCACTATAAGCAGCAGCGGGCGGTGTTACTGGAGATCAGCGCGGCTGGAGCCTGTAGCGCCCACGGGAATTAATCGAAGATATATATAGTGAGTATATCTACTTTACTCAGTATACGACCAGCCGGGGCGGCTTGTTGACTGGAACTGCATCGTGGAGAGTTAGTTACATTTATTGCTCTTAATGTACTGGTTGAGTGCCGTGCTTGCTACTTGACAATACTCCGCGCTGGGTTCTTAATCGCGATGGAGACGGACCGTTCTTCCCCCCGGATCGGCCGTTGTTGATGAAAATTGGGCTAACGCATTGATTAGGGGGAGCCATGCGCAAAGCCGAGTGAGACGCAGCCCACCCGAAGGGTTCCGGACCTGAGAGATTGACGAGGCACGAAGAGCGGTGAGGGCGGGCATGCGCTGGGCGGAAGAAGGCAGGGGTATCGCATGATGATCGGGATCAGTTGGTGTCGAAAGGCGCGCCGTGGGTTGCGGGCGTTCGGGCGGCTGGCCGCCCGGGATGATGCGGGAGTGGAGATTTTCGAATTCGCTCTCGTGCTTCCTTTGCTGGCAACCCTCCTCCTCGGCATTGTCTGGATCGGGCGGGCTTACAACGTCTACCAGACCATTACGCGCGCGGCGCGCGAGGGCGCCCGTTACGCCGTGCTGCCGAACTGCGCGTCGTGCGGAAACAATATGACCGACACGTATGCCTCGGCCGGAACGGCGTCAAATCCGGCGTGCCTGACCAATCCCACGAGCACCTTTACGAATTACGTCTCACCGGCGCTGTCTGCTTCCGGCCTCGACCCGACCCAGGTGTCGAACTATTGCCAGGAGGCGGCGGTTCTGAACTCCAGCTCAGATGCCAGCGTTAAGCAGTGCGGGGTGGTGATCAGTTTCGCCTATCCGGTCCAACTGGCGATTCCCTTCACGTCGTTCAACGCGACGCCCGTGAGTATTCACACGCAGGTGCAGATGCGGATGGAAAATCAGAGCGTGGACTCATTGGGGAATCCGACATGCCCCTAGGGAGCTCAAGACTGATGACGCGAAATCGAAGGCAATTCACCTTGGCAGGCCAAAACCGGCAAGCGGAGGGCGGGCTGCGTCCGGCAGCGCCGTGGGCGGGGAAAACTTCTCCCCGGGCACCGTGGTGGCTCAGGCTTCTTTCGGAGACCTGGGGGGGGCAATTGCTCGAGTTCGCCTTTGCACTGCCCTTCCTGGTGGTAATCTCGGTCGGAGTAATGGATTTCGGTGAGGCCTACAATCTGAAGCACAAGCTCACCAACGCGGCTCGCGAGGGGGCGCGGATCACCGTTTCGAATCCGACGAGCAATTCCGACTGCAGTGACTCAACGCCATGCTCTGTCGAAGCCGCGGCGGCCGCGGTGCAGCAGTACATGCTGAACGCCTCGCTGAGCAAAGCGTCCTGCATCTCGCCGACGTCGCCCAGCGGTTCCGGCACAAACACGTGGACGTGGTCGTGCAACTCCATCACCCTGACAATCGACAGGGGTTACGTGATCTCGCCTTCAGGCTCAACCACCGTGATTCCGGCCACCCATGTCACCCTGTCCTACCCTTACACCTGGAGCTTCGGCAGCGTGATCAAGCTTCTGGGGGGCAACGCAAGCTCCATGCCCGCCGCGCTATCCAGCGAAATCATCATGCAGAATCTCGTTTAGAGTGAAGCGAGACAATTGGGGGAGGGAACTATGGGGGCGAATCGAGAAAGAGTCCGGAGGCTTCACAGCGAATCCGGCGTGACGATTTACATTGTGGCGGGGGCGATGGTCCTGCTGCTGGCCGTTTCGGCGCTGGCCATCGACCTGGTTTCTCTCTACGTCGCGCGCAGCGAGGCCCAGCGCGCCGCAGACGCGGCCGCCCTGGCGGGCGCCTACGTATTCTACACCCAGGGCTGCACGACGGCGGTGGGAGGTTGCGTCGCCGGCGGCGCACAGGAAAGCCTGGCCACGACCGCCGCAGTCAACGTGGCATCAAAGAACCTGGTGGCTGGGCAGGCTCCCAGTTCTTCCTCGGTTACCACGGCTTTCAGTTACCCTAATGCCGAGGAGCCCGAAATCTCGGTGACCGTCCATCGGGACGCAGCCAGCGGCAACGCCATGCCGACGTTCTTCGCCAAGATCCTCGGCGTTTCCACGGCAGACGTGGCCGCCACCGCCACGGCCGAAGCCTACAATTCTTCAGGCGGCAGCACGGCCATCTCCGTAGGCTGCATCAAGCCCTTTCTGGTTCCTAATTGCGATTCGAGCCATCCGGTGCACGGCAACAACTCAGTGGCGAACGTCAACTGCCCCACGGTGAGCAATAAGACGTGCACGGCTGCGTCCACCGACTGTCAGTCTTATTTCTTCGACCCGAACAACAATTACGCGATCGTGAACCCGGGTATCTACAATGCCGGTAACCCCTCGGCCGGAGGCGTTATTGGGGCCCCTTGGCAGCTGCACAGCGAGGCCAGTCCCAGCCAGTGGTACCTGATTGGTTTCACCGGGAACAGCGGCGCCGAGTTGAGGAAATACATCGAAACCTGCGCTCCGACGAAAATCTCCTGCGCCAGCCCACTGAACACCGCCAACGGCAAAAAGGTCGGGCCCACTGACCAGGGAATCAACGCTCTCATCAACGCCGACGGCGACGGGCCTGGGAACGGCCAGGACACGATTTGCAGCCCGACCACCACCCCGGCATGCACTTCGACCCCGTTCCCGTTTACGGGGGGATCCAACAACCCCAATCCTGGCTTAGTCGGTAAAACCTATTACGGCCCCAGCCCCTCGGTCGCGAACGTTGTGGTGTACGACGGCCACGCGCTGGATTCGGGAGGCTCAACGGTGTATGTGATCGGGTTCATGAACCTCTTTATCCAGGATGCCAATCATCATGGGAATTCTGACCTGATCGACACCGTGATCCTGACCATCGGCGGTTGTGGGACATCCGGGAATAACCCTCCGCCGATTACTACGGAAGGGACGACAATACCCGTCCGGCTGATTCATCAGTAGCGGCCGGAACAGGCGCGACAGCTCCAACTACCCCATGCGGGGCGACGAACCTGCCGCCCCGTCAGCCCACCCTCACATCATCCCAGGCTTTCGGAAATCGGCCCTCATTGAGCAAGTGGCAGGCGGGCAGACTGTCCCCGGAGCGCGAGCGCTCACGGCAGGGCCGCGCAGTTTGAGAACTCTGCATTCGTCACTTTTTCACAGCCCATCCTACTGAAACTAAATACAAAAATAAACTGTCTCATTCGTCCCGTTTGTCCCCACAGCCCTCCGGAACCGTGCTAGGCTGGCCCTGGATTCTGTGGTCCGTTGTCCGTGGTTTTGGGGTCCGTTGTCCGTGGTCCGTTATCAGCCCAGCCTCCGGCGGGGCCGGATTGAGCAAGATGCGACTGCTAATTTCACCGCACTTTTGGAATCAGGAGGTTGGCGGAAGTCACAGGGCGGAAGCCACCGGCCTGGAGGGAACCACCGGGGGGACACGCGGAAAATAGGGTCGAAATCGCGGAACGAAGCCACTATGTGCTTTAGAATCAGTAAACGGCTCCAAGCGAGATGCCAGAAGATAGAGAGATGGAGGCAGAAGTCAGGAGACAGAAGTCAGAAGCCGCAGGTCCGGAGGAAACCACCGGGGGGACACGCGGCAAATAGGGTTGAAATCGCGGAACGAAGCCACTATGTGCTTTAGATTCAGTAAACGGCTTCAAACGAGATGCCAGAAGATAGAGAGAAGGAGACAGAAGTCAGGAGACAGACGTGAGAAGCCGCAGGCCTGGAGGGAACCACCGGGGGGACACGCGGAAAATAGGGTCGAAATCGCGGAACGAAGCCACTATGTGCTTTAGAATCAGTAAACGGCTCCAATCGAGAAGCCGGAAGATAGAGAGAAGGAGACAGAAGTCAGGGGACAGGAGTCAGTGAGAGTCGCTTAAGTTGCATGAAATCAGTTGGATCAAGCGATCTTGAGTTTTACACAAAGCAAGATGGGACGAAAGTGCGAATCTGCTAAGTTTTCCGGAATGAGTTAGTTGCATGAAAGCCCGGCAAAAGCGGTGCGAAGATCGGGTTGATAACGAAGGACCAGTGCTCGGGCGCCGGCGACGATGCCAGGAATTCGCTGCCTGTGCCTGACGGCGCAGCGCAAGGCTGCAAGCGGAATCGAATGCATCACCTTGAAGAAAGTCGCCTGAAATGCGGTCGCCCACGAATTCTTGCGCAGAGCTGCAGAACGAGAGTGCAGGCAAAGCTGACCATGTCCGTGGGGCCGGGACCGGGACCGGGAGGCCCGGGACCACCTCTGCCCAGCCGTCAGCATCAGTGACAAGGACACGCGGGCGCTTGGAGGGTATTCCAATGCAATTGCGCGACGTGCCGACCCCGGCGTTGACCATCGATCTCGCGGTCGTGGAACGTAATCTGGACCGCATGGCCCGTTACTGCACGGAGCAGAAGCTCGCCCTCCGTCCCCATGTCAAGACCCACAAGACGCCGGAAGTGGCCCGAATGCAGGTCTATCGGGGTGCGGCGGGTCTCACTGTGGCCAAGGTGGGAGAGGGGGAAGTGATGGCGGCGGCGGGCTTTAGCGAGATTCTGCTGGCCTTCCCGGTGTGGGGCGACGGCAACCTCATCCGCCTGGCAACCCTGGCTCGCAACGTTAAAATGCTGATCGCGCTCGACGCTGAGGCCACGGCGGTGGAGCTCTCGCGCGCCCTCCGCGCCCAGGGCGCGTCCGTTGGAGTGTTGGTGGAGTTCGATGCCGGCCTCGGGCGTTGCGGCTTGGAGCCCGGCCCCGCCTGTGTGGAATTGGCTCGCAAAGTGGAGGCGCTGCCCGGCCTGAAGTTTCGCGGGCTGATGACCTACTTTGGCAGCATCTGGGGCACCGAGGAGGAGCGGCGCGGCGAGGCGCGCCGCGTGGCCGAACGCGTGGAGCGCGCCCTGGCCGCCTTCGCCGAAGCCCGAATGCCGGTGGAAATTGTTTCCGGGGGCTCGACGCCTTCAGCCCCCTTCGCCGGCCAGATCGCCGGCCTCACCGAAATCAGACCGGGCACCTACGTCTACAACGATCTCAATACCTTTTATCAGGGCGTCTGCGGCCTCGAGGACTGCGCCGCGCGAGTGGTGGCCACCGTGGTTTCAACCGCCGTCCCGGGCCGCGCCATTATCGACGCCGGCTCGAAGACGCTCTCCTCCGACACGCTCGGCTCCGGGCCGAAGTCCGGCTACGGTTACGTGGTGGAAGCGCCCGACGCCCGGCTCATCAAGCTGAACGAGGAGCACGGTTACCTCGACATTTCAAACTCCGCCCACCGCTTCCACGTGGGCGAAGTGGTGACCGTGATCCCCAACCACGTCTGCACCTGCGTCAACATGCACGACGAGGTGTTTCTGGTGCGGGATGGCGAGGTCACGGGCGCCTGGCGGGTGGCGGCGCG
>DATJAQ010000063.1:0-20633 GCA_035516075.1 Terriglobia bacterium | reverse complement strand
ACCATGGGCGGCGTGCTGATCAACGCCTGCATCTTGCTGCCGACGCTGCTCTGGACGGACCTCAGCAACGCCTTCGTGTGGCTGGCGCTGCTGGTGACAATGGCCTTCGGGAGCATCGGTTTCTGGGACGACTACCAGAAGCTGCGGAGGAAGCGCAACCTCGGAATGACCGGTCGCACCAAGATGATGCTGCAGATCCTGGTGAGCGTCTGCTTTGGCGTGGTTCTTATGCTGCTGTCGGTGGAGGGGCGGTATTCCACCGACCTGACGTTCCCTTTCGTCAAGCAGATTCATCCCAGCTTCCTGATTTCATCGCTACTTCACAACCCGTGGACGTATCCGCTGGCCTTTCTGCCTTTTCTAGTGTTTGTGGCTTTTCTGCTGGTGGGCTCGTCCAACGCCGTCAACCTGACGGACGGGCTGGATGGCCTGGCGATCGGATGCGTCATTATTACCGCTTCAGCCCTGACGGCGCTGACCTATCTTGCCGGCAACGCGGTGGCGGCGCAGTACCTCGATGTGGAGCACATGCCGGGCGTGGCAGAGCTCACCCCTTTTTGCGGTGCCATGGTGGGCTCGAGTCTGGGTTTTCTCTGGTACAACGCATACCCCGCCGAGATCTTTATGGGCGACGTGGGGTCGCTTTCGCTCGGAGGCTCGATCGCGTGCGTCGCCGTGATGATCAAGCAGGAGCTTCTGCTGCCCTTCATCGGCGGAATCTTCGTGCTGGAAGCCCTCTCGGTGATCCTGCAGGTGGTCTGGTTCAAAACCAGCGGCCGGCGGATCTTCCGCATGGCGCCCATCCACCATCATTTCGAACTGGAGGGATGGAAGGAGTCGAAGATCATCGCCCGCTTCTGGATTGTGGCCCTGGTGTTCTCGCTCTTCGCGCTGACCACACTGAAGCTGCGCTGATGGGGCCGCTGTTCGCTTGCGCCCGAGGGCGGTAGAATGCAGGGTGCGGAGCCGGTGGGCCGATGGGGACGGCACTGGACCGGGTAGCCGGAAAACGTGAGCCAACGGGAATCGCTTCGAGCTCGGATGCAGAACCTGGAGGGGAAGCGCGTGCTGGTGGTGGGCTTGGCGCGCAGCGGGCGCGCGGCCGCCGATTTTTTTCGCCGGCGCGGGGCGGTGGTGACGGCCTCGGATTCGCGCCCGCCGTGGTCGTTCGCGGACCAGATCCCGGAACTGCTCGCGCACCAGATCGGCCTCGAGTTCGGCCAGCACAGCGCCGAGACCTTCCTGCGCCAGGACTTGATTGTGGCCAGCCCGGGCGTGCCCCGGGACCTTCCGGCGCTGACGGCCGCGCGCGCACGGGGAGTCCCGGTGGTGGCGGAAGTCGAGGCTGCGGGGTGGTACCTGAAGGGCAGCCTGGTGGGGGTGACGGGTTCGAACGGCAAGACCACCACTACCTCGCTGATCGGACGCATGCTGGAGGCTTCGGAGATTTCCACCTGGATCGGCGGTAACATCGGGAAGCCCCTCATTTCGATGGTGGATCAGGTGACGGAGGAAAGCGCCGTAGTGGCTGAGCTGAGCAGCTTTCAACTCGAAGGCACCGAGTGCCTGCATCCGCAGGTGGCCGTGCTTCTGAACATCACGCCCAACCACCTTGACCGGCACCCTTCATTCGAGGCTTACCGCGAGGCCAAGGCGCGAATCCTCCGCAACCAGACCGACGCCGACTACGCGGTGCTGAACGCCGATGACGCCGCCGTGGCGGCCTTGGCTGAGGAACCGGGACGGGTTCCCGCGCGCAAGATCTTTTTCAGCCGCAGCCGCGAACTTCCCGAAGGCGTGCTGCTCTCTCAGGGGCACGTGGTGTACCGGGTGGGGCATCTGGAGCGCGATCTCTTTTCTCCGCGCGACGTGAGGCTGCGCGGCGATTTCAATCTGGAAAACGTCCTTGCCGCATCTGCCGCCGCCTGCTTGGTGGGCGCTGACTTCGACGCCGTGGCGAGGGCGGTCCGGGAGTTTCGCGGTGTGGAGCACCGCCTGGAGTACGCTGGCGACGTGCTGGGCGTCGAGTTTTACAACGACTCCAAGGCCACCAGCGTGGACGCTACCATGAAGGCGCTTGGAGCTTTCGAACGTGGCGTTCACCTGATCCTCGGGGGCAAAGACAAGGGCGCTCCCTACGCCCCGCTCATCCCGCTTCTTCGCGAGCGCGTGCGCGAGGTTCTGCTGATAGGTGCCGCCGCCGGCCGCATTGAACGCGAGCTTGCCGGGGCGGCCGATGTTGTGCAGGCAGGCGACCTCGAGACTGCAACCCGCCGCGCGTTCGAACGGGCCCGGCCGGGCGATGTGGTCCTGCTCTCACCAGCTTGCTCCAGCTACGATCAGTTCACCGACTTCGAAGAACGCGGGCGCGCTTTCAAGGAGCTCGTGGAGGCGCTGGCGCGTGAAGGAGAGACGGGACGCGCGCGCCGCTCCGTGTTCGAGGCCGAACGAAGACGTGGGCGCGACATTCGGCAAACGACGGTCACGACGCACGATCCGAGACCTCAACCGGTGCCTTCGAATGATGCCTTCGCGCCTGCACTGCTGCTTCCGAGTGAGTCGCCAAAGCCGGGGCGCACGAGTGAATTGCAGGCCGTCGAGCAAGTCTCCGCCGTTGGTTCACTGGAGGCACTGGCGGCTGGAGTATATCCATCAGTCGCCCCCGATGCGCAAGAGATTATCCTAGCCACCCCGACGGCCGCCACTCAGACAGAACGTCAGGGCGCGTCCGGAGCGACGCCTGAGGAGCCGGTGTTGCCCCTCCTTGCCGGGTCAACCGGATCTCCCGACAGACCACGCGCCGGGCGCAACAATGCCGACATCGCGCTGCCGAAGCGCGTCTATGTTTACGAAATGGACGCCGAAGAGCGTCCGCCACTGGACTTCGAGCCGGCGGTCTCGATTGACGATGTGGAGTTGGTGCGACCCGACGAGCCGGAGTCTGGGCAGCCCGCTCAGGCCGGGCAGGGTTCACCCGTTCCGGCCGGCGAGCCCTTTATATTTGAGATTCCCTCGGCTTCAACTGAAGATCGGGCCGCAACGGCAGGCGTTCAGCCTGAGGTGCACTCTTCGCCTGCGCCGCCGGGCCAGCCGGGAAAAAGGCGCCCGAAGCGTTCGAAGGTGGCAGCCGAGACATCGCTCCGGAACGATGATGAGAGCCAGGACCGCTTCCCGGGCATGTAAGGAGAATCGGCCGGTCTGAGGGAGCGCGGCCTCGAAAGCAGCTTTTTGCGGGACTTCCATGGCAAGAAAGCTAGAGTCTGACAAGATTTTGTTCGGAGCTGTTGTGATCCTGGTCCTTTTCGGGATCCTGATGGTCTACAGCGCTTCGGCTGTGATGGCTGCGCAGCGTTACGGCAGTAGTTACTATTTTGCGGCGCGGCAGCTCATATTCGCGGCGGCGGGCTTCCTGCTCCTCGTGGTCCTGATGAATCTCGATTACCGGCGACTAGGGAGTCCGCGAGTAGTCTTCCCGGCTGTCGGTCTCGAACTGGTCCTGCTGGTTGGGGCGCTGGCCTCCGGCACTAATCATAACGTGCATCGCTGGTTTCGCCTGGGCGCACTGAGCTTCGAGCCGTCCGAATTTGCCAAGCTCGCCCTGGTGTTGTTCCTGGCTTATTTTCTCGATCTGCGCCGTGGGCAGGTGAACGACGCCGCCCACACTCTGGCGCCCCTGGGTCTGCTGACGGGCCTCACCGTGGCACTGGTGCTGAAGGAGCCCGATCTCGGCACCTCGCTGGCGATATTGTTTGTGGCTGCCGCCATGCTGTTCGTGGCCGGGCTCCGACTCACCTACTTTGGCGCCGCGGCGTTGGCGGCGGTACCCGCGTTCTATCTTTTGGTTTATCGCGTGCCGTACCAATGGAAGCGGATTCAAGCGTTCCTCGATCCGAACCAGGATCCGCTGGGCAGTGGCTTTCAGGCGCTGCAGGCGAAGATTGCCGTGGCCGTCGGCGGCATCAACGGCGTGGGATTGATGGAGGGCAAACAGAAACTGTTCTACCTACCGGAGCCTCACAACGACTTCATCTTCGCAGTGATCGGTGAGGAGCTGGGTCTGGCGGGCGCGCTATTTGTGGTGGCGCTGTTCGCGGTGATTCTCTGGCGGGGTCTGCGGGCGGCCAAACGCTGCCAGGACGGTTTCGGCCGCTTGCTGGCGGTGGGATTGACCGCGCTGCTGGTGGGGCAGGCGCTCGTGAACATGAGCGTGGTGTTGAGTCTCTTCCCCACCAAGGGTATTCCACTGCCCTTCGTGAGTTACGGGGGATCGTCGCTCTTGATGGAACTGATGGCCGTGGGCGTGTTGCTGAACATATCCCAGCATGCTACTTGAGGTGGCCAATACGGAAGCACCTGTGGATTCGGCGCGGCCGGACCCTCGAAACCAGCCCGGTCCCGAGGCACCGGCCTCCGCGGGGTCGTCCGAGCCCGTGCGCCTGCTCGTTGCGGCAGGCGGAACCGGGGGCCACATCTTTCCCGCCTTGGCGGTGGCCGAAGAGTTGGTGCGCCGCGGCCGGTCTTCCGCGGCCGCTCTGCAGTTTCTCGGCACGGCCCGGGGCCTCGAGACTCGGCTGATTGAGGGAGCGGGTTTTCCGTACCGCGCGCTGGCCGCGGCCGGCTTGAAAGGCATCGCCGGGTGGCGCATGGTGAAGAACGCCGCCGTCCTGCCGCGAACTTTCCTGGAAGCGCTCGGTGTGCTGCGCTTGTTCCGTCCGGAAGTCGTGCTCGGGATGGGAGGCTACGTCGCGGGCCCCGTCATGCTGGAGGCGGCTTTCCTGCGCATACCGACGCTGTTGGTGGAGCCCAACGCCTCGCCTGGCTTTACCAATAGATCCCTCGCGCCCTTCGTAACGCTAGCGGCTATCGGCTTTGAAGAGACCGCGCGCTCGTTCGGGGCCAAGGCGCGCCTCACCGGTCTGCCCGTTCGTCGGGCGTTTTTCAATATGCCGCCGCGCCAGCACCGCCCGCCCTTCACCGTTCTGGTTTTCGGCGGCAGCCAGGGCTCGGCGGCGCTCAATCGCTGCTTTGTCGACTGCCTGCCCCTGCTGGCTTCGCGGCCGCTGCGCTTCATCCACCAGACCGGAGAGCGCGACGCGAGCGTCGTGCGCGAAGCCTACCGAAAAGCCAACGTACCGGCCGAGGTGTCCGCCTTCATCGATGACATGCCCGGCATGTTCGCCCGCGCGGACCTCGTGATCGCGCGCGCGGGCGCAAGCACGGTGGGCGAGATTACCGCGGCTGCGAAGGCCGCTGTGCTTGTGCCATTCCCGGGCGCTACCGATCAGCACCAACTCGGCAACGCCCGCGCCCTGGAGCGGGCCGGGGCGGCCCGGATGATTGAGCAGGCGACTCTCACAGCGCAGCGCCTCTTGGGGGAGATCGACGATCTGATTGGCTCGCCCGGACGACTGTTCGAGATGGAGAGCGCCGCTCGCACGCTGGCACGATCGGACGCCGCCGCCCGCATCGCCGACCTCGTTGAGGCCTTGGCCGCCAGGCGAAGGCGCGGCCACACCCGAGAGGACCGATCAAGTGCTCGGTAAGATTCGCAGGGTTCATTTCGTGGGGATTGGCGGCATCGGTATGAGCGGGATCGCCGAAGTGCTGCTTAACATGGGCTTCGTGGTCTCGGGCTCGGACTTGAAGGCGAGCCCTGTCACCGAGCGTCTGGCGAGGCTTGGCGCGCGATTCAATGAGGGACACGCGGCGGACTGTGTCCGTGGTGCGCAAGTGGTGGTCATCTCGTCTGCGGTGCGAGCGGACAACTCGGAGGTGCTGGAGGCCCGCAGGCTCGAGATTCCCGTGATTCCGCGCGCGGAGATGCTGGCCGAGCTCATGCGGCTGAAATTCAGCGTGGCGGTGGCGGGGGCTCACGGCAAAACCACCACCTCCTCCATGATCGCAGTGATGCTGGCGGAAGCCGGTCTCGACCCGACGGCCATCATCGGTGGCAGGCTGGACCACTTCGGGTCAAGCGCCAGGCTGGGCAAGGGTGAGCTGATGGTGGTGGAGGCGGATGAGAGCGACCGATCTTTTCTCCAGTTGCTGCCCTCGATCGCCGTGGTCACCAACATCGACCGGGAGCACCTCGAGCACTATCGCGACCTCGACGAGATCGCCTCGGCCTTTGCCGCCTTCATGAACCGCGTCCCGTTCTACGGCGTTGTGATCGCGTGCGTGGATCCGCCGTGGCGGACCAGCTTCGAGAAGATCCGGCCGCAGCTCGAGCGACGGCTCGTGACCTACGGCATCGAGGAAGGCGCGGATCTCACAGCAGTGTCCCTGGCGACCGGCGCTGCGGGTTCGGAGTTTGACATCGTTCTCAAGGGCCGCCCGGTGGCCCGGATCAGGCTGGCCGTACCGGGCCGGCACAATGTGCAGAACGCGCTCGCTGCCGCTGCGGTAGGCCTGGAGCTCGAGCTCACGGCGGACGATATCCGGCGAGGGCTCGGGGGGTTCCGCGGAGCCGACCGGCGATTTCAGGTGAAGATGCAGACCGGCGGAATCACGCTAGTGGACGACTACGGGCATCATCCCGCCGAGATCCGCGCCACACTGGCCGCCGCTCGCGAGGCTGGAGCCCGGCGGCTCTGGGTGGTGTTTCAGCCCCATCGCTACACCCGGACCCAGTACTTGATGGACGACTTTGCGTGCTGCTTCGACGGCGTGGAGCGCGTTTTCGTGCTCGATATCTATCCCGCCAGCGAACCGCCGATTCCGGGAATCACGTCCGAGCGCCTGGTGGCGAGAATGCACGAGCTTGGCTTCGACCGCGCCGAATACGTTCCTTCCGGCGAACTGCTGATCGGCGAGCTGCGCGGCAAATTGAGGCCAGGCGATATGGTGTTGACGATCGGCGCCGGCAACGTGTGGAAGGTAGGGGAATCGCTGGCGCAGGAGCTGGTTCGCGAGAAGGCCCGGGCTGGCGCGTAGCCGGGGAAGAAGCTCAAGATGGCCTATAACACTCCTTGGGTGGACGACGGAGCCCCGGAGGCGGATTCCATATATCGGCGCCGCTCCAGGGGGCTTGCCGTTTCCCGGCACCATCCCCTCGGAAGGCTCAGACGCCTGGTGCGCTGGACGGGCTGGGTGGTCTTGGTGATCCTGCCCGCCGCCTGTCTGTTGGCGCTGCTTGTCCGTTTCGTTCTGGAGGCGCCCGCGTTTGCGTTGGCGGGCTCGGACGCGGTGGTGTTGAGCGGCAACCACTATGTGACCTGCGCCGACGTGGCAAACGCGCTGGGAGCCGGGGCGGAGCCCAACGTCTTCCGCCTCTCTCTGGGCGAGGCGCGGCGGCAGGTTGAGGCCATCCCGTGGGTGCAGTCGGCGCGCGTGCTCCGGATTGCGCCCAACCGGATTCTAGTGGATGTGACCGAGCGGGTGCCGGTCGCCTACGTTGGCCTTCAGGGCCGGCTGAGGCTGGTGGACGGGGAAGGTTTTCTGCTCGACAGACCGGCCGAGGCTTCGTTTGATTTTCCCGTGGTCTCGGGCGTCGATCCCGACATGACTCCGGCAGACCGAAAAGCCCGCCTTGCCCTTTTCAATCAATTCGCGCAAGAATTGAAAGCGCAGGCTCACGGGGCCGGTTGGCTCGTCTCCGAAGTGAATCTCTCGGACGAAGCGGATCTCAAGGCAGTGCTGGTACAAGGCCAAGAGTCCATTCTGGTCCATTTCGGCAACCGGGACTACGGCGAGCGCTTCCGCACCTTTCTTTCGCTGCTCCCCGAAGTGGAGCGGACCACCCCGGCCGTTGACTCTGTGGACCTGAGATACCGCGGCCAGGTGGTGGTGAGTCCGAAGGAACCGGCGCAGGTCACTGCGGGAACGAAAACTCCGGTGCCCTGAGGTGCCGCGTCTTAAGTACGCGCCGCCGCTGCGCCGCACACTCATTGCCGACCAAACCCGACTCGTGCTTAAAATCGTATGGCGCGCAGGCTTCCTTACATCGCGGGTCTCGACTTAGGCGACAGCAAAACGTGCGCCCTTCTCTGTCGCCCGACGGAGAAGCACAAGCTCGAAGTCGCCGGGGTTGGAGTGGCGGAATCCCGGGGCTGGCGCCGTGGCGCGATCAACGATTTCGACTCGGCCGTGCTGGCTATCAAGAAAGCCGTGGAGAGTGCCGAGGACGCGGCCGGTTTCTCGGTGGACACAGCCTATGTTGGGGTGGGGGGCGGCGAACTTAAGGGCGTTAATTCGACCGGCGCCATCAGTTTGGGCGGGCGCGGCCGCCAGGTGACAGCCGAGGACATCCGCAAGGTCTTTGAAGTGGCCCAGCAGATCGCGCTACCCCCGGACCGCCGGCTGCTTCACGCTGAGCGACAAGAATACCTGCTCGACTCGCAGAACGGAATCCGCAATCCGGGCGGTATGGTGGGGACAAGACTCGAGGTGAATGTGCATCTGGTCACCGCGTCCAGCATCGCCCACGAGAATCTGGTGACAGCGGTGAATCGCGCGGGGATCGCGGTGAAGGATACGGTGCTCGAGCCCTTGGCGGCGGCCGAAGCCTGCCTTACGCTGGACGAGCGCGAGCTGGGCGTGGCGCTGCTCGATGTGGGCCGCGGCTCCTCGGAATTGGTGGTGTATCACGAAGGCAGCCTGCGCCATACGGCCGCTATTCCGGTGGGCGGTGAATATTTCACCAATGACGTGGCGGTAGGTCTGAGGACGCCGGTGCCGGAGGCGGAGAGGCTGAAACTCTCTTGGACGGATAGCCAGGCGACCGAAGTCTCGGCCAGCTTCGAGGTGCCGAGCGTGGGCGGGCGTCCGCCCCGGGTGATTCAAAGCTCGATGTTGGGGGAGATCCTCGAGCCGCGTGCGGCGGAGTTGATGGAGCTGACGGCTGCTGAGCTGGCACGCTCGCATTTTGACCGGGAACTGGGCGCTGGGCTGGTACTGGTAGGCGGCGGAGCCAAGCTGGCGGGGTTGGCGCAGATCGCGGAGCGGGCGCTCGAGATGCCGGTGCGTGTCGGTCAGCCATCCGGGATCGAGAAGATGGGCGATATCCTGCCCGACCCAGCGTACGCCGCTACGGTCGGACTTGTGCTCTATGGCAACCACCGACGCGTTCTGGAGGATCCCCTGGATGGGGGCTGGACCGACCGGTTGAAGGGCATGTTTCGAAGCGGGTGAGCGAGTCACCCTCGCCCGGCCCCACGGGATGGAGATCTCCGGGGGCATCCATCCGCGGCCACGCGTTTCAGGAACGCGGCCCCTTGAGAGGAAGTATGGCCGAAATCATCGATAATGACGGTCTGCGGGTCGATTTCTCGGACGACGCTCTGCAGGGAGCCAAACTCAAGGTGATCGGCGTCGGCGGCGGCGGCGGCAACGCCGTCAACCGCATGATCGCGGCTCACCTCGAGGGCGTGGAGTTTATGGTCGCCAACACCGACCTGCAGGCGCTCGGTGTTTCGCAGGCTCCTATGAAGATTCAGCTGGGCGCGAAATTGACTAAGGGGCTTGGGGCCGGCGCGAACCCGGACGTGGGCCGCCGGGCGGCGCTCGAGGACACCGAGAAGATCATTGAGGCGCTCGAGGGTGCCGACATGGTCTTTATCACCGCCGGGCTGGGCGGCGGCACCGGAACGGGCGGCGCGCCCATTGTAGCCGGGCTGGCCCGTGAACTCGGCGCGTTGACCGTTGCAGTAGTCACCAAGCCATTTGCTTTTGAGGGCAAGCGTAGGATGCAACAGGCGGAGCAGGGTTTGGCTGAACTCAGCGAGCACGTCGACACTGTGATCTGCATCCCAAACGAGCGGCTCATGCAATTTGTCGACAAGGGGACGAGTTTTTTTGAGGCTTTTCGCATCGCCGATGACATTCTCCGCCAGGGCGTGCAGGGCATATCCGACATCATCACCATCACGGGCATCATCAACCGCGACTTTGCGGACATCAAGACCATCATGGAGGGCATGGGCTACGCTGTGATGGGGACGGCTACGGCCAGCGGCGAGGGCCGGGCAGTGTCGGCCACGCGGCAGGCTATCGAGAGCCCCTTGCTGGAAGACGCCTCCATTAACGGGGCCCAGGGCATCCTGCTCAACATCACCGGCTCGAGTTTGCTCACCCTGCACGAGGTTCACGAGGCCTCCTCGATCGTGCAAGAGGCTGCGGCCGATAACGCCAACATTATCTTCGGCGCCGTCCACGACGAATCCCTGGGTGACGCGGTGAAGGTAACCGTGATTGCCACCGGGATCAAGTCCGAGAAGCTGGGGACGTCGAGACCACCCTCGGTGTCGATGACCGCGAAGTCGGTCCAGCAAAGCCTGCGGACTGCCGTGCAGAAACATGAGAAGCTGCCGATCGAAGCTCCGGCGCCGGAGGTAATCACGGAGACGCTGGCCGACGATCTCGAAGTTCCGGCCTATATTCGGCGCCGCAAGGCGGACGCCCCGTGAGACGTGGGGTTCACAGGTTCCGCCCATGCTCTGGCGGGGCCGAGGTCTTATGCAGAGTGACGTGACGAGTCTCCGCAGCCCGCCGGTGCTGTCATTGCCGTCGAGGGAGTGGGTGCGAAGTTTGGTTGACACAAGCCGAGCGTCTCTTTATAGTCCTGTAGCTTACAGGCCTGCAGGCGCGCAATGAGGCGAAGCGTAATTCTGTTCGTGGCGGCACTCCTCATGGACGGGACGGCCGTGGCCCAGACTGCGCAGGGGGTGGCCGGCACGCCGCTGACGGTGGGAAAGGCGGGTCCCGACCGCCACTCTCCCCAGCGTAGTTTTCGGGCTCACGGTCGACAGCCGGGCCGCCAACGCGGCGTTCGCGAAGCACATCGGGGTCACGCTCCCGTGGCTGAGCGACATGAGCCGCGAGGTTCTGACCCGGCGTGGAATCTTCCGAACTTTCGCTATTTGCTCGTCGCACGGAGTAACGTATGAGTGGTCACGACGGCCGACCTTCGCGGTGGAAAAGCAGGAGACCACCCGGCGCATCGATCAGGAACAGGAGGCCGTGAATCCGGACGCTGCGGTGGCGGTGTGCGCTGGCTTAGGCTCGAAATAGAATACCCTGGCGGCGATGCGCCTCAGGGTTTTAGCCCGGCGGTAGCGGGCTGGCGCCCGCAGTTTTCGAGTTGTGGCGCAGGATTACGTGCCACATGACCTGGGCGGCCGAGGTTTCGCGCGTCTGGCTTTGATCGGCAAAATCATGAAGGCTGACCCCACCGTCGTCGAAGTGGTCTTCGAGAGTGATTTGAAGAACGTGGAGGCGGCTGAAGACGTCGTCCGGCGCGTATGTGTCAGCCTCGAATTTGACGAAGAGGAGCAGCACAAAATCGGCATGGCCGTGCACGAGTCGATGATTAACGCCATCTGGCACGGCAACAAGAATGACCCTGCCAAGCGGGTCATGCTTCAGTTTCGGGTTTATCAGGACCGGCTTGAGATTCGAATTCGGGACCAGGGAACGGGTTTCGATGTCAGCGGCATTCCGCACCCATTGGAACCTGAGAATCTGCTGAAGATCTCGGGCCGCGGTATTTTTCTGATCCGCTCGTTCATGGACGACTTCCAGGTGCACAACATCCCCGGAGTGGGTACGGAGGTCACCCTCGTAAAGCGGCGAAACTCTGATACGGATCTTACTCAAGGAGGATTGCATCGTGAGCATGAAGGCCACAGTACGCCAGGTTAACTCTGTCACCGTGATTGACCTGAGCGGCAGAATCACGCTGGGAGAAGGGTGCAGCCAACTGCGTGAGCTCATCCGCGATTTGCTCGGCAAGGGACATAAACAGATGCTTCTAAACCTAGCGGACGTCACGTATATCGACAGCTCGGGCATCGGCGAGCTCGTGAGCGGCTTTACCGCGGTTTCCAACCAAGGCGGCCAGCTCAAGCTCTTGAACCTCACCAAGAAGGTGCACGACCTTCTGCAGATCACCAAACTCCTGACGGTCTTCGACGTGCACGAGGACGAAGCCAAGGCGATCGCCAGCTACGACAAGGGCGCGGGCGCCTGACTGCGCAGACTGGCCGCCGCAGGGCCGGCTCCGGGACAGCACTCGCCCGGGGATTCCGAGCTGCGGCGCGGTCTTCAGCCCAGCCGCCGGTTCGAGGTCCCCCGCGCGGCGTGGATCCCTGTGAACCCGACCGCGCCGATAGCCTACACCTCTGGCCGGTTGGCGGCTTGGTGCCTGCTGACCACGGCGCGCGCCTCTCCCCGGCTGCCCCGCCTTGGGTGTCGCCGCCCCGACGCTCTCCCCAGCCTGAGCCCCCCGCGCGCAAGGCCTTCCCCGCGAGGGATTTGGGCGCGCAGTCCCGCCTCAAGGTTGTCCCTGAAAACGCCGATAGAGCTAGGCTAAGGCGGCTGATCATCGTCCGCCCCGGCGCGGCCGCCGTGTGTTCAAGCGCGCGCCGGCCCGGCATGAGGCCATGAACGAAGTCGAGCCTACCAGTGTGGGTCTTCGCGAGGCAGGCGGCGCCCCGGCGGGCGTGCTCCTGCCTTCGCCCGACGGGTCCGGCGGCCCGGCCCCCGGCTCCCTGAACCTCCTCCGGGCGTTTGAGGAGCTCCAGGACCTGACCGAGCGCCGCAGCGAGGCCCTCGGGGCCGCGGTGCATCAACTGAAAACGCCGCTCGCCATCGTCGCCGGCTACATCGATCTGCTGCTGACGGAGAAGGCGGGGCCCCTCACCCCTCGCCAACGCAAAATTGTGGAGGAGTCGCAGTCCAATTGCACGCGTTTGCGCAAATTCATCGAGGATTTTCTGAGCTTCAGCGCTTTCGAAACGGGCCGCCTCGTCTTGCACCGTGAGGCGAACGATCTCGCGGCGTGTCTCGCCGAGGTGTGCGGGTACTGGCGCCCGCTGTTCCGCGAAAAGGGTGTGGCGCTGCGGGTCTCGCCCGGCCGCGCGCCGCTGCCGCGCTTTCCGTTCGACGACGGCAAGATTCAGCACGTGACGTCGAACCTGCTCGAAAACGCCCTTCGATGTACGCCGCGCGGAGGCTCGGTGACCGTCAGCGCGGAGCCCTACCGGTGGGAGCGCCGAAGCCTGCGGCAGCCGGGCCCCGGCCGCGAGCGCCGCCGGCGACCGGCGCCGGGGCCGAACGCCGCGCGCGTCAGCGTTCGCGACACCGGGCCGGGGGTGGCGCCCGAATTCCGGCAGGAGATCTTCGAAGACTTTGTCAGCCTGCCGCAGCCCGGCGCGCAACGCCCGGCGGGCACGGGCCTCGGCCTCGCCATCGCCCGGCGGCTGGTGGCGGCGCACGGCGGCAAGATCTGGGTGGAAGGCGAGCCGGGACAGGGCAGCACGTTCTGTTTTGTGCTGCCGCTGGCGGCCTTCTAAATGAGCGCGGGCGGCGATCGGCGAGAGGAAGAGCGCAGCGTGAAACCTTCGGAGCACATCCTGGTAGTCGACGACGAGCCCAGCATGCGGCGTTACCTTCAAACGCTGCTGGAGGTTGACGGCTACCGCGTCGCCACGGCTTCGAGCGGCGAGGAAGCGCTGGCGCGCCTCGAAGGCGGCCCCGCCCCGCACCTGGTGCTGCTCGATCTGCTGATGCCCGGCATCGACGGCCTTGAGACCCTCGAGCGCCTGCGCGGGATGCGGCCCGAGCTCAAAACGGTGATGCTCTCCTGCGTCAACGACAGCCGGAAGATAGCCCAGGCCATCCGGCTCGGCGCGCAGGACTACCTCACCAAGCCTTTCCAGAAGGCCGATCTCGACGCCGTTCTCAGCCATTGCCTGCACGCCCGCGCGCCGGGCCCGCAGGCCGGCGCCGGCGAGGACCAGATCGAAGAGCTCAGCGACGACGTCTTCTTCGTCTGCGCCAGCCCCGCCATGCGGCGCATCCGCAGCCAGGTGAGCCAGATGGCCCAGGTCGACGTGCCGGTGCTGATGCTGGGCGAGAGCGGCACGGGCAAAGAAGTGGTGGCGCGGCTCATCCACAAGCTCTCCACGCGCGCCCACCGCCCCATGCTCAAGGTGAATTGCGCCGCCCTGCCGGGCGAGCTGCTGGAAAGCGAGCTCTTCGGCTACGAGGCCGGGGCCTTCACCGGCGCCAATCGCGCGAAGCCCGGCCAGTTCGAGCTCTGCGATCGCGGCACCATCCTGCTCGACGAAATCGGCGAGCTGCCCCCCGGCCTGCAAGCCAAGCTCCTCCACGTGCTCCAGGACCAGACCTTCTCCCGCCTCGGCGGGCGCTCCCTCATCCAGGTGGACGTCCGGATTCTGGCCGCCACCAACATCGACGTGCAGCAGGCCCTGGCGGCCGGCAAGCTGCGCTCCGACCTCTTCTACCGCCTGAACGCTTTCACCCTCACCCTGCCCCCGTTGCGCGAGCGGCGCGAAGAGATCCCGTTGCTGCTGCGGCATTTCATGGCGCTTTACGCCGGCCGCTACGCCCGCGCCGCCATGCCCGTCTCGCCCGCCCTGGTAGACGCCTGCGTGCGCCACTCCTGGCCGGGCAACTTGCGCGAGCTCGAAAACTTCGTCAAACGCTACCTCATCCTGGGCGACGAATCGCTGGTGTTGAACGACCTGCGGTCCGTCTCGCTCCGGCCAGGCCAGGCGGGCGCCGCTGCGGCGCGGCGCGCGGCCGCCGGCGACACCCACGACCTGAAGGCGCTGGTACGCGGCGTGAAGGACGAGGCGGAGATTGAGGCCATCACGCGCACCCTCGAGCGCACCAAGTGGAACCGGAAAGAGGCGTCGCGAATCCTCAAGATCAGTTATAAGGCCCTCCTTTACAAAATCCGCCAGTACGACATCGACCGCACCTAACCGTATGAAGAGATTAGGGGTTATAAAACAGGCGCCAGGTGCTGGGTGCCAGGCGCCAGGTGTCATGTGCTAGGTGCCAGGAGCTCTCGCAGTGAACCGCGAGTTGCCCGGAAGGCAACGCCGTGAGTTGCCGTAGGTGAAACCTACCGATGAAGAATTGCGAACGCCAATTCAACCCCGGAGGGGTTGACCGTACACGTGTCCGGCCCATCCAGGGCCAAGGGTCGAGTCTTGCGTTCCGGCTGCCGCTTCGAGCGCAGCGAGAAATATCACATTGAAAACAAAGTCGTTACGAGGCGCCTCGTCGCCCGCGGCGGCGGCAAGCCGGCCTAAAGGACGCGCCTCGCGAACCGTCCTGCCTCCTGGCTTCTGACTCCTGCCTTCCGACTCCTTCTTCCGTCGCTTACAGCCACCGCGAAAAACGAAAAATGTGTACGGAAATTGGACACTTCGGCCCAAAAACGGCCCTGTTTCAGCCTTCAAACGGTCATAAATCCAGACACAGATGACGGATCGACCGAATTGCGCCGGCCGGATCTACTTTTCAAAGGAGCAATGTTCTCAGGAGGTTCCGTACAGGCACCAAGACCGCCGCGTCCCCAGATGCGCTCAGGTCTCGGCTTTCAAACGAGCAATTCTCTAACGAGGTTCCGTACGAAAGGGGGTCTTCCCGGCCCCCGCGGGCGCGCTGTGGCGGGTCCCTCCCGCGTCCCCCTGGGCACGGCGGGCCGGCGCCCGGCCGCCCTCACTACGGCTCGGAAAGGGCGGGGCTTCAGCCCCGCCGAAAATGCTTGCGTTTGAATCATGATCTCGCGCCCTAAGCGGCTCACGACCGCAAGGAACTCAGGGCGCGAGATCACACAACCAGAAGGCATGCCGCCCGACGGCGGAGTTGAAACCCCGCCCTTTCGCGGCACCCTCACGACTTCGTGATTTATCCGGGTCAGCCCGCAATTTCCGGCGGGGCGTTCTTGGGCCGCCGCGCGCCACCGCGGCCCGGCCCTTCGAGCGCCCGCTCCCCTTCGCGCCGGTAGCGCCGATGCAGGTGGGCCACCGAGCTCTCGCGCCAGCCGAGGATCTGCGCCACCAGGCTCGTGCTCAAGCCGAGTACGGCTTTCAGGTAGACGCACAGGGCCCGGCGGAACTCCGGCACGCTCCGCGCCTGCCCGGTGGCGGCCAACAGGCGCTCGGCGGCCGGGTCCTGCGCGGCATTTGCGCCCGGCCGCAATACTCCCATGGGCCGCCCCGCCGCCCTGCAGGAACGCAGATAGGCGGTCTGGGTGCTCGACACCGTTCCGCGCGGCAGGCGCAGGGCCGCCGCCACCTGTTTCGAATCGAGGCCGAGGCGCGCCCGCAGCCACACGCACAGCACGCGCCGCAGATCCTCGGCGCTGCCCGCCTGTTTCACTTCGGGCGCCACGGCTTCCTCGGTGCCGGCGGGGAGCGGGTGCTGCCGGTGGTCTTCGAGCCCGCCCAATCCTTCCCGGCGGTAGCGCGCTTGCACCTCCCACACGCTGCTGGGGCGCCAGCCGAGCGCGGCGGCCACCTCGCGGTTGCGAAGGCTGAGAACGGCGGGCAGCCAGACGCAGAGCACGCGGCGCAAATCGTCGGCCGTGCGCGCCGCCTTCATCGCAGCCTTGACACCCTGAAGCGAATCATCTGAAAGTGAATGTCTATCGGCCATGCTCGCCTTCCTCTCGACGGTCATTCCCGCAGAGCCTCTCCCCGCGCAGGCGGGGAGCGGGAATCCATTTATACTGTCTAAGTAACATACTATATGATTAACCAGGCCAAGGCAAGCCGACTCCGCCCGGGCGGAGGCTTCGCCTCCCTATGGCCAGGGCAAGCAGACTCCGCCGGGGAGGAGGCTCCGCCTCCCTGCTGTGCGGAAAGGCTCAGCCTTTCCGGACCGGCTGGAGACAAGAGTATTCCCCGCGAGGCTCGGCCTCGCGACCCGCCGGCGGCCGACCCGAGTGAAGCCTCGCTGGTTTTTCAGCCTGAATGCGATTATCCTAGGCGGAAGAGGATTACGACGATGATCGTCCAGCTTGACCTCAGCCCCGAAACAGAAGCCCGTCTGGCCGCCGAAGCTCGTGCGGAGGGGCTGCCTTTGGAGAGGCTGGCGGAACGGCTGCTTCAGGAGGCGGTGTCGGGCCGTTCCTCCTCGTACCGCAAGATGAGCGTTGAGGAGTTTCATCGGATGCTCGGCGAAATAGCGGAAGGGTCCGAAGGGCTACCGGATGTGCCCACGGCGAGCTTCTCGCGGGAAAGCTTCTACGAGGATCGGGCGGATGGCAGAGACACTGTGCCTGGTCGCTAGCAACGTCCTTCATCGCGGCCTGAACTCCTGGCCTGCAACCAAAGCCAAGCGCGTGCTGGCTGCCCTTCTCCGAATCTGATGAAGCATTAAGAGGCAGTCGGGATCCCACCGCACGCTTGCCCGCCAAGACTGGCCAGACTTCGTGTTCGCCTTCCACGGCGGGGAGGAGCTTGACCCGCGCATGCTGAGCCGAATCGCAACGCGCACCGGCCTGACGCCGGAAGACCTGTAGTGCCGAAGCAGAGATCTTCGAAGGACTGCGCCAGCATCCGGCGGCCACACGGTCTGGCGCCGCGCTGGCTCACGCTGCGCTTGGTTTGGCAGGCGCCCAGGTGTTGGAGAGTCTCTTTCGGCTCGAAGCGCATTCGCGCAAATACAGGTTGATGAGCGTTTGGTAGCGAATGCCGGTTTCCTCCGCCAGCCCCCTGAAATACTGGAGGGTGTCGCGATCAAGCCGTATGGTCACTTGCTGCTTGAGGCGCCTCGCGTAGGGATTGCGTTTGGCGTTGGAGAAGTCGTAGTGCTTCCTCATTTTGTCCACCTGCCCTCGTAAAGCTCGCGTTCCTGGCCGTCAGCGCGGCGAGCCGAAATGAGCCGGATAACGTCCTCCGCTCCCCGGTAGCAATGGCACACGACCAGCGTCCGCAGGGCACTGCTGAGTCCCAGGAGCACGAATCGTTCCTCGTGCTCGGAATGGTCAGGGTCGTCCACCAGAAGCGCGTGATCGTCGAAAAACACCGTCTGCGCTTCCTCGAACGAAATGCCGTGCTTGCGCCGGTTCTGGGTGTTCTTCGTGTCGTCCCACTCAAAACGAAGCACAGTCACCCCACCCCAATGTACCTACAATGTAATGGGAATTCAACCCCCAGCCGAAGTCCGGTGGGGCGGGGTTTGTACATTTTCCAAACCCTGCGGTTCTTAGGTTCGGTGTTGACGAAAAGCCGCGGAGGTTCGAAACGCACGAGACTTCGCGCTACCCGCTCAACGCGGCTTCGCCGCCCTGCTGTGCGGAAAGGCTCTGCCTTTCCGGACGGGCTGGAGACAAGAGTGGGGGAACATGGGCTAAGTTTGAGAGGGTGCTTGGCGCAGGCCCCCGAGGGCCTGCGCCAGCCTGCCCGCTTCGCGGGATCGGGATGACGGGCTGGGGGGAGTCTTCTTCGGGGAGCGAAGGCGAAGGAAGAGGAGGGGAGAGAAGAAAAGGGGGGGCGACGGGCCGCAAAGGCACAGCCTTTGCGCAGAGCAAGGCGGCGGAGCCGCGCACAGGAGGACGCGGGGCGGCAGAGACTCTCGGACGCCCGATGGTCCGCCTCGGACGACCGATGGGCCGCTCTGGTATACTTTGAATACCGAGGCGACTGATGAGCAAACTCGAAATGATCGAGGGCCAGATCAAAGAGCTTTCCCGGGAGGAGCTGTCGCAGTTTCGCGAGTGGCTCGCGCGGTTCGACGCCGAGGTTTGGGACGAGCAGTTTGAAGCCGACGTGAAGGCCGGGAAATTAGACGCTCTGGCCGAGCGCGCGCTTCAGGACCACCTTGCGGGGCGGTCCAGGAAGCTGTGAATCATCACGCTTCTCCTTCCTTTTGGGCCTGCTACCGGGTTCTTCCACTTCCGGTGCGGGCCCTCGCGGACAGAGCGTTTGACTTGTTGAAGGCAGATCCAAGGCATCCGTCTCTCCATTTCAAGAAGGTTGGCAGATATTGGTCTGCGAGGGTCGGCCTGAACCATCGAGCGGTCGGCGTGGAGGCTCCGGATGGGGTGCTTTGGTTCTGGATTGGGGCTCACGCTGAATATGAGCGCATGATCCGTTGACAAACCACTGGAACGAAAGGAGCGGGCAACGGTACCGCGGACCCGATCTGGAGGTCCCCGGCTTGTCACGCTTGCCGGCTCGGGTCTTTGTTGCCTGGGGGCGCCACCGCCGAAGGGTCGGTCATTCTGAGTCCGTTCGCCCCTCGCCCGGGAACGGCTGTGAGCGCGGCGAAGGGGCTCAGGGTGAACTCCGCGAGGAATCCCGCCGTCGGGCTCGTGCCGCCGCAAAATCTCAGAGCGAGATCCTTCTCCCGCTTCGCGGGATCGGGATGACGGGCTGGGGGACTGGGGCGGTACGAACGGACGGCCGTCCGGCGGCGGAGGGCACTGAACGAAGGGGATGACGGGCGGTTGGCGATCTGCCAGCGAGCCATAACTACGCTACACTTGCTTAGGATGGGGTGGGGGTCACATCGGGACGCCCTCAACCCGGAAGAAACGATATGCGAACTAACTCAAGACCGGATGCCGCCGAAATCGTCAAGAAAGTGAGGGCGCGTCTCAAGCTGCGCAAGGACCGCGATTCCAATCGGGTCGGAGGCAACGGAGCACGCTCGTCCGTTCAACAGAAACAACCAGGCCGTGAAACCAACGAGATGAAATGGCTTGTGCAACACAGCCGCGCCCTTGAGCGCTACAGGGGAGAATGGCTTCTGCTTCAGGGTGGCGCGCTGGTGGCTCATCACCGCGACTTTGGTGTGTTGCAGGACGCGATCGCTGTTCGGAACATCAGCTCCCCGTTCGTCTATTACGTTCCAACGAAGGAAGAGTCCAGCTTTGTCCCCGCGTGACCCAGCGGCGACGGTTCATTACCCCGTGTCAAGCGCCTATCGGACTGTGCCCGGACTGGGACTCCAGCCCGCGGTCGAAGTGGAGCTTATTTATGGCCCAAGGCGCGCCCGCACCGTGGGAATATTAGATTCCGGGGCCACTTGGACCATCTTCAGCAGGGAATACGCGGCCATTCTGGGCATCGAGGATATCAGCTCAGGCCGCCATGACAGGGCGACCACCTTGGGTGGTCCTGTCGACTTCTACTTCTTCGATCTTGAGGTGCGTCTGGTCGTGGCCGGCGCGAGCTTTTCCGGCCAGGTGGGTTTCGCAGCGGGTCACCTGGCGCGCAACTTGTTGGGCCGAAACCTCGTCTTTTCGCGCTTTGAGATTGGATTCCGCGAGACCGCGCAAAGAGTCCACCTCCGGCCGGAGGAGTAGCGGGCCGGGCACAAGCGTTGCGCGGTCCTGATGTTCACGTCCGCGGCTCTTCGCGCTCGCGAGCACTCGCCGGATCGGTTCGTTTTTCCCTCAGAGAGCCACCGCGACGGAGCCGGTCATTCTGTGCCCGTTGGCCCTGCGCTTGAGAACGGCTGTCAGCGCGGCGAGGGGGCTCAGGGTAAATCCCGCGAGGAGTCCCGCCCTCATCTTGGTGGCGCCGGGAAATTTCAGAGCGAGATCCTTCTCCCCCTTCGCGGGATCGGGATGACGGGCTGGGGGGAGTCTTCTTCGGGGACCGCAAGCGAAGTAAGGGGAAGGGAAGAGAGGAGGGGGGCGACGGTCCGCAAAGGTATAGCCTTTGCGCACAGCAAGGCGGCAGAGCCGCAACCGGGCGCGGGCGAGTACCGGTCGGCTGGGTTTGTAATCGACTCGGCCCGGCGCCGCGGTAGCCGTCGAGAAGCTCTCTCCTTACCATATCCTTCCCAAACACCGGGTGCCTGGAGTAAATTCTCACATGAGTTGTCATTTACTCATAGAAAGTGGTATTATATCGCTTCAGATGAGA
>DATJAQ010000062.1:0-3176 GCA_035516075.1 Terriglobia bacterium | reverse complement strand
AGCGCCACCAGCGCCTCGACCGCGCTGGGATCCCGTCCCACGCTTGTGGTGATCCGGAGGGGCGACTCGGCTCCGGCGAGGAGCGCCGCGGCCTTTTCCACCAGAGCCGGATCCGGCCGGATCCGCTCCCGTAATGACTCGGCGGGCGCCGCACGCAGCCTCATCTCGCTCTGTGGCTCGGCCAGGATCTCGCGCGGCAAGGTGAGGTAGGCAACGCCCTGGGGATCCGCGTTCGCGATGGCGAGCGCCCGATCGACCACCGCTTCCAACTGGACGAAGTTTCGCAGTTCGTAGTCCCACTTCAGGAACTCGCGAATCATGCCGGCCTGGTCAAAGGCCTCCTGCGCCCAATGGATGTAGAGGTCCCTTGCGCCCAGCAGACCTGACTCGACCAGCGGGGTGCGACCGGCGGTCATGAAGAGCGGGATGTTGGCGCGGGCCGCGTTGATCAAGGCGCCCGCACAGTTGGCCGTTCCCACGATCGTGTGGGCCATCACGACCTGAGGCCGACCCGTGCACATGGTGACGCCGTGGGCCATGCTGACGGCCACGAACTCATGGGGGACCGTGATGGGGCGAGGCCGGTCTTTGCCCTCGGCCGCAAATCGGGCGAAGGCGTCCACCAGCGGCCCGAAATCCGTCCCCGCGTTTCCGAAGAAGTAGTCGATCCCCCGGGCACGGAGCAGTTCGAGGTAGGCCTGGGCCGTGTTCTCCACCGGGACCGCTCTCTCACGTTGATCGTCCATATCGGCGTCCTCCTCCGAGCCCTCTTCCAGTTGGCTGCTTGATGGTACCCATCGAGGCGGAAACTGTCCAGTGCCGTGATCGCGCCGAAAATCGCACACCGCGCCCTCGCGCCGCAAGCGGGCAGCGATTCCGCAACCAAGATTTTTGGTCTAGCCAACCGTGTGATTCCGCTCATCTTCTAGCCTTTCGAGTCTCGGTGAGCAAATTCGCATTGTGTGATGGGGCTTGACATGACCGGTAGTCTTGTATAATAATAATGTATAAGCCATGAATAGCCCCGTCCGGCGCGCCAAACTCTCCGCCAGCGAGCGCAGCTTCCGCTCGCGCATGGCGCAGCTCGCCACCACCCGGTGGTTCCTGCGGGGGACACTCTCGGAACGGTCCGGCAGGTGTGGCAAGCCGAATTGCCGGTGTGCCCAGGGCGAACTCCATCAGTCGTTGTACTTGGTGCAGAGTCAGGGTGGGAAGCTGCGCCAGATCTGTGTGCCGCAGGCGTGGCAGGCGCGCGTTCGGGAAGCCGTCAACGATTATCGCAAGCTACAGGAGCTGATCGAAGCCGTGTCCGAATTGGAGTGGTACCGGCTTCGGGAAAGGAAACGCTAACCGTTCTCCGCCGCCTGATCACGTACGCGGAAAAGGTCTTTCACGTCTCCCGGGACGTCATTGCGCCGCTCTCGGACAGGAGAGCAGAACCCCGTATCTCCACCGCCGCAGTGGTGAAATCCGCGCTGGGGCTGTTCTGGGCCCGCCTGGGCAGCCTCAACGCCTGGGCCCTGGTCGCGGGAGCCCGCTTTTGGAAGAGCTGGTTGGAAGAGCCCACCTGCAGCGCCGACTCCCTGGGGCGGATCCATGCCCTGCTGAATGCCGAGGATCTCCGCCAAGGCATTCACCACCTCTACGAGCGCCTGAAACGCAACAAGGCCTTGCCCGATATTCAGGGGCTGGGCGTCGCGGTGCTGGACGGCCACGAGAGCCACGCCAGTTACCGGCGACACTGTCCGGGCTGCTTGCAGCGGACCATCCATGGGGAAGCCGGGGATCGCGTTCAGTACTATCACCGGCAAGTGACCTTGATGTTGCTACCCGATGCCCCGCCCGGCCGCCCGGCCGTTCGGTTTCTCTTGGACCATGAGCCCGAGCGGCCCGGCGAAGACGAAGTGGACACCGCCCTGCGGTTATTGGCACGCGTACTCGCCGCGTATCCGCGCGCCTTCGACGTGGTGCTGGGCGACGGGCTGTACGCCCAGGCCCCCTTCTTCAACTTCCTGCTCGCGCACCGCAAACATGCCCTGGTGGTGCTCAAAGATGAACGCCGCAATCTGTATCAAGATGTCGCCGGCCTCTTCGACCAGGTAATGCCGCAACCCGGCCGCTATCGCTCCCGCGCTTGCCGGTGGTGGGACTTCCCGGACTTGTGCTCCTGGCCGCAGGTGCAAGTTCCCGTGCGCGTGATTCGCTCTCTGGAAACTTCCTCGGTACGGCGGCAACTCGACAAACAGGACGATCCTCAAAGCAGCGACTGGATCTGGGTAACCACGCTACCGCGGTCCCAAGTTCCCACCGAGCGGGCGGTTCGTTTCGGGCACCAGCGCTGGGATCTCGAGAATTACGGCTTCAACGAGTTGGTCAACGAATGGCACTCCGATCACGTCTTCAAGCACGACCCGAACGCCATCGAGTGCTTTCTGCTGGTGGCCTTTCTCGCTTACAACCTGTTCCATGCGTTCTTCGCCCTGAATCTCAAGCCGGCGGCCCGCCGGGGCAAAACTCAGGCTTTCTGGGCTCGCCTCATGACGTCCGAACTCCATCAGGAGGTGACTCCCTGCAGCCTGTCGCCCTAAAGGCCTCGGCGCAGCTTCGGTGGGCCTTGCCTCGGTTGTCTCTTCCGGGGACCTGCTGTCGGGGTCTCCCGGCGTGGTCTGTCCGCGTCACGCCGCCGACCGTATTTTCGACCCCCAAAAGGAACGCGAATCTCACCCACCCCGCTCACAAACCCAAAGCCCCACAAAACACGCAAATTCTTTCGCGCCCTCCGCGTTCGTTGCGGAATCGCTGGCAAGCGGGGGGCGCCTTTGTGTCTGGCACCTTAGCGCCGTATACTGACAGTGCATAGGACTCCGGCGAACAGGACGCGGACACACGGGGCCGGTTGGTTATCGGGAGTGCGCTGGTAGAAAGCTTCAGCTTCTCAGGGTGGCACCAAAGCGAAAAGGAGGGGCCGCGATGCAGTGCGTTCGGATGCCGAGTTGGAGCCTGTCCATATTCGCCCTGGCGGCCGCGATCCTTGCGCTTGGCCTCGGCGCAGGACCCGCAGGTGCAGCGGACCTTCTCAGTCAGAAGGTCCTCCCACTCTCGCTGGCCACCGAGGCCGCCCAGGGGGCCCTGTCGGCTTGCGAGCAGAAGGGGTTTCATATCAGTGTGGCGGTGAC
>DATJAQ010000061.1:0-5101 GCA_035516075.1 Terriglobia bacterium | reverse complement strand
GCTCCGCAAGGCCGCCCAACGCGATCTTGAAGCCCTGTGGAAGGAAATCGGGAAACTGCTCGACGGGGTCACTCCAAGCGAGTGTACGAACTTCTTCGCCTCGTGCGGATATGTAAGCACTTAAATCAAAAACGCTTTAGTCTGCCGGCCTGAAGGCCAGCCCTACACGGCAGAGGAGGCCCAAAAAAGCAAAAGGCCGGCGGGCTGCGCAAGTCGCGACAGCCCGCCGGCCCCGTAGCTCGTATTATTAAATATATAAATGACAACCGCAAAGGCAATGCCAATTTACGACATCGCCACCGGCGTCCCCACCTCAGTCGTCTTCGGCTTCGGGCGCCGCGCGGTACGCTTCTTCTTGGGAGCCTCGCCCTGGGCAACCTCAAAGCTGGCGATAGCAGTTACAAATTTCTTCACGCCCGCGGTGTCGAAATCCACCGTCGTCCGGTCGTCGTCGCGCTCAACAATGATGCCGTTCCCGTACTTGGTGTGATGCACATATTGCCCGGCTTTGAAAGTCATGGACAAACCCTCTCTGGGCGGCGATGTGCCAAGTTTGCGGCGAGGCAGCGATTACACTCTTGCGCGTCATGCGCTTGCGCCCCAGCCGCATCCCAAAAAACCGCGACATATATTCAGATGACAAAACGCCCTCAAAAGTTACACTACCGCGGCCAGATTTCCTGTATGAGCCGCGTAAATATAACCGCATGATAGGACATCAGTTATCCGCGGCCCCACTCGTCCTCGCGGCCCGCCGGGCCGCGAGGAGCGCTCCTTAAACCTTCTGAGCCAGCTTGCCCGCCACAAATCGCTCGATATCATTCACGCTCTTAAAGTTATCGTTCACAATCTCCTCGTCAGCCACGCGCACCGAGAAAGTGTCCTCGATGAAGCTGACCAGCCGGAAGATGGCAAGCGAGTCGATAACGCCATTGGCCGTGAGCGACTCATCGTCGGTCACTGCTCCAATCCCCTTCCGCTGTGCCGTCTCAGCCACGAACTGTCGAACCTGGTCTTTAACCGTCTGCGTATCTGGCATTTTGTCTCCCTTGATGCGTGTGACCTCTCAAATTCCCCGCCTACAACCCGGTCCTGCCCATTTCCTGCCCGCGCGGCGCCCCGGCCGCGGCCAATTTCACCCGATCGATCTTGCCGGTCGAGGTCTTAGGCAGCGTCTCGCACAGCTCGATGCGCTCCGGGATCATGTATTGCGGCAGGCGCGAAGCGCAGTGCTCTTGAAGTTCCGCCGCCGCCAGCGCGCCTCCGTTATGAGGCGCCACAAACGCCCGCAGGCGCGCGCCGATTTCCTCGTCCGGAACGGCCACCACGGCCGCCTCGCGCACACCCCCGTGCGCCAGCAGGACGGCTTCGATTTCGCCGAGCTCGATCCGGTAGCCGCGGCTCTTAATCTGGTTGTCGCGCCGGCCGAGAAAGTCGTAGCCGCCGTCCGTCCGCAGCCGGACCAAATCGCCCGTCCGGTACGCCTTCTCGTCGAAATAGGGCTGAAAGCGATTGGGCACCACCATTTTTCGGGTCTTTTCCGGATCTCCCCAGTACCCGGGCGTCACCGAGGGGCCGCGCACGTAGAGCTCGCCTTCGCCTCCCGGCTCGCTCACCACCCGGTCTCCGTCATCCACGGCGAACACTTCCGTGTTCAGGCAGGCACGGCCGATCGGCAGTTTGTCCTGGGTCCCGAGCGCCGCCCGGTCCACTTTGCAATAGGTGCAAACGTTGGTCTCGGTGGGGCCGTAGAGGTTGTAGAGCTCGGCGTGAGGCACGGCGTCGGCGAGCTGGCGCAGGTATTTCATGGGAAACACTTCGCCGGCGAACAGAATAATCCGCAGCCGCGAAAGGTCGAGCGTCGAGAGCCGGCCGTGCAGCAGCAAAAAGACCAGCGCCGAGGGCACCGAGTACCAGATGCTGATGCCCTGGGTCAGGATGAAGCGCGCCAGGCTGGCGGGGAAGAGCTGCACGTCTTCGGGGATCATGCACGTGCAGGCCCCGGCCTCGATGGCGTTGTAAACGTCGAAGACCGAAAGATCGAAGTGCAGCGGCGCGTGGTTCGATAGCCGGTCCTCGTGCGTCACGCGAAACTCGTCCGCGCACCACTGGACGAAGGTGAGGGCGTTCTGGTGAGTCAGCATCACGCCCTTGGGCCTGCCCGTAGAGCCCGACGTGTAAATGATGTAAGCCAGATCGAGGGTAGTGGGCTGCAACGGCTCGGGTGGGTGCGATCCCGGTATCCCCGCAAGGTCCTGCCACGGAAACCGGTTGGGAGCCGCCACCGCGTTCTCTTCCGCGAGCACGCTGAATTCGACGGTCGGAATCTCCCCGGGCCGGAGCCCGCCGAGCTTGTCGCCGGTGGTGATCAGCGCCCGGATGCCGCAGTTCTGAACGATGTACTCGATGCGCTGCGCGGGGGCCGAAGGGTCAAGCGCCACATACACGCCGCCCGCCTTGAGCACGCCGAACATGGCGGCGACGGACTCGACGGCCTTCGGAAAATAGAGTCCCACGCGGTCGCCTTTGCCGAGGCCGCGCTCGCGCAGCAGGTGCGCCAACTGGTTGGAGCGCTCCTCCAGCTCCTGGTAGGTGAGCGTCCGCCCGCGGGCCCAGACGGCGGGCCGCTCGGGGTATCGCTCCGCGCTTCGCGTGAGAAGCTGATTGAGAAGAAATGCCATTCTAACCCTATCCGACTCGACCATTGCCGAATGGCGATTGACGAAGAAAAGGCCGTCAGCCGTCAGCTTTCAGCAGTCAGCCGCAAGCAGTCAGCTTGAGGCAGATCAGTGACGGCTGAAAGCTGATCGCTGAAAGCTCTTCTGGGCAATCGCCAATCACAAATCGCAAATCACCAATTCCTAAAGTCCGTGCGCGCCGGCGATAATCCGTTTCTCGGCGTCGGCGGAGCCGGAATAAATCCGGCCGGCGATGGCGTCGCGCAGCTCGCGCTCAATCTGGTATTCGGTCATGTAGCCGTAACCACCGTGAATTTGAAGGGCGTCCCGGGCGGTTTCGATGGCCGCCTCGGCAACGTAAGCCTTGGCGATGGCCGTCTCGCGCTCGGGGTGCTTGCCCTGCTTCTTCAGCCAGGCCGCCTGGTAGAGCACCAGCCGCGAGGTCTCCAGGCGAATATCCATCTCCGCAATCTTGGCGGCGATGGCCGGAAACTTGCCGATCCGCTGGCCAAACTGGCGCCGTTCGCCTGCGTAACGGGCTGAAATCTCGAGCTGGCGCTGCATCATGCCGAGGTGACTGGCCAAAACGCAAATGCGCTCCCAATCTTGAGCGGCGGCCAGCACGGCGGAGCCGGCGCCCACTTCGCCCAATACACTTCGTTCGGGTACTTCGCAGTCGTTCAACGTCACTTCGCCCATGGGCGAGGTGCGAAGGCCCATCCTCTGCAAAGCCGGACCGGCGGAAAATCCCGGCGCGGCCTTCTCCAGCACGAAAACGGTGGCGCCCGCCGGATCCCCCGACGCGCCGGTGGCGGCCAGCACGACGATCACGTCGGCCAGCGGGGCGTTGCTCACGAAGGCCTGGGATCCATTCAGCACCCAGCGGCCGCCCTTGTGCTCAGCGCGAATGCGCGGCGCGGAAGCCTCGGAGCCGCTCGCGAACTCCGTCCCGGCGAAGGCTCCCATCAGTTCTCCGGCGGCAAGCCTGGGGAGGAGCGCCTGCTTCTGCGCATCGGTACCGAAGCTAGCGAGCGGAATCTCGGCGCCCCACATGTGAGCGTTGAGCGAAAAAATCAGGCCGCTGTTGCGGCAACCGTAGCCCAGCGCCTCCAGCGCGCACACCATGGTGAGAATGTCCGCGCCGCCGCCACCAAATTCTTCCGGAACCGGCATGCCCTGGATGCCGAACTTGGCGCACTGCCGCCAGCCGTTCCAGGAAAACTCTTCGCGATGATCCTCCCCAATCACATCGCTCGTGAGCTCCTGCTGAGCGAACTGGATCAGAGAGCGCCGCAGCGCTTGCTGTTCTTCGCTCCAGGCGAAATCCAAAGCTTACTCCTTGACGGCCTGGCCCGTGGCGAGCGTGGCGGCGAGCGGAACCTGCGGCTTGGAAGAGGATTCGACAGGAATAGGGGGCGGGCCTGAGGCCGGAGCTGGCGAGGGCGCCGCCGACCGGCCGTTCGAAGACTTCGCCTTCTCGAATCGCTGCGGGCGTCCGCCCCGAAGCTTGATGCGGGCGGGAACGCCGGCGATGGTGGTGTTGTCAGGCACATCGACCATGATCAAACTGTTCGGCATGATTACCACATTGTTGCCGATCTTGGTGTCCGCAATCACCTTGGCGCCGGCCCCAAAATAGACGTTGTCGCCCACCGAGCGGGTGGCGTGCGTGATCAGGACTCCGGTCGAAAGGGTGCAATTGGCGCCGATCTTGGTGGTTCCTACAAAGATTCCCAGCCAGGTGTGTACCACGAGCCCGGGACCGATTTCCGCGCCGGGATGAATAAATACTCCCGTCCACATCATCGTTGCCTGGCGCGCCAGAACGGCCAGCAGTCGGATCAACTGGCCCACCACCGGTACCCGGACTTTTCGTGCCCAGTGGCCGAAGCGGTAGACTACGATCGGCCACACTCCGATGTTGCCGAAGGCCCGCAGCATACCTAGATTGGGATGGCGGGTCCACCACTCCCCTTTGCGGTGGGCGATGCTCGCTCGCAGGTCGGCACGCACGTTTTCAAACATAGTTGGTCCAGCCCCGGCGAGGGAGGTCAGGTTCAGTGTAACTTCCTTTTTGACATAACTCTGCGAGCGGTGTCAAGACTACGCAGTGAGGTAATGCCCTGAGTTGAAAGACCATGAGGGGCCCGCGCCAGCGATATCCTGAACCGTCCACACCAGATATCGCATTTATTTTCAGCAACATACCGTAATAATGGGAGTATATATATTATTTTCAACAACTTACAGTTAAATCGCCGATTCCGCGAGCTCTCTCGACAAGCTATAACCTTTACTTTCAGCAAGATGGTTGGGTTCCGGCCATATCTTTAGTGTTTTCAATAACTTGGTTGGTTCCCGGTTCTTCCAAAAATGAAATGCTAATGTTTTCAATAAGATGGTAGGTTCGTTCGTAATATTTT
>DATJAQ010000060.1:0-2571 GCA_035516075.1 Terriglobia bacterium | reverse complement strand
ATGACGCCGCCTTTGAGCATTTCGGCCAGGCCGACTTTCACGCGAAACGTTTCGTCGAGGAACATAGATACTCCTTTATCTAATGGGCGGCCTGCGAGGCCGCCGCAGGCTGAGAGCCTGCCCCACTTACACCATGGCTGGAGCGGGCTCCAATGCGGCATTGGACCGCGTACGTTCCAGCTCGTTTGAAAAAATCGTTCCCAGCGCGAGCATGCCTCTGCGGATCTCAGCCGGCGTGAGGCCGGCGAAGCTCAGACGCAGAGAGCCGGGGTCGAAGCGCGAGACTGCAAAATACTTGCCAGGCAGATACGAGACGTTTTCGCGATGCGCGCGGGCCAACAGTTCGCCGGCATCCAGCGGCTCGGGCAGGCGCACCCACAGATTCATGCCGCCGCGCGGACGGGTGAAGTGCGTTCCGTCGGGGAGGTAGCGGTCGCAGGCTGCCAGTACCGCGGCCAGGCGCTCGGCGCCGGCCTCAAGCATGTGGGTGCGATGGGCGGCCATGCGTCCGGATTCGGCGAAGCGCAGCAGCACGGCCTGGGAAAGCTGATCGGTGTGCAGGTCGGCGAGCTGTTTGGATTGCGCCAGGCGCGCGACGAGGGCGCGCGGGCCGAGCACCCAGCCCACGCGCAGGCCGGGGAAAGTGATCTTCGAGAAGCTGCGCAGAAGAATGACGTGGCCGGCGTCGCCGGATTGCTTGATGGGCGGCAGATCTTCGCCCGAGTAGCGGAGGTCGCCGTAGATATCGTTTTCGACCAAGGGCACACCCGCGGTTTGGGCGGCGCGCAGGAGGGCGGCGCGCGCGGCGATGGGGAGGGTGGCGCCGGTGGGATTCTGGAAATTGGACGTGACCACGATCAAGCGGGGGCGCTCGCGATCGAGGACGGCCTGGAGCTCGACGACGTCGACGCCATCCGGGCCAACGGGAACTCCGATGAGCTGCGCGCCAGCTTCCAGAAAGAGGCTCTTGAGTCCGGGGTAGACGGGATCTTCGACGACGACCTTATCGCCGGGGCGGAGGAGGACGCGGCCGAGGAGGTCGAGCGACTGCTGGCAGCCGTTGGTGACGATGAGGTCGTCGTCCGGGCCGGCCAGGTTTTCGGCGCGGGCGGCGTCGAGCAGATAGCGGCGGAGCGGCTCATAGCCGCTGGGGGAGCCGAGCTGGAGGATGTGGGCGAAATCGGGGCCGGCCATGACCTCTTCGCAGCTTGCGCGAAGGGCGTCGAGGGGGAAGAGCTGCTCGGAGGGGCGGGAGGTGGCGAAGCTGACGCCCAGCCTAGGGAGGGGGCTAGGGGCTGGGGGCTGGGGGCTGGCGGCGGAGCGCTCCAGGAGGTGGGCCCAGTTGAGCGGGCGGTTGGCGGTTGCAGAATGTTGCACGCTGACGAAGCTGCCGCGCCCGACCTGGCCGGTGATGAAGCCTTCGGATTCCAGGAGCTCGTAGGCGGCGGCTACAGTGGTTCGGTTCAGTCCAAGTGAACCAGCCAATTCGCGAGTGGCGGGGAGGCGCTCGCCGGTGGCCAATTGTCCCGATTGGATGAGGCTGCTGAAGTGGGTATAGAGCTGCTTGTAGATAGGGAGGTCGGAGGAGGCATCCAGTTGAGGCTGCGGGACCACGTAGACAGCATACCATATTGGATGGCTTGCTGGTGGGCCAGAGGTCCGCCATTGGGTTTGCTTCGAAATTTTCCGTTTTGGCGCTGCATGGTTTCCGGCACGGCTTGGCGCTCCGGTGGCGGCTTATATGTTTGTGCGGAGACGGGTGCGATTGTCTCACACAGCAGAAGGGGGCGGCCTGGGAGGCCGCCGCAGGCAGAGTGCCCGCCCCACAAAAAAAAACGGGCAGATTTGAAACGTTGCGCCCGTACGGTTCACTACCCAATGTGAACGCTGTTGCGAGCTGCGCTCCTTCAAGCATGCAATGGTTCCTCCCCACTCCGTAGCTGCCTCGGAAACACGCAGCTCGCACGGCGTTCACAACACCTGGAACTTGTGACCTCCTCACTGCGCTGGCCACGATAGGGCAGCGGGAACCGCCTGCCTGTTCGACACGTCGTATGATTTCGATGATGCGCACAGGGCCAGGCCTTCTGGCGTTCTTCGTGATATCGGCAGGGCTCTCGGCCCAAAGCGGGACCGGACCTACGCCGGCGAGCGGTTCGCCCTCCCTAACCGAGGACCAGATCCGCGACCTGTTTCGCCAAGTTGCCGACGCCGATCTCAAGAACGACAAGATGCAGCGCGACTACACGTACACCGAACGCGAGGAAACGCGCAAGCTGGATGGCAAGGGCATCGTGAAGTCCACCGAGTCGAAAACCTTCGACGTGATGGATCTCTATGGCAGGCAGATCCACCGCCTGGTGGCCAAGGACGACAAGGCGCTTTCCGGCGACGCCGCCCGGAAGGAAGAAGAAAGAATCCAAAAGGTGGTGGCCCAGCGCAAGAACGAAGACGACCAGGAGCGGCAAAAAAGGGAGGAGCGGAACGAGAAGCGGCGCGAAGAGGACCGCCAGTTCGTGCGCGAGGTGGCGGACGCCTACGACTTCCGCCTGGTAGGAATCGAATCGCTGG
>DATJAQ010000059.1:0-4483 GCA_035516075.1 Terriglobia bacterium | reverse complement strand
GTTGGCCCGGGCGCCGGCGAGGCTTGCGGCGGCATCGCTGGAGCCGCTGAGGGTGGTCTCGTTGGTCCACGGCACGCCCACCTCCGCCGCCCGGGCGTTGCTCTCCGCGGCCGCCAGCGCGGCGCGCGCCTGATCCACTTTCACCTGATAGTCGCGAGGGTCGATCCGCACCAGCGACTGGCCTGCCTCCACCTGCTGGTTCTCTTTGAACAGAACCTCGGCCACCGTCCCGTACACTTTGGATGCCATGGGCACGATGTGTCCATCCACCTCGGCATCGTCGGTGGACACGCGGCCGCGGTAATAGAGATAAAGCGCTGCGCCCGCCAGGGCGAGCAGGATGGCGGCGGCCACGATGGCCTTGCGGACTTTGGGATTGGGGCCGCTCGCGACAGGTTGCAGCGCTTCCATCTTCGGGCTTGCCGGGCCCGTGCCCTTTTCCAATTCAGCCACTTGAGTGTCCATGTTGGTCCTCCGCCCTCCGATTACTTCGCGTAAAGATCTTGAATGTGGCCCGTGGCGCGAGCCAGATCGGCACGGGACTGGTTATAGGCGTAGAGCGCGGAAATCTGATTATCGTTGGCGCGCTCCAGAGCGTCTTGCGCCGAAACCACCTCGATGTTGTTCGCCACCCCGGCTGCGAACCGGTCGCGCGCCTGATCCACTTCCTGCTGCGCCAGATTGACGCCCTGATTGGCGACCTCCACTTCGTGGCGCGCGGACTCGAGGTCAGCCAGGGCGGTTTTGACCTCGAGTGCGATCTGGTTATGCAGGTCCTGGCGCTGCTGCTCGATCCTCTGAACCGCAAAATCTGCTTTGGCGGCCTCGGCGCGAATCCGCCCGCCGGTGATGAGCGGCACCGTGAGCGTCGCCATGTACGTATAGGTGGGAATCGCGGTTTGGGCCGAAAGGCCCAGGTAATCCCAGTTTCCGCTCAAATCCAGGGTGGGCAGGCGGCTCTCGCGCGCCTGCTTGCGGGCAAGCCCCGCCTCGCGCTCGCGCTCGCCGAGCGCCTGCATCTCGGGACGCTGCGCGAAGGCCTGCTCCAAAGTGGTGTCGCCCTCGAACTCGGGCGTTTGGAAGAAGCTCAGTCTGTCCGCCAGCTCAATCGGCTGATTCGGATCAAGGTTGAGCAGACGCGCGATCCCGTAGAGCGATGTCTTGAGCCGGGTCTGGGCCTCGATGAGCCGCTGCTGGCCGTTTTCGAGTTCCACCTGGGCGCGCAGGGCGTCGAGCCCCGTGCCCACGCCGTGCTTCTGAAGGTCCGCCGCTTGGTCGTAGAGCGCCTGAGCGAGCTGAACGCGTGATTGAGCGGCGGTCACGTTGGCCGAGGCCTGGAGGCTCCCCAGATACTGCGACACCACCAGCAGGACCGTCTGCTCGTGGACACTGTCCGAATCGTGCCCGCTGGCTCGCACCTCATGCGACGCTTCCTGCCAACGCCGGAAGGCGGTCAGATCGAGTAGTGGTACCGAAAAACTCGGACCCGCCAGGAACGACTGAAAGGGGCCGATGTGCTGCGGGATTCCCGGAAACGGGCGGCCGAAGAGCGCATCGATGTTCTCGCGCTGCACCTCTTCAGTCAGGCGCAAGCCGGCTTCAGGCAGCAATCCGGACCGCGCAATATTGCGGTCCTGCTTGCTTTCGGCAACGCTGAGGACTGCGATCTGCACCTCCGGGTTCTCCTTGAGAGCCAGGCTGACAGCCTGCTTCAGGGTCAGCTCGAGCGGAGGCTTCTCCTGGCTGGCGAGGCTCGCGACCCCAGCCAGCGCCGCCATCACCACTCCGATACTCAGCCATCGAATGCTCATAGTTTCAGCGCCCGCTTTTGGCGGGCTCTCCATTTCGACTCTTGATCTGTGCAACGATTCCTTTCCCCATGCAAGAGGCAGCGCGAAGCTCGGCGCCCGTGCGGTACATCCGCTCGAGAAGCTCCGTCCCGCGGCCATCGACGTATGTAACGGCGGTGAGGTCCACCACCAGAGGCTTGCTCGCCGAATCCTCGATGGCCTGCCTCCAGCACTTCTCCAGCACATCCACCCAGCTACCCGTTAACTTGCCTTCCAGCTTAAAGGTGGTGGCTGCGTCGTCGTCGGACAGCGTAACACGTAACATACCTCTGCTCCTCCGGTACCCTCGGATTGCAAACGACACGCCATAGCGCTCGCCTTGCCAAAAATTTGATTATCGTATTGTTGGGGAGTAACTTAGGTCGCTTGCGACGCCCCTGAACCCGGAAGGGGATCGCAGGCGTCCGCCTGAATGTCGTCACTTCGCCGAATTATCGGCATTACCGTGTGGTGCTCGAAAGGAGTTCAGGTGACTGGATCCACAGGACGGGTGGAGGCCTCCAGCCCTGCCCGAATTCTGGACGCCAGCGTTGGTATGGCGGAAGTACGGGTCAGTGGCCTTGTGGGCGGCAGAGGTCGGCGAGCGAAGTGTGATCGAGAATGCCGGCCGCGGCGTTGCGCACGTCGAGCATCACCTGGTAAAGGGCGCTGTGCTTGCGGTCGTGCTTCACCAGCCGGCGCAGACTCTCCGCGTCGCCGAGCGGAGCCAGTGGTCCGTCGATGGTGCGGATGATCTCGCCCAGAAAAATGCGGTTGGGCGCCCGGCGCAACCGGTAGCCGCCGTTGGCGCCGCGCAAGCTCTCCACCAGCCGGGCGGCCTTGAGGTCCAGCAGGATCAACTCCAGGAATTTCTCCGGGATCTTATCCTGCACGGCGATGTCGTGGATCTTCGTCGGCTGCTCGGGATAGTTGTACGCCAGTCGAACCATAGCTTCCAGGGCGTAGAGTCCTTTGCTCGAAATTCGCATGAGTGAAGCCTGACTATGTCTATTAGTTTACTGGACTGGCCTGGGTCCGTGTCAAGGCCGGGGTAGCGGCGGGGCGCCGAGCCCTCGAGTCCCCGGCGACGGCACGCTCAGTGGGCGCCCGCCCCACGGCTGCGAGCGCGGCGAACACCGCGCCGTAGATCTGAGCGCGGTCTCCGAGGGAGCTCAACCGCACCGGAGGTGCGATGTCCGGGTGGATGCGCTTCAGCACGCGCTCGACGGTTTCCAGCATGAAATCGGGCGCGCCGCGGGTGAGGCCGCCGCCGAGCACAATCAGGTCAGGGTCCAGCACGCACACCAGATTCGCCACTCCTACGCCGAGCATCGTGAAGGCGCGCTCCAGCACGGCGCGGGCCCGAGAATCGCCCTTCCGGAAAGCCTCGAAGACGAAGTGTGCGTCGCGAGTTTCCACCAGGCGCCGCGCGCCGGAACGGCGGCGCGTTCCCAAGGCCCGGCGGCCCGCCGCGGCAATGCCGAGCCCGGCCACGTGAGCTTCGAAGTACCCTGTGTCGCGAAAGACCTGAGCCCATTGCCGCCAATCGACGTTCAGCCGGTAGAGCTCGCCCGCATTCCCGGTGCGCCCGTGGCACAATCGCCGGTCTACTACGATTCCCGCGCCAATGCCCGTGCCCAGGGCCACGAAGACAAAGTTGGCCGCACCGCTCGCGGTCCCCTTCCACAGCTCGCCGAGGGCGGCCAAGTTCGCGTCGTTGTCCACGACCACCGGAACGTTGAACGCCGACTCAAGGGCCCATCGCAGATCGATATCGCGCCAGCCGGGCAGGTTGTTGGCAAGGCTCACGCGGCCGGTGCGCGGATCGACGGCGCTGGGCACGCCGATGGCAATGGCGGCGAGCCCCGAACGTTTTCGAGAGGCGTGGCCGAGATGCACCGCACCGCTCGGGCCCAAGCCTTCGATCCCGGCCTTGATTTGTGCGATCACACCCGCAGGCCCCCCTTCCGGGCGCACCTGCTCGGCCCTGACGGCTCCCAGGTGGCCGCGAAGATCGGCGCGAGCGAAGCGCAGGTTGCTGGCGCCCATATCGATGCCCGCCACCCACCCCGACCCGCTGTCCGTTCCGGCGCGGCTTCGCAGCCCGCCTGCACCGGTTGCCCGGGCCAACGTGTGTTTACCGCTCTTCATCGGCTGACCTACCCTTGAATGAGCATTGTACCGAGGCCTCCCGCCATAGGCATCCAAGGGCTAGCACAGTAACATCGGCGGGCCGCCTTTGTCGATCTCACGCTGAAGGCTGCCGCGGCGTGCCCGGCGGGCGGAGCCGCGGGGACGAAGGTGCCGTCCGCCGCCTTTCGGCCGAGCAGGGAACCGTGACACAATGAGCCCCATTTCCAACTCGAGGTTCAGCCCATGCGAGACTTCAAAAGCCTGTCAGAGCAAGAAATCCTGGCCCTGGCCATTTCCCTCGAAGAGGAGGACGAACGCATCTACGCCGATTACGCCGAGGGCCTGCGCCAGGACTTCCCCGGCTCGGCGGCCGTGTTTGACGGGATGCGCGAGGAAGAGTCCGGTCATCGACGGAGGCTGATCGAACTCCACCGGCAGAAATTCGGAGAGCACATTCCTCTCGTCCGCCGGCAGGACGTGAGGGGGCTGGTGCAGCGCCAGCCGGTGTGGCTGGTGCGGCC
>DATJAQ010000058.1:0-3393 GCA_035516075.1 Terriglobia bacterium | reverse complement strand
GCCCTTCTTCGTGTTCGGCGCGAGCGAGCCTCTGGGCGGCTGGATCGCCGACCGGCTGATTCGCCGCGGCTGGGACGAGACCCGCACCCGCAAGGGCGTGGTGACCATCGCTTTTCTTACCGGCCTGCTCCTGATTCCGGCTTCGCGGGTGGGGAGTGCGGCGGAGGCGGTGGCGCTCATCGTCGGCGGGTCGCTGGTGGGCCTCGCCACGGGTAACCTGCTGGTAATCCTGCAGTGCTGTGCCCCGCTCGAAGATGTGGGCCTCTGGACCGGCTTCGAGAACTTCTTCGGCAACATCGGGGGCATCCTGGCGCCGCTCGCGACCGGCGTCCTCATCAGCCGGACGGGTTCCTACGCGCCGCCGTTTGCGCTGGCCGCCATCACCCTGCTCGGCGGGATTTTCTGTTACTGGTTCATTGTGGGAAAACTGGAATCACGGAGCGCCGGCAGCGGCTAAGACTTCTTCTCCTCTTCCCGCACCACCACAATCGTGCACTTGGCCAGCAGCGCGGCTACCGCCCCCACGGCGGCCAGTACGGGCGCGAGGACGGCCCCGATGGCCCCGACGGTGAGGGGTATCTCGACGATGGAATGCCCGCTCTCGTTCTTGATGATGATCTTGGTGGCGTTCCCCTCGTGGATGAGCTTCTTGACGAAGTCCAGCAGCTCGTCGCCCGTCAGGCGGAATTCCTCTTTGACCTGTTTCTTCATTCTCTCCACCGGCCTTTCCCCGCCAAATCGTTTGCGCCACGCTCAGTAGTGGTATCGAGCCTGGAGAAAGTCAATCCGGTTCTGGCTGACCCGGTAGACGAGCCGGTGCTCCTGGGTGATGCGCCGCGACCAGCAGCCAGCCAGATCGAATCTCAGGAGCTCGGGCTTTCCGATCCCGCCGAAAGGGTCGTTCAACACTGCCTCGATAAGCCCAAAGATTCGCAAAGCCGTTTTGCGGTCGGTCTCAACCCAGTATCGGAGGTCGTGGCGGAAAGGCGGCTGAAATACGGCGTGGCGCTCACCCGGCAAGCCCCATCTCCCGGCGCAACTTCGCCACGGACTGGGGCTTCCCTTGCCCGCGCTGGGCGCGACGCAAGGCCGCGAGCAGCCGTCTCGCATTTCGGGGCGACCGCAGGAGGTGGGCGGTTTCCATCAGGCCGGCCAGCTCGTCAGCGGGCACGAGCGCCACGTCACCGGCTTCACGGCGGTGTACGATCACCACCTCGCGATCGTTCGTCACACGGCTCAGGAGTGAAGCGAGGTTGGCGCGCAAATTCGTGTAAGTCGTTTCGACGGGCAAGGGCAAGACCTCCAGGGCCTATTGTACAGGAATACTGTACGTCCCGTCGAACGGCGCCTACCAAATCTGGCAGCGGGTGAGCTCCCCTTCAGCGGCCGGCCGGCTTCGATCCCGTCCACATGCCGCCCAACCTCCATACCGTCAGCTTCACGATCCGAGCTTCGCCGCCCTTGGAGTAGAGCTCAAGGCCTTGGCTCTCCGGCGAGGGGAAGATGAGGTCTGAGATCACGCTCTCTCCAGCGCCGCCGAACACTTCCAGTGACGATCGGTCTACGAACACATGAATCCTCACCGGCCGTCCGGCGGCGAGGTGAAGGGGCGCCGTGTGGCGGGAAGGAAACTTGGGATCGAAGCTGCTGTTACCGGATCGGGTGCGGTCCACGAACAGAAGCGATTTTGCGGAGTCGATGCCCACTATCGTCTCCTCGGACGCACCCTTGCGCAGTTTGAGGCCGAATTCGCTGGCGGCGCCCGGTGCGAACTCGGCTTCGATTTCGAGCGTGTCGCCGCGGACGCTTTGCGATGCAACCCGGCGGTTGGCGGCGTCTACCGTAAGGCCGGCAGTGCTGAGAAGCGGACTGCGCAGAGTTTGCATCTCGCGCACGGGTTCCTGCACCAAGCGGATGCCGTCCGGAAAGCGCTTCAGGCCGAGCGCACGCGGAATCGACTGCTGGCCTCGCCAAGGACGGGTGGGCAGGCGCGCCGCGTACTCCCAGTTGTCGAGCCAGCCCATCCAGATGCGGCGGCCGTCTTGCGGCGGAATGTCGGAGAACGACGTGGAGGCGTAAAAGTCCGCTCCGTAGTCGGCCCAGAGGGTTTCGGCCGCCGGATTATCGTTGCTGAAAGTGGTCCCGTCGAACCGGCCGATAAAATACTGGTCGCCGGACCCACCCGCCACACCACCGGGATTCAGGTTGACGCTCAGCACCCAACGCACGTCGCGCGGGTCGCCATCGACGGCGAGAGGAAACAGGTCCGGACACTCCCACACGCCGCCCACGGCCCCGGCGGGACCGAAGTCACTGAGCGCGCTCCAGTGCTTGAGATCGGTGGAGCCGAAGAATCGCACCTTGTGCTGCGGCGCGAGCACCGTGGCCATCACCCATTTGCGGCTGGGCGCGTGCCAGAAGACCTTGGGGTCCCGAAAGTCCGCGAGGTGGAGATCGATGATGGGATTTCGGGCGTACGGGGTCCAGGTGCGGCCGCGGTCGTTGCTGTAAGCGAGGTACTGGCTCTGGTTCTGGGGCGTGGAGCCTGCCGCGGCCCTGTAGCCCGTATAGATGGCCACCAGGCAGGAGTGATCCTGCGCCTCGGCGTTGTGGCAGAAGCCGCTTGAATTGTGCCAATCCACCACCGCGCTGCCGGAGAAAATCATCGTGCCGTGCGCTTCGGGAATGGCCACCGGCAGGTGCTGCCAATGCACCAGGTCACGGCTCACGGCATGGCCCCAGCTCATGTGCCCCCACTCGTCGCCAAAGGGGTTGAACTGGTAGAAGAGGTGGTATTCACCCTTGTAGAAAACCAGCCCGTTCGGATCGTTGGTCCAGTTCTTTGCAGGACTGAAGTGGAATTGGGGCCGGAACGGCTCTTGGTAGGATGCCTCGGCCGCCGGACTGGCGGGTGCGCGGGCGTCGAGCGTGAGGCCGGCGACCGCGACGAGGACCAGCAGCGCTGTCGAGTTGCGCCGTCGCCTGCAAGATAATGCGTTATGCGCGCCCTCTGAGCAAAGGGGGATCATGAGTGCGTGCTCCGCTGTTGTGGCGGCGAGTGCGAGTCGCACTGCCTCGTGCGCCCTCTAGCGGTACGCCTCACGACGATGCGCGATTCGCGCAATAGTCACGACCTGAGCCGAGTCGTCGATGAGGTACAGAATCCGGTAACTTCCAACGCGAAGCCGCCACTCGTTGTCAAAGCCCAGCAGCTTCTTGCAGCCCGGCGGCCGAGGGTTGTGAGACAGCCCGTCAACGGCTGGCTCGACCCGCTTGCGAACTCCTGCTGGTAGAGCCTTCAGGTCTCGCGTCGCCGCAGGGCGCAAGAGGATTGCGTACGCTATGACTCATAGAATAACCGCGCATCCTGTGAATTTCTGGAAAAAAGGCAAA
>DATJAQ010000057.1:0-8672 GCA_035516075.1 Terriglobia bacterium | reverse complement strand
GACCATCGCGCCGCCGCCGCCGCGCTGAGCGAGGCCGTCAAGCTGGAGAGCCCCTGGCAGGGCGAAGCGCGCGCCCTGCTGGCCAAAATCCCTCACTGACACCGGGCCCGCTCTGCGGCGCCCGGGTTGCGCCGCCGACCTCAGGCGGACCGCAAAATCGGGGGCAGGTTTCGTCTCAATTGGAAGGAGTCTGAAAACGAGGGGGCGGGCGGGGCCGGCTCTCGAAGGACCGACGGTGATCGAGTGTTCCAGCCGCGCCCGCTCCTGGAGGAGTAGGCGTGCGGAGCTGCCAGGGCCCGCTGGGTGCCGCGACAGCTACTTACCCAGAAACTTCGCCGGATTCACCGGTGTGTTGTGGACCAGCACCTCGTAGTGGAGGTGGGGACCCGTCGACCGGCCCGTCATTCCAACCGCGCCGATCACTTCGCCGCGGGTCACTTCCTCGCCGGCGGTCACGTACACCGCGCTGAGATGGGCGTACTTGGTGCTAATACCGTCGCCGTGGTCGATGATCACTTCGTTGCCGTAGCCGGACTCGTGCCGGCCCGCTTCCAGCACCACGCCGTCGCCGGTGGCCTCCACGTCTGTGCCCTTGGGCGCGGAGATGTCCACACCCGCGTGCACCGCCTCTTCACCACTCAGAGGATCCATGCGCTCGCCAAAGCCGCCCGTGATCTGCCCGTGAAGAGGCCAGAGGGTCGGGATGGCGGCGCGATCGAAGGTGGTGATCGAAGGTACAAGCGCCCGGATCATCGGGTCGGGAGGAGCACTCAAAGCCGTGGTCTTCATCAGGTTGAAAGCGTAAGAGGAGGCGTTGTAGCTCGCTTCCAACGTGGCGTTGCTTTGCGTGGCGAGGGCAAACAGGGCGCGGGGCAGGGCAGGACGTGAGTTGGTGCCGAAGCCGTAGGTGAGGGCCACTTCCGAGGCCAGCGATTCAAGCGAAGTCAGCTTGGCGTTGGTGCTGCTGGCAGTGCTTTCCAGGTTCTGATACTGCGTCTTCAGGGCCTCGCGCTCATTCCGGACGTCGTTGTAATTGGCCACCTTCAGGAGCATGCGCGCGTAACTGTTCGCGAGCGCCGCCAGGCCGATCAGAGCGCCGAAACCAATCACCAGAGCCAGATGCACGGCGTAGTGCGGCAATTGGATTTTGCGCAGGCGCCCGTGAGGCGCCACGATCAGGAAAGTATAGTACTTCCTATTGGATGGCATGAACCCCCCGAAATGGACAGTCTCGAGTTGCCGCGAATACTGCAGAGCGATGCGGCCGTGGGTCTTTCACGAAAACTTCAAAAGAACAGCCGAAAGCGTAGAACCGCCCCCCCTGATGGGTGCTTCCTAACGGTAGCCTCCTCAAAGGCGGGTGTCAACCCCAAAACTCAGTGAGGGCCGCCAAGCGGTAGGTGTGGACGGATGCTCCTTACGGCGGCGACCTCCGCCGCAGAGAGCGGCCGCACCCGACCGACTTCGAGGCCTGACAGCGTGAGCGGGCCAATGGAGGTTCGCACCAGCTTCAATACTTTGAAGCCGACGGCCTCCACCATGCGGCGCACCTCGCGGTTCTTGCCTTCGGTGAGGACGATTTCGAGCCAGGTATACTTGCCGCGATCCTCCAGCCGGCGCACGGAGAGCGGCCGCGCTGCGTCGCCGCGTTTCATGCGCACGCCCGAGCGCAGGCTCGACAGCGTCTCCTCGTCCATCAGGCCGTTCAGTTTCACGCGGTACGTCTTCGGCACGCAAGACTCCGGGCTGGTGACGAAGTGGGCGAATTCGGTGTCGTTGGTGGCCAGCAGCAGCCCCGACGTGTCTTTGTCGAGGCGGCCCACGGGAGCCAGCCAAGAGCCCTTGGCTTTCGTGCCGCCTTCACTGCCGCCTCGATTCTTTGAGAGGCCCCGGAGGTAATCCTCCAGGTAGTCGTACACCGTCTTACGGCCGTCGGGGTCGGCGCGGGTCACAATCACGCCCTTCGGCTTGTAGAACGCGAGATACACCTTGCGTTCCGGCCGCAGCCGTTCGCCATCGAGTTGGACGTGGTCGTGCCGCGGCCGCACCCAGCAGGCGGGGTCACGCTGGATGCGGCCGTTCACCCGCACACGTCCCGCCTGAATGGCTTCGCGCGCCACGGTCCGCGAGGCCACGCCGAAGCGCGACAGCAGGCGGTCGAGCGTCATCTCTGGTTTGGATTTCATCGAGCGCGCTGCGGGACAATCTACGCCATGAGTTTTACGTCATCGAGATAGAGGAACGCCTGCACCATGGGCTCCTCGCAGGTTCCGAGCTCGGCGACGGTTCCGAAAAACGCCACCCGGCCGTCCACCAGGAACACCACGCGATCGGCCAGCTTGCGGGCCAGCCGCACGTCGTGGGTGACCACCACCGACGTAAGACCCGTCACGTGTTTGAGCTTCAGAATGAGGTCGCCGATGTTAACCGCCATCAGCGGATCGACCATGGTGGTGGGCTCGTCGTAGAGCAGGCATTCGGGCTCCGCCGCCAGGGCCCGCGCGATCGCCACCGCGCGTTTCATGCCGGTGCTCAGGTCCGCTGGCATCAGCTCGCGGGTATCCTGCACCTCCACCAGCCCGAGCAGTTCGTCCACGCGCGCCTGAATAGCTTCTTCCGGCATGGGGTGGTCGCGTGCCGCGCGCTCGCGCAGAGGGTAGGCCACGTTCTCCGCCACCGTCAGTGAATCAAACAGCGCCCCCGACTGGAACACCATGGTGACGCAACGCCGCACGTTAAGCAGTTCGGACTCCGGCAGGCGCGAGACCTCCCGTCCCGCCACCCACACCTCGCCGGAGTCCGGCTTCAGGAACCCCATGAGGTGCTTGAGGATGACACTTTTGCCCACACCGCTCTTGCCCATCACCACCACCATTTCGCCGGTGCGCACGTCGAAGCTGACGTCTTCCAGCACGGGCTGGTCGTCGAAGGCTTTGCAGACGTGGTCGAATTGGATGTAGGGCCGGTCTTCGCTCATCGAGTTCGCGGGGCCGGTGCGCGCGCCGCTGGCGGTCTCAGCCGCCTTCGATTCTCGCCCGCGCACGGGCGAAATCGTCCGGCGTATTCAGGTTATCAAAAATCGAGGCGCGAAACCCTGCGCGGGCCGCCTCCGGCCATTGCACGCGATGCACCCGAACCGCGCAGAAGAAGCTCGTCACTTTGTTCCTTCCGTTCTCGAGGCTGCGGCGCACGGCGCCCAGCGCGCGCCGGCGGTAGATCCCCGCCAGAGGTTGCAGGTTGCCGTCCGGAGTTTCCACCAAGGTCGCGTCTGCCCGCGAAGCGAGCGCGCGCCCGGCCAGAAAGCGCAGAAAGCGCGCCTCGATGAAAGGTAGATCGCAACTGAGGAACAGATTGAACTCGGTGCGCGTGTGGCGCAGTCCGGTGTAAATCGCGCCCAGCGGCCCGCGTCTTCGTAATTCGTCCGGCAGGGTCCGTACCCCGAGGCCGCACGCGCACTCGAGCGGCCCGAGAACAACCACCGTCCCGGCCACTGCCTGCGCCCGGCGCACCATTCGCGCCAGCAGGGTCTCGCGTTCGAGCTGCAGATCCTGCTTGGGACGCCCCATGCGGGTGCTGGCGCCGCCGGCCAGCACGAACCCGGTCAATTCGCTGAAACGCTCCTTCATATGGGTTAGCCTAACAGAGAAGCCTTGGGCCCTCGCAACTTTGAGGCAACCGGGCGATCTAATAATCGTTCTGACTAACGTATGAAGGGCAAGCCAGGGCGCGATAGGCTGGCATGCAACTTGGAACGTGGGAGTGTGGTCACTGTGAATATTACCAGAAAACGTTTCCGCTCTGCGGTCGAGCTGGTAGGCTTTCTAGCCTTGGCCAGCGTCTTGGCCGGCTATGCCGCGCACGGACCGTCTCCGACCGGCGCGCGCGCGCCGGTCCCGGATTTCGCGGCCGCGTCGCAGTTCCCCGCGCCCCAGGGCGAGCAGACTGCTGTCCTTGCCGGAGGGTGCTTCTGGGGCGTTGACGGTGTCTTCAAGCACGTCAAGGGCGTTACCAGTGTCGTGTCGGGCTTCTCGGGCGGAAGCGCCGCCACGGCCCACTACGAGATCGTCAGCAGCGGCACCACCGGGCACGCGGAGTCAGTGAAGATCGCGTACGACCCGTCGAAAATCTCCTACGCCCAATTGCTCAAAATATTCTTCTCAGTGGCGCTCGATCCCACTGAGCTGAACCGCCAGGGCCCGGACACGGGCACCCAATATCGCTCCGTGATCTTTTACGCCAACAATCAGCAGAAGCAGATCGCCGAGGCCTACATCGACCAGCTCGACAAGGCCAGGGTGTTCTCACGGCCTATCGTCACCCAGGTGGCTCCTCTGAAGGCTTTCTACCCCGCCGAGGCCTACCATCAGAATTACCTCGAATGGCACCCCGACAACCCGTACATCGCGTACAACGACCTGCCTAAGCTCAATGCTCTCAAAACAGAGTTTCCGGACCTTTACTCGTCCAAACCGGCTCGCGTGGGCAAGTGAGCGCTCTCGAGCGATGCCGCTCCAACCGGCGGTCCGCCGGTTGGCGTCCGCTCTGGCGGACTATTCGGGGCTGACCACTGGCCAGTTACACCCGACCAACGAGGCGGGCAGCCGCTTGCACACCTACCTTCCGGATTTCCGGTCTTATGATATATTCGCGCGGGTGAGTTTCGGAGCACTTGCCCGGCCCGCCGGGAGCCCGCCATGCCGATTGTTCAAAGAACGGAGCAGGACCTGATCGCGGCCATGAAGGCGCGTGACGAATTGCGCCTCAGTGTGCTCCGCATGATGAAGACCGCGTTCAAACTGAAACAGGTGGAGCTCACCCGGCCGCTCGACGACTCCGAGGCCGTCGCCATCCTGCGCACCCTCGTGAAGCAGCGGCGCGAGTCGGCGGAACAGTTCCGCCAGGGCGGGCGCGAAGAACTGGCGAGCAAGGAAGAGGCCGAGATCGGGATTGTCGAGGAGTACCTGCCCGCCGCGGCCGGCGACGACGAAATTGAAGCCGCGGTGACCGCGGCGATCGCCGAGTCGGGCGCCGCCACCGCCAAAGACCTCGGTAAGGTGATGAAGGCCGCCATGGCGAAGCTGGCCGGCAAAAATGTGGACGGCAAGCGCGTGAGCGAAAGGGCGCGCGCGAAGCTCGGCGCCTGAGCGCGGGAGCGGAGCGCGCAGTACTGTGAGTCGGGAGGAGGAAGGCGTGGCTGAGATCGCGGAAGAGACCGCAGGATCAACCGGCAGCAATCAGCCGGCGAGCAGAAAGCTGCCGGGCGAAGAGATGGCGTGCCTTCAGATCAGCGTAGGCATTCTCGGCGTGCTGCTGCTGGTGTTCCCCGCGCTGACCTCTTTCCGAGGTTTGAAGGTGCACGTGGCGCTGGCTGGCTTGGCTTTGCTGGGCGGGGTGCTGCTGGCCGCGGTGGGCGGCTTCATGGGTCTCAAGCCGGAGCGTCAACGGCGGGCGCATTCGGTGATGAGAGCGGGCGGGGTCCTGCTGACTTTGACGGCCATTGTGCTGCTTATCGCCTCGAGCGATGGATTGATGGGCTGGGATTTCCCGGTCGGCGCGATCTTCCTCACCCTCGGCCTCATTTCCGATCTGGCCACCCACCGATTTCGGCGCGCCCTGGCGGCCACCCCGTCGCGCTGATCGCCTCCAGACGTCCGCGTGCGACGCCGCGATCGAAGGTCCACAGTCCATCATCAGGAGCGTCGATGGCCACCGAGCTTCGTAGCACCCCCGGCAGCGCGGCCACGAGCGCTTCTCCTTTTCGCGTCGTGCCCGTCTTCCTCGCCTTTCTAGCCATGGGCTTTGCCGACGCCGCTGGCCCGTTCGTGAGCCTCGCCAAGCAGCAGTTCAGCCTCTCGAACTTCGCCGCCCAACTGATCGCCTTCACCGGCTTCATCATGTTCGGAGTGCTTTCGGTGCCCATGGGCGTGTTTCAGGACCGGAAGGGGAAGAAATTCGTCCTGGTGCTGGGCCTCTCGATCATGCTGGCCGGCGTCCTCATCCCCACCGTCTTCGGGCTCGACACCTTCCCCGTGTTTCTGCTGGCCGTGCTGTTCCTCGGGGCGGGCGCCACCGTGCTGCAGGTGGCGGGCAATCCCCTCATGCGCGACGTCTCGGCCGAGGGCAAGTACTCGCGCAACCTGTCGCTGGCGCAATTCGTGAAGGCCATCGGCTCCATGTCGGGTCCCGTCATTCCCGTTATCGCCGCCCAGGCCTTCGGGCTGAGCTGGAAGGTGGTGTTCCCCATTTTCAGCGCCGCCATTGCCATCACGCTGGCGGCCTCGGCGGCTTTGCGCATCAAGACTGAGCCGGCTGCCGGCCATCAAGCAGCCACCCTGCGCTCCTGCCTGGCGCTGCTGAAGAACGGCTACGTGGCGGAGATGGTGCTGGCCATCTTCCTGTACGTCGGGGCTGAGGTATCGGTGAGCTCGGGCATTCCTCTCTATCTCAAGGACCGGTTCGCCATCGATATTGCGCGCACGGGCCTGCTGGGCACCGGCCTCTTCTTTGCCGCGCTCACCGTGGGCCGCTTTTCGGGAGGCGTGGTGCTCAACTGGATCAAACCCAAAGTCTTCTTCGCGGTCACTTGCCTGATTTCTATCCTGGGCTTGCTCGGCCTCTTTATGCCTTCGCGATCCATAGCCGTCGCCAGCTTCTTTGTCGCCGGCCTGGGATTTGCCAATGTGTTTCCGCTGGTCTTTTCGATCACCATCGACGCCATGCCCGACCAGGCGAACGCGCTCTCGGGGCTGATGGTGACGGCCATCGTGGGCGGCGCCTTCCTGCCGCCTCTGATGGGCCTGCTGGCGGACGCCGCCCACTCCGTGCAGATCTCTTTTGTCGTGCCGCTCGCCGCCATTCTCTACATCACCTGGACCGCCGTCTCGAACCTCCGCAGAAATTCGCCTGCGGAGGCCGCTTAAGCTTATGCCAACCGACACCGGCCACGACCAGCGCATTGTGATGACGCTCGACGCGGGCGGCACGGGACTGAAATTCTCCGCTATCCGCGGCAATCGACTGCTTTCGGGACCTACCTCGCTCCCCACCGAAGCCGTCAACCTCGATCGCTGCCTCGCCAACATCGTTCAGGGTTTCGAGGGAATCAAGCGGGGACTGCCGCAGCCGCCCGTGGCCATCAGCTTCGCGTTCCCCGGGCCGGCCGATTATCCCTCGGGAATCGTCAACAACATCGGTAACCTGCCGGCCTTTCGCGGTGGCGTGGCCCTGGGCCCGATGCTCGAAGAGAAGTTCGGCGTCCCCGTGTTTATCAATAACGACGGCGACCTGTTTGTGTACGGCGAAGCCATCGCCGGCTTCCTGCCCTACGTCAACCGTCTGCTCGAAGATGCCGGCAGCCCCAAGCGCTTCCACAATCTGTTCGGCATGACGCTCGGCACCGGCCTCGGCGGCGGCTTTGTGCGGAACGGCGAATTGTTCATCGGCGACAATTCGGCCGCGGGCGAGGTGTGGCTGCTGCGCAACGAGGCGGACCCGTCGGCGAACGCCGAGGAAGGCGCGTCCATTCGCGCGGTGCGCAGGGACTACGCGAGCGCGTGCGGCATCCCGGCGGAACTGGCGCCCGAGCCGCGCGTGATATTCGAAATCGGCATGGGCCGGGGCGAGGGCAATCGCAGCGCGGCCGTGGAGGCTTTTCGCCGAATGGGCGAAGTTGCCGGCGACGTAATCGCCCAAGCCCTCACCCTGGTGGACGGACTGGCCGTAATTGGCGGCGGCATGGCGGGCGCGCATCCGCTCTTTCTACCCGCGCTGGTGGCATCCGCCAACTCCAACTTCGAAGGCACTGGCTTTCGCCGTCTGATTCCCCGCGCCTTCAACCTGGAAGATGCCGGCGAGCGGGAGATTTTCCTGCGTGGCGAGGCGCGCGAAATCGCGGTACCCGGCTCGGCGCGCAAAGTCCAGTACGACCCCATGCAGCGCACCGGGATCGGCATTTCGCGGCTTGGGACCAGCGAAGCCGTCGCCATTGGAGCTTACGCCTTCGCCCTCAGCCAGCTCGACCGGCCGCGGTGTTGAACATCGCCGTCGGAGGGCCCTGACACGCATGATGAGGAGTTGAAATGAAAAGCCCGCTCAACAAGCTTGCAGCCGCTGGATTGGCGCTGGGCGCGGTATTCGGCCTGGCAGGTACGTTGGTGGCCGCGGACAGCGTCCGCAACGTGTCGTGGGCGATTGACAGCCTGGGCCTCATCATGGCCGCTTCCCTGCTCGCCTTGAAATTCTTCCGCAAAGGCAACGAGGACGTTGCGGCCGGATTTCTGATGTTCGCCGTCGGAGAGGCCGTGATGCTCTCGGGAACGGCGGCGGGACTCGCCGGGAGTGTTCCCGCGTTCGCGGCCGGGACCGGCCTTTGGGCCACCTCGCTGCTGCTCATCAGCATTCCGCCGGTATTTTCGTTCGCGGTCCGCCTCGCCGGCGTCGTCACCTCCATCCTGTTTTTCATCGTCTCCTTCAGCATTTTCTGGGGACGCCCGCTCTCGCCCCTTTCTTCGCCGCTGCCGTTCTTTGCCTACCCCTTTCTCGTTCTCACCTTCATAGGCTGGATTTGGACCCTGCTGCGAGAGGCCTGAGGCAGCGGGCGAGCCGCCGCACTGCGCGGCTTCGCGGTTTACGGAGGACGACGAGATCAAGGCCGATGTCGTCGCCACCGGCGA